>JAZJZJ010000248.1:0-37018 GCA_040389925.1 Pseudomonadota bacterium
TCGAGCTCGTCGATGCCGGTGGGCTGGCGGTCGACATCGCTGGCCTCGATCTCGGAGAGCGTGGCGACCGGCTGGCTCGCGATCAGGCCGCGCGCATTGCCGTTGTTGCCGCTGGAGTAGCGGTTCTTCGACGGCGCTTCGGCGACCGATTCGACCAGCGTGTTCCAGGCTTCGCAGCTCGGGCACTGGCCCAGCCATTTGGCCGAGGTGCCGCCGCACTCGGTGCAGGTGTAGATCGACTTTTCTTTCGCCATGTGGCCATTGTCGCCGCGCCGTTCACCGCGGCCGGTCGCCGCGGACCTACGTGGCCGAGAGCACGCCGCAGCCCGCGGCCTGCGCGTCGCGGCGCTCGGTGCGCTCGCGCGCTGCCGCACGCCACTGCCGCCACCCGGTTGCGAGGCCGAGGCCGAGGCCACGACCGGACTCGAAGCTCAGCGACACATCCTGCTCGGCGCCGATGAGCGCGCGCGAGCCGGGGCGCAGGGTCAGCGTCTGACCGGGCTGCAGAAAGTGGTCTTCCATGTCGTTCGCCTGCGTCACCCACGCCGAGCCGGCGAGCACGCGCAGCCGCACGCCGGACTGACGCGGCCAAGCGAGCAGGTGGCCGCGTTCGAGGCGCAGGGTGACGGGGGGGCGCAAGCGCAGCATGGTGGGTCTCCGAAGGGTTCGCGGGGGTTCGGCCAGTGTTCCGCAACGGCGCCGCGGAAGCTACGTTCAGTGCCGAAGCAACTGCAGCAGCACAGATGCACGAACCGCAGACTGTGCTGGTCACAACCCGATGCTTCTGTGTCTGTCATGGCCCCGGTTCGCGGCCGACAATGGCCTGTTGCCGCTGCCAGACCCTCGCCATGACCCGCCAGCTGATCAGTTCCGGTTCCCGCTTCGAAGACGAGATCGGCTACTCGCGCGCCGTGGTCGACGGCGACTGGGTGTTCGTCTCCGGCACGACCGGTTTCGACTATGCATCGATGACGATCGCCGACGATCTGGTCGAGCAGACCGAGCAATGCCTGCAGAACATCGAGGCCGCGCTCGCGCGGGCGAACGCGAGCATGAAGGATGTCGTCCGCGTCAACTACGTGCTGCCGGCCGGCAACGACTTCAGCCGCTGCTGGCCGACCTTGCGCAAGTATTTCGGCGATGTGCGCCCGGCCGCGATGATGATTTCGGCCGGCTTGGCCGACCCGCGCATGCGGATCGAGATCGAGGTCACCGCGCGGCGCAGTGCGAAGCCCGCGCCATGATCGTCGAGCCCTCGACCCTCGCGCTGTTCCTTGTCGCCGTGCTGGCGCTGTTCGTCACGCCCGGCCCGAACATGGTGTTCGTGCTGTCGTACAGCCTCGCGCACGGCCCGCGGGCCGGCTTCGCCGCGGCGCTGCAGCGCAACCCGTGGGTCTCGAGGGTCCAGGGCTGGTTCCTCGGCACCGTGCTCGCGGGCCTGGCGCTGCGCCTCTTGCTGCTCGAACGCCCGGTGCGTCAGGACGGCTGACATGGACACCGCGCTGACCCCGGGCTTCCCGCTGTACCACCGCGTTGCGGCCGAGCTCGAACGCGCGATCGTCGAAGGCAGCCTGCGCACCGGCGATCGCCTGCCGTCGGTGCGCCAGCTCTGCCAGCAGCACGCGATCAGCGCATCGACCGCGACGCTCGCGTACCGCTGGCTCGAGAACCGCGCGCTCGTCGAGGCGCGGCCGAAGTCGGGCTACTTCGTCGCCGCGCGCCACGCCGCGCTGCCCGAGCCCGAGCTCGACACGCGTGTGAGCAGCGCCGGCTTCGTCACGCCCGACGACGTGACGCGCGAGTTCCTGATCGGCGCCGACGACCCGCTCGCGGTGCCGTCGTTCCGCTGCGTGCCGGCGCGCGCGCTGCTGCCCGAGGCCAAGCTGCGCCACCTGTCGGCGCGGCTGAACCGGCTGCACCCCGAGTACGCGTCGCAGTACGAGATGATGGGCAGCACCGCGCTGCGCAAGGAGGTGGCGCGGCGCAGCGTCAACGCCGGGCTGCGCTTGCGCCCCGAGAACGTCGTGATCACCAACGGCGGCACCGAGGCGCTGTTGATCGCGCTGCGCGCCGCCGCGAAGCCGGGCGACACGATCGCGCTCGAATCGCCGACCTACTGGATGCTGCTCGAGATCGTGCGCTCGCTCGGCATGCGCTCGCTCGAGATCCCGACGCACCCGCGCGACGGCCTCTCGATCGAGGCGCTCGACCTGGCCACGCGCGAGGCGGGTGCGATCCACGCCTGCGTCGTGATCCCGAACTTCCACAACCCGCTCGGCTGCCTGATGCCGATCGAGAACAAGCGCCGCCTCGTCGCGCTCGCGGCGCAGCGCGGCTTCACGCTGATCGAGACCGACATCTACGGCGAGACCCATTTCGGCGACGAGCGCCCGCCGGCGCTGAAGAGCTTCGACACGACGGACGACGTGATCCTGTGCTCGGCGTTCACCAAGACCGTGGCGCCCGGTTACCGCGTCGGCTGGATCGCGCCGGGGCGGCATTTCGCGGCGGTGCAGTCGCTGAAGTTCCACACCTCGTGCGCCGGCGCCGCGCTGCAGCAGGAGGTGATCGCCGAGTTCATGCGCGACGGCGGCTACGACCACCACATGCGCAAGCTGCGCGCCGCGATGCGCGCGCAATGCGAACGCATGATCGACGCGGTGACGCGCCACTTTCCCGAAGGCTGCCGGCTCTCGCGGCCGCAGGGCGGCTTCATGCTGTGGATCGAGTTGCCGAAGTCGGTGAGCTCACGCAAGGTGTTCGAGATCGGTCGGCGCGAGCACATCGGGCTCGTGCCGGGCGCGACCTTCAGCTGCAGCGACCGGTTCGACCATTTCATCCGCATCCACTATGCCGAGCCGTGGTCGGTGCAGCTGGAGGCGAACCTGAAGCGGCTCGGGCAGATCGTCGCGGCGCTGGCCGGCAGCGCTGCCCTCGAATAGCGTCCGCGCTCGGCCGCCGGAATGCTGCCCGGTCGCTGGCAGGTCAGCCGGCACGTTTGAGCACCTCCGACACGCGCGCTTGCAGGAGCGGGACAAGTTCCTGCTCAAACCACGGATTGCGCTTCAGCCACAGGTTGTTGCGCGGACTCGGATGGGGCAATGGAATGGTGTGAGGCCAGTGCTTGCGCCATGCCTGAACGACTGCAGTGAGCGATTCGGTTTCGTTCGGCAGGTGCCAGGCTTGGGCGTAGCGGCCGATCACCAGCGTGAGTTCGAGGTTCTTCAGGTGCGACAGCAATGGCGCACGCCACGCGGGGGCGCACTCAGGCCTGGGAGGAAGATCGCCGGACTTGGCCGCGCCAGGGAAGCACAAGCCCATCGGCAGAATCGCCACGCGCGCCGCGTCGTGAAACACCTCGCGCGAAACACCCAGCCACGTGCGCAGCCTGTCGCCGCTGGGGTCGTCGAACGGGATGCCTGATTCATGCACCCTTCTGCCCGGTGCCTGCCCTGCGATCAGGATGCGCGCCGACGCATGCATTTGCAGCACCGGACGCGGTCCGAGCGGCAAGTGCTGCGCGCAAAGCACGCAGGCGCGAACCTCGGTCAGCAGCGACGCGAGCGAACTCACTCGAACTTCGCGCCCTTTTCGGCCAGCAACTCCCGCAGCGCCGAACGATGGCAGTGTTCTTCGCGCTCGCAATAGCAGCCAACCGAGAAGTTGCTGTTCTGTGAAAGCGCCGCCAACAGCGCGAGTGAATGGCTGGCTTCGGGTTTCGACATCTCGGCCTTGTACTTCCGGATGAACGCGACCCACTGTGCCGGTGTGGTCGCTTCCTGCGCAAGCTTGACGGTCTCGGCGCTCGGCGCCAGGTTCGGAAACCACACGTCGTACCAGTTTTCGGACGCAAACCTGGCCTTTGGCACACCTCGTGGCGGGCGCCGCACCGTGCCGATGCGCGTGCCCTCACCATCGATTCGCGCACTCCCCAGTCTGACGACACGAACAACCATCGATGCCTCCGAGCCAGGACGCCTGGCGGTTGATTATCGGCAGGTGTTCAGTCCGTCACCCGGCCGCGGCTGGCCTTGGTTTGCGCGCGCTGGCTCTTGCCCTCCAGCCGCCGCTGCTTCGAGCCCCAGGTCGGCTTCGTCGCGCGGCGCGGCTTCGGCGGCACCGCGACCGCGTCGACGATCGCCTGCAGCCGTGCCAGTGCATCGGCGCGGTTCATGTCCTGGCTGCGCGTGGTCTGGGCCTTGATCACGATCACGCCGTCGAACGTGATGCGCGAGTCGCTCAGCGCCAGCAGCCGTTCCTTGATCGGCTCCGGCAGGCTCGACGCGCGGATGTCGAAGCGCAGGTGCACTGCGCTCGACACCTTGTTGACGTTCTGCCCGCCCGCGCCTTGCGCGCGGATCGCGGTGAACTCGACCTCGTGCTCGGGGATGGTGGGCATGGCGTGCGCCGCCGATCCGTCAGACGGCCCGCGTCGGCACGCGCGCCGCGAGCGCGCACATCAGCTCGTAGCCGACCGTGCCGGCGGCCGCGGCGATCTCGTCGATCGCGAGCACCGCGCCGCCCGGGCTCATGCCCCACAGCGTCGCGACGCTGCCGATCTGCGCCTCGGGCGCGGGCGTCAGGTCGATCGTGATCATGTCCATCGAGACGCGGCCGACGAGCCGCGTGCGCACGTCGCCCACCAGCACCGGCGTGCCGTCGGGCACGACGCGCGGGTAGCCATCGGCGTAACCGCAGGCGATCACGCCGATGCGCAGGTCGCGGTCGGCGGTGAAGCGGCTGCCGTAGCCGACCTGCTCGCCGGCCCTCAGGTCCTGGATCGCGATGACTTCGGCGCGCAGGCTCATCGTCGGCTGCAGGCCCCAGTCGGCGATCGTTTTCTCGGGGAAGTCGGGCGACGAACCGTAGACCATGATGCCGGGCCGCACCCAGTCAGCGCGCACAGCCTCGACGTTCGGCGCGAAGCGCAAGGTCGCGGCGCTGTTCGCCAGCGTGCGCTCGCCGGGCATGCCGCGGGTCGCCTCCTCGAACACCGCGAGCTGGTGCGCGATGCCGCGCGCGCCGTCGGCATCCGACAGGTGCGTCATCAGCGCGATGCTCTCGACCTGCGTCAGGCCGCTGAGCCGCTGCCACGCATGCTGGTAGTGCGCGGGGCGGAAGCCGAGCCGGTTCATGCCGCTGTTCATCTTCAGGAACACCTGGTGCGGCACGTGCGTTTTGTGCGCTGCGAGCCAGTCGATCTGGGCTTCGTGGTGGACCGTGTGCCACAGGTTCAGACGCGAACACAGCTCCAGGTCGCGCGGCTCGAAGCAGCCTTCGAGCAGCAGGATCGGGCCGCGCCAGCCGAGCGCGCGGATGCGTTCGGCCTCGTTCAGGTCGAGCAGCGCGAAGCCGTCGGCACCCTTCAGGCCGGCATACGCGCGCTCGATGCCGTGGCCGTAGGCGTTCGCCTTCACGATCGCCCAGACCCTGGCGTCGGGCGCCGCGACGCGGGCACGCGTCAGGTTGTGCGCGAGCGCTTCTGTATGGATGAGGGCTTCTACGGGGCGCGGCATCGTCCGTGACCCTTCAAGAGATTTGACGCGGCATGCGCCGGATTCTGCCAGCCGCGATCCGCGGTCAAACCCGCGTGCTATAACGCCGCCGCAGCGCGTGCAGCGTCACGCGTTGGACGCGCCATGTCGGGCGCCGAGTAAGTGCTAACCCGGCGTCTGCGCCGGGGCTCCTTAACGCACCGCGTCAGCGGCGACAATCCCGCAAATGCTCTCGCCACCCCACAAGCCTGAACCGCAGCCGCCGCGCGCATGAAAAAAGGCTTCTACACGATCATGTCGGCGCAGTTCTTCAGCTCGCTGGCCGACAACGCGTTGCTCGTCGCCGCGATCGAAATGCTGAAGACGACGAACGCGCCATCGTGGAACATTCCGGCATTGGGGCCGATGTTCGCGCTGTTCTACGTGATCCTCGCGCCGTTTCTCGGCGCCTTCGCCGACGCCGTGCCGAAGGGCAAGGTGATGTTCTACGCCAACGCGATCAAGGTCGCGGGCTGCCTGCTGATGCTGTTCGGCGGCCACCCGCTGGTGGCCTACGCGATCGTCGGGCTCGGCGCGGCGGCGTACTCGCCGGCCAAGTACGGCATCCTGACCGAGTTGCTGCCGAACTCGCAGCTCGTCAAGGCGAACGGCTGGATCGAGGGGCTGACGATCATGTCGATCATCCTGGGCATCGCGCTCGGCGGGCAGCTGGTCGGCACGGTCGTGTCGCGCCACCTGCTCGCGTTCGACCTGCCGATGATCGACACCGGCATCGTCACCGCGCCCGAGTCGGCGATCGCGGTGATCGTGTTCCTGTACCTGATCGCGGCGATCTTCAACCTGCGCATTCCGCGCACCGACGCGCCGCTGCAGCCGCTCGGCCACGGCGTGGTCGGCCTGATGCGCGACTTCTCGAGCTGCAACGCGCGTCTGTGGAGCGACAAGCTGGGCCAGATCTCGCTGGCAACGACGACGCTGTTCTGGGGCGTCTCGGGCAACCTGCGCATCATCGTGTTCGCCTGGGCGACCGCGGCGCTCGGCTACACGACGACGCAGGCGACCTCGCTGGTCGCGGTGGTCGTGGTCGGCACTGCGGCCGGCGCGGTGATCGCGTCGCTGCGCATGAAGCTCGATCAGGCGACCAGCGTGATCCCGATGGGCATCCTGCTCGGCCTGCTGGTGATCGGCCTGAACGCGATCACCAACGTCTGGATCGCGGCGCCGTTCCTGATCCTGCTCGGCGCGATCGGCGGCTACATGGTCGTGCCGATGAACGCGCTGCTGCAGCACCGTGGCGCGAACCTGATGGGCGCCGGCCGATCGATCGCGGTGCAGAACTTCAACGAGCAGGCCTGCATCCTCGGCCTCGGCGCGTTCTACACCGGCATGACCAAGTTCGGCCTGTCGGCGTTCACCGCGATCACGATGTTCGGCGCCGTGGTGGCCGGCACGATGTGGCTGATCTACCGCTGGCACCGCTCGAACGGCGTCAAGCACAAGGAAGAGCTGGATCACCTGCTGGCGATCGCGCGCAGCGACAAGCATTGAGGGCGGCGCGCACTGTGCCTGCGCCGCGGGCTGACACCATGCAGCGCCGGCCGACGACACCAACCGGAGGGCACCGGTGACTGCAACCGCGAAGGGCTTGCGCATCGCCATCGCGCAGGTGCCGATGCACTGGACGGTCGACGCCAACCTCGCGGTCATCGACCAGGCGATGCGGCTGGCCGCGCGGCGCGGCGCCGCGATTTGCGTGTTCTCGGAGCTGGCGGTCACCGGCTTCCATCGGCAGATCCGCGCCGAGGCCTTGCCCGAGAAGGTCGATCCGGCGATCGTGCGCATCCGCGCCGCGTGCAAGGCGCTCGGCCTGGCCTGCGCCGTCGGCGCACCGACGTTCGCGCCGGCCGGTGGCGCGATCTACAACAGCTACCTGCACATCGACGAGCACGGCGAGCTCGTCGGGCAGGTCGACAAGACCGGCCAGACGCCGGCGGAGGCGACCTTTTTCCACGGCGGGCGCGGCCGGCCGGTCTCGACGCTGCAAGGCTGGAAGACCAGCGCCGTGATGTGCCGCGAAGTCGAAGACCTGGCGCTGGTTCGCGTGCATCTGCCGGCGGGTGCGGCGCAACTGCTGTTCTGGCCCGGCGCGATGGGCAAGGCGCCGGAGAACCGCGATGAACACTGGGTCGACGTGCTGCCGCTGGCGCAGCAACTCGCGCGGCAGTCGAACGCCTGGGTGGTGCAGAACAACTGGCCGAACGCGCTGAGCAACCCGCCAGGTTCGCCGGACGCGTTGCACCTCGGCGGCAGCAGCGTGTTCGCGCCCGGCGGCGAACGGCTGCTCAGCCTGCCGATGCACGCCCCGGGCGTTGCGAGCTTCGATCTCGGCGCGACTGCGTTCGTCTGGGACGCTTGGCCCGACCCGGCGGCCTGAGCCGGGCGCGGCGGTACGATCGTGCACCCCTTGCCGTTGCGGCACACCTCCGGAGACGACCATGGCCAACCCACCGACCAGCATTTACGACTTCGACGCGCTCTCGATCGACGGCAAGCCGGCGCAGCTGGCCAGCCAGCGCGGCAAGGTGATGCTGATCGTCAACACCGCGAGCGAGTGCGGTTTCACGCCGCAGTTCGGCGGGCTCGAGGAACTGTGGAAAACCTATGCCGACCAAGGCCTGGTCGTGATGGGTTTCCCGAGCAACGAGTTCGGCGGCCAGGACCCCGGCGCCGACAGCGAGATCGCGTCGTTCTGCCAGCTCAACTACGGCGTGAGTTTTCCGATGATGGGCAAGGTCAAGGTCAACGGCGCCGAAGCGCATCCGCTGTGGCAGTGGCTGACGAAAGAAGCGCCGGGCCTGCTCGGCAGCAAGTCGGTGAAGTGGAACTTCACCAAGTTCCTGGTCGGCCGCGACGGCAAGGTGATCAAGCGCTATGCGCCGACCGACAAACCCGAATCACTGAAGAGCGACATCGAAGCGGCCCTTGCGGCCAAAGACACGATCCACTGAGGCCTTTTTCTCCATGTTCGAACACATTCCCCCCTTCGCCGGCGACCCGATCCTGAGCCTCAACGAGGACTTCCAGAAAGACCCGCGGCCGAACAAGATCAACCTGAGCATCGGCATCTACTTCGACGATGCCGGGCGCATCCCGGTGATGGACTCGGTGCGGCGCGCCGAGGCGATGGTCGTGGCGAAAGGCGGGCCGAAGCCGTACCTGCCGATCGAAGGCGCGGCGAACTTCCGCAGCGCGGTGCAGCAGCTGCTGTTCGGCGCCGACCACGAGGCCGTCACATCGGGCCGGGTCGCGACGATCCAGTCGGTCGGCTCCAGCGGCGGGCTGAAAGTGGGCGCAGACTTTCTCGCGACGTATTTCAAGGGCAGCCAGGTCTGGGTCAGCGACCCGACTTGGGACAACCACCGCTCGATGTTCGAGGGCGCGGGCCTGACGGTGAACACCTACCCGTACTACGACGCCGAAGGTCCGACGAAGGCGGACCCTCATCGGGTCGCGGGCGGCCTGAACTTCGACGCGATGCTCGCCACGCTGCGCGGCCTGCCAGCGAAGAGCATCGTGCTGCTGCACGCCTGCTGCCACAACCCGACGGGCGTCGACCTGACCCGTGCGCAATGGGATCAGCTGATCCCGGTGCTGCGCGATGGGGGTCTGATCCCCTACCTCGACCTCGCGTACCAGGGCTTCGGCGACGGCATCGTTGAAGACGCCTACGCCGCACGCGCGCTCGCCAGCGCCGGCGTGAGTTTCTTCATCGCGAACTCGTTCTCGAAAAGCATGAGCGTCTACGGCGAGCGTTGCGGCGCGCTCAGCGTGGTCTGTCCGAACGCGCACGAAGCCGCGCTGGTGCTCGGCCAGATGAAGTTCACGGTGCGCCGCAACTACTCGAGCCCGCCGATTCACGGCGGCCAGATCGTCGCGACCGTGCTGACCGACCCGGGCCTGCGCCACAACTGGGAAATCGAACTAGGCGCGATGCGCGAGCGCATCCTCGCGATGCGCGCGAAGCTGCACGGCGTGCTCTCGGCCAAGCTGCCGGGCCGCGACTTCGGCTACTTCCTGACCCAGCGCGGCATGTTCAGCTACACCGGCATGACGACCGCGCAGGTCGACACCTTGCGCGAGGTGCACGGCGTCTACATGGTGCGCTCGGGGCGCATCTGCGTGGCGGGGCTGAACAGCGGCAACGTCGAGGCGACGGCGGTGGCGATGGCGGCGGTGCTCGGCGCCGGCTGATATCCCCCGGGGCCCCGGGGCGCTCCATCAACGCCCGAACCAGCGCTGCGCGTGCAGCCCGAGGCCGGTCGCGACGCTCGCGAAACGGTCGCCGCGTGCTACCTGCGCTGACGGGAACGCCGCCGCGATGCGGTTCGCAAGCAGGCGCAGCCCGGTCGAGCCGCCGGTGAAGTAGAGCGCGTCGACCTGATCCGGCCCGAGCCCAGCCTGCGTCACCGCTTCGCCCGCGGCCGCGACGATGCGCTCGATGTCGACCTCGATCGCGTCGACCGCCTGCTGCTCCGTCAGCGTCGCCGCGAGGTGGCGCTCGGTGTGGCTCAGATCGATGCGCGTGGCGCCGCCGTCGGCGACGTCGATCTTGGCGGCTTCAGCGCGCGCCATCAGCTCGTGGCCGAGGCGCTCGCCGACGACCACCATCAGCCGCTCGTAGTGCTTCGGTTCGCCATAGAAGCCGCGCATGCTGCGCAGCTCGGCGACGCGGCCGGGGCTGTAGACGGTGTTGATCAAATGCCAGGTCGCGAGGTCGAAGTACACGCCGCTCGGCACCTCGCGCGCGGGCGCACCGGCGACGCTCGGGCCGTACGCGCCGTAGCCGTACTCGGGCAGGATCGCGGCCAGCTCGACGCGCCGGTCGAAGTCGGTGCCGGCGACGTGCACGCCATGGTTCGCGAGGATGTCGCTCTTGCGGTCGAGCACGTCGATGCGCTCGGGGCCGACGCGCACGACCGAGAAGTCGGAGGTGCCGCCGCCGATGTCGGCGACCAGCACGACCTGTTCGCGGGTGACGCTGCGCTCGTAGTCGAACGCCGCGGCGATCGGCTCGTACTGGAACTGGATGTCGTCGAAGCCGACTTGCCGCGCGGCGGCTTCGAGTGCCGATTGCGCCTGCGCATCGCGCACCGGGTCGTCGTCGACGAAGAAGACCGGCCGGCCGAGCACCGCGCGGCGGATCGGCACGCCGGCCTGGCGCTCGGCGCGGCCCTTCAGGTGCTTCAGGTAGCCGGCGACGATGTCGAGGTACTTCGCGCCGCGGCCACCGCCGACGTCAGTGGTCTGGTCGATCAGGTTGCTGCCGAGGATGCTTTTCATCGAACGCATCAGGCGGCCGTCGAGGCCGTCGACATACGCGGCCACCGCCGCGCGGCCGAAGGCGCGCGGCGGGCCGTCGAGCTCGGGGCCCTCGACGAAATAGAACACCGCGGTCGGCATCGTCTGATGGCCAGGTTCGAGTTCGACCAGGCGCATGCCGGCCGCGCCGTCCGGAATGGCGATGGCGGAATTGGACGTGCCGAAGTCGATGGCGCAGAACATGGGCGAGGGCCGGCGGCAACGAGCGCGGCGGCAATGAGGCGGGGGCGCGATTCTACTGAGGAACCCGCGCGCTGCTTGCACCGCCCGGGCATTGATGCGACTCTGCGAGCCTCGCACCCGTGGAGACCCGCCATGCGCATCCGCCCGACTTCTCTCGCTCTGGTGCTGGCCTGCGCGCTCGGCTCAGGCTGGGCTACCGACACCGCGCCCGCCAAACCCGACACGCTGAGCGCCGCGCGCACGCTGATCGCGCAGAAGCAGTGGAGCGCGGCCGTCGATGAGCTCAAGAAGGTCAGCGACGCCGGCAGCGCCGACTGGAACAACCTGATGGGCTACAGCCTGCGCAAGGGCCTGCCGCCCGACTACGCCGGTGCCGAGAAGTTCTACAACGAGGCGTTGCGCATCGACCCGAAGCACCGCGGCGCGCTCGAATACTCGGGCGAGCTGTCCCTGATCACCGGCGATTTGCCGACGGCCGAACAGCGCTTGGCCGCGCTCGACAAGGTCTGCACCTTGCCGTGCGAGGAATACACGGACCTGAAAAAGTCGGTGGCGCGCTACAAGGCGAACGGCAACAAGTACGTCGCCGCGCCCTGAGCCTCGCGCTTACTCGACGCCCAACTGCGTGATCAGCTTGGTGTTCAGATACGCCTCGATCGCCTCGGTGCCGCCTTCCGAGCCGTAGCCCGAATCCTTCATGCCGCCGAACGGCAGTTCGGGCAGCGCGAAGCCGACGTGGTTGATCGTGACCATGCCGCTCTCGATCGCCGCGCCGATCGCCTGCACGGTCTTCGACGAGCGCGTGTACGCATACGACGCGAGGCCGAACGGCAGGCGGTTCGCTTCGGCGACGACTTCGTCGAACGAGCTGAACGGCACGATCGGCGCGATCGGCCCGAACGGCTCTTCGCTCATGATGCGCGCGCTTGCCGGCACATGGCCGAGCACGGTCGGCTCGAAGAAGTTGCCGGTGCTGCCGATGCGCTTGCCGCCCGTCAGCAGTTTCGCGCCCTTGGCGACCGCATCGTCGACGAACATCTGCATCGCCTCGATGCGACGTGAATTCGCGAGCGCGCCCATGCGCGAGTCGGCGTTCATGCCGTCGCCGACCTTGATGCTCTGCGCCGCCTTGACGAAACCGTCGACGAAGCGCTCGTAGACCGAGTCGTGCACCAGAAAGCGCGTCGGCGCGATGCAGACTTGGCCGGCGTTGCGGAACTTCGAGGCCGCGAGCTGCTTCACCGCGGTGTCGACATCGGCATCGCCGAACACGATCGCCGGCGCGTGGCCGCCGAGTTCCATCGTGATCCGCTTCATGTGCTGGCCGGCGAGCGCGGCGAGCTTCTTGCCAACCGGCGTCGAGCCGGTGAAGGTGATTTTGCGGATGATCGGGCTCGGGATCAGGTACTCCGAAATCTCCGACGGCACGCCGAACACCAGGTTCAGCACGCCGGCCGGCAGGCCTGCGTCGGCATACGCCTTGACCAGCGCGGCCACGCTTGCGGGTGTTTCTTCCGGCCCCTTCAGGATCACCGAGCAGCCCGCCGCGAGCGCGGCCGAGACCTTGCGCACCGCTTGGTTGATCGGGAAGTTCCAGGGCGTGAACGCGGCGACCGGGCCGACCGGCTCTTTCACGACCAGCTGCATCACGCCATCGGCGCGCGCCGGCACGATGCGGCCGTAGGTACGGCGCGACTCTTCGGCGAACCAGTCCATGATGTCGCCGGCGAGCATGGTTTCCATCTTCGCCTCGGCCAGCGGCTTGCCTTGCTCTTGCGTCATCAGCGCGGCGATCTCGTCGGCACGGCTGCGGATGATGTCGCCGGCCTTGCGCAGCAGCTTCGAGCGTTCGAAGCCCGAGACCTTGCGCCAGACCTTGAAGCCCTTGTCGGCAGCGTGCAGCGCTTCGTCGAGGTCGGCCGGGCCGGCGTGCGCGAGGCGGGCGATGACCTGGCCGGTGGCCGGGTTCACGATCGGTTCGCTCTTGCCCGAAGAGCCGGTGGTCCATTCACCGTTGATGAAAAGCTTGACGTCGGAGTACATGTCGGATCCTTCGGGTTGGGTCGTGGAACAAGGCCGGGCGCGGCGCGTTCGCGCGCGAGGCTGCACGCCGAATTAGACCCGATCCGCCCCGGGTTTGCCCGTGCGTAGGGTCAACGCCGGCCCTGCGCGCCCGCGTCGGGTGAGGTCGAAGGCGCGGCAAGTGCGGGGTTTTGGCAACCCTCGGCGACGCAGGCACGCCGATATGCCAAGTCCGACCGGGTTGCGCCTTTCGCGCCCTCTTGCCGGTGCGCCGCGTGCCGACAACAAGCTCACACTTGGATACATCGGACAAGTGCACGCGGGAGGTCGCGATGAACTGGGCAAACGGTCTTTCATGGTTGTCGACGCTCAATGCGCGACGCGACGAGCGGCATGCGGGCGAACCCGACCGCGCCGACATGGGCACGGCGTTCGGGCTCGACGCGAGCTTCGGGCCGATTGACGAACCCCCGCCGATGGCGCTCGGCGCGTTGCCGGCGCCCAATTCGCTGCCGTGGGAACATCGGCTGACGCGGCGCTCCAGTCTTTGACCGGCTCGGCGCCGAAAGTCACCAACCAATCCGTTTGATCAGACTTCGAGCACCAGCACGGGCTGGTGCCCATCGGCCTCGCCCCGGCGCGCGTGGCCGCGCGCATTGCAGACGACGCGGGTGGTGCCGCCGGCGTGCGGCACCGCATAGTCGAACTGGCAATGCAGGTGGCCGTGGATCCACAGGTCGGCGTGTTGCAGCAGGTCGTCGTCGGCATTGCAGAAACTGGCCGTGCCGGGCTGCGCGCCGTAGCGCGGGTCGGCGCTGCGAAAACTCGGCGCGAAGTGCGTGATGACGACGGTTTTGTCCCAGCCGGCCTTCGGTTGCGCGAGCTCGGCGCGCAGCCAGTAGCGGCAGATCAGCGCCTCTTCGCGCACCGCGGCGGCGTCGAACGGCGCGCCGTGCCGCGTTGCGCGCATCACCTTGACGAAATAGCCGCCGGCGCGCATCGCGCGCTCGCGCTGCGCCGGGCCGAACAGGTCGAAATCGCTCCAGCGCACGGTCGCGACGAAGCGGATGCGCTGGCCGGCGCGGTCGGGCACGACCAAGCTTTCGCATTCGAGCAGGCGAATGCCGAGTTGCGCGCAACGCTCGCGCAGCGCGGGCCAGGTCTGCGTGATCTCGCACCCATCGAACTCGTGGTTGCCGGCGACGAAGATCGCCGGCACCGGCCAGTCGCGGAACTTCTCCAAGCCGGCCCAGGTGCTGTCGATGTCGCCGGCGAGCACCAGCAGTTCGGCGTCAGGCGCCGGCGTCGGCTCGAAGATTTCGGTTTCGAGGTGCAGGTCCGACAGCAACTGCAGCCGCATTGATCAAGCGGCCCCGTGGCACTGTTTGAATTTCTTTCCGCTGCCGCACGGGCACGGGTCGTTGCGGCCGACCTTCGGCGTCTCGCGCTTCACGGTCTCGACCTTGTAGCGCTGCTCGCTCGTCAGGTCCTGCAAGTCGGCGATCGTCACGACGAGTTCTTCCATCGCGTCGTCGAGCGTTGCGAGCGGGTGCTCGCGGTCGAGCAGCGCGACCAGCTCGCGCTGCTCGTCGTCCTCGACCGGCAGGTGGCGGTACAGGCGCGCCAGCGCAGCCATCACCGCGTCGTCGGGCATCTCGGCGAGGTCGGGGAAGGTCTCGGCGGCGTGGTGGAAGCCGGCGACCCAAGGCATCAGCGACTGCGACACCGGGCTCAGGCCGGCCATCATGTCGACCTCGCCATCGGCCAGTGGCTCGCGCGGGTGCTCTTCGTCGAACTCGAGCACCAGCGGGTCGAACCAGCCGTCTTCGACGATCGCGCGGTTCAGCGCCGCGTGGCGGCGCATGATCAGCGCGGTCGTGCGGGTCAGCCATTCCTGATTCACTTCGTCGGGCAACGGGCGGCCGTCGAAATCGAAGATGTGCGCGAGCCAGGTCGCCGGCTCCAGCAACACCGGCTGCACGATCACGCCGCAGAGGTAGCCGTCGAGCATCACCGCGTCGAGCGGCTCCAGCGGTTCGGGGGTTTCGAGCAGCAGGTCGTCGAGCTCGGCGAACTCGGCATCGGTCAGGTCGTGGGCGCGCGCGGCGGTCGACGGCGGGGTTTCTTTGGGTGTCATGAGCGTATCTCGGCGCGTAGGTGCGCCATTGTGACTACACGGAGAACCGGCCGATCAGGCGGTAGCGGGCGCCGGGGTGGTAGAGACGCGCGACCGACGCGACCGCGCCTTGTGACACGGTTCGGCGCGACACCATCAAAAGTGCGCTGCCCTCCGCCACGTCCAGCAATGCCGCCTGCTCAGGCGTGGCAAGCACCGCCTCGACGACCTGCTCCGCCTCGGTCAGCGGCGCGTGCTCGAACAGCACGAACGACGGCGTGACCTGGGTGAAGTCGCGCGCCAGCAGATCGGGCGCGAGGGCGGGGTTCACATGCCGGTCTTCGAGCTGGATCGGTACGCCGTTCTCCAGGTGCACGAGTTGCACGCGGTACACCGGCGCGTGCTTCGGCAGCCGCATCGCGGCCGAGGTGCGCGCGTCGGCCTTCTCGCGCACGACGCCGTGCACGCGCGTCGTGTGCGCATGGCCGCGCTCGCGGATCTCGTCGTGGATGTCGCGCACCTGCAGCAGGTTCGAGATCGGGTGCAGCTCGGCCACGTACGAGCCCGAGCCTTGGCGGCGTTCGATCAGGCCTTCTTCTTCGAGCTCGCGCAGCGCCCGGTGCACGGTCATGCGGGCGCAGCCGAATTCCTGCACCAGCTCGCGCTCCGACGGCAGCCGCACGCCGGGCTCCCAGCCGCCTTGTGCGATGCGCTCGCGCAAGGCCGCCTTCACGGTGGCGTAAGGCAGGGTGCGGGGCGCCGTTGTCATCGGCTCATTCTAGCGACGCGCATGCTAAAGTTGTCTAGACCACTTTGGAGCCCGCCCGCATGGACACCGCGCCGCATCACGTCATCGTTCCCGGCCGACTCGATGCGGCGTTGCTCGAACAGGCCGCCGCCGGCGGCGTGCGCTGGTCGCTGGCCGAATCGGCGCGCGCGGGCGTCGAGGCCAGCGTCGCGGCGGTGCGCGAGCTCGTTGCGCAACACGCCGCGGTCTACGGCATCAACACCGGCTTCGGCAAGCTCGCGCAGACGCGCATCCAGGACGCCGACCTCGCGCAACTGCAGACCAACCTCGTGCTCTCGCACAGCGCCGGCGTCGGCCAGCCGCTCGCGGCGCCGGTCGTGCGGCTGATGCTGCTGCTGAAGGCCGCGAGTCTCGCGCACGGCGTGTCGGGCGTGCGCATCGAAGTCATCGAGCTGCTGCTCGCGCTGCTGAACGCCGACGTGCTGCCGGTGATCCCCGAGAAGGGCTCGGTCGGCGCCTCGGGCGATCTCGCGCCGCTCGCGCATCTGGCGTGCGTGTTGATCGGCGTCGGCGAAGCGTTCGTGAATGGCGAGCGCATGCCCGCCGCGCAGGCGCTCGCGCATGCCGGCCTCGCGCCGCTGCGACTCGGCCCGAAAGAAGGCCTTGCGCTGCTGAACGGCACGCAGGCCTCGACCGCGCTCGCAATCCACGCCGTGCAGCGCGTGCACCGCGTGTTCGACGTCGCGGTGGCGGTCGGTGCGATGACGGTCGACGCGGCCAAGGGCAGCGACACGCCGTTCGACGACCGCATCCACGCGGTGCGCGGCCAGCGCGGCCAGCGCGTGGTCGCGACGCGCTACCGCGAGTGGCTCGCCGGCAGCGCGCTGCGCGCCTCGCACCTCGATTGCGACCGCGTTCAAGACCCGTACTGCCTGCGCTGCCAGCCGCAGGTGATGGGCGCGTGTCTCGACCAGATCGAGCATGCTTGGGGCATCCTGCTGATCGAGGCGAACGGCGTCTCGGACAACCCGCTGGTGTTCGCAGAGACGAAGGAAGCGCTCAGCGGCGGCAACTTCCACGCCGAACCGGTCGCGTTCGCGGCCGACAACCTCGCGCTCGCGATCGCCGAGATCGGCGCGCTGGCCGAGCGCCGCACTGCGATGTTGATGGACCCGGGCCTGTCGGGCCTGCCGGCGTTTCTGATCGAGCATGGCGGGCTGAACTCGGGCTTCATGATCGCGCAAGTGACCTCGGCCGCGCTCGCGTCCGAGAACAAGTCGCTCGCGCACCCGGCCAGCGTCGATTCGCTGCCGACCTCGGCGAACCAGGAAGATCACGTCTCGATGGCGACCTTCGCGGCGCGGCGTTTGCACACGATGCTCGACAACACCGCCGGCGTGGTCGCGATCGAGTGGCTGTGCGCCGCGCAGGCGATCGAGTTCCACCGGCCGCTGCGTTCGTCGGATGCGATCGAGGCGCAGCTCGCGCGGCTGCGCGCGAAGGTGGCGCGGCTGAGCGTCGATCGGTTGATGGCGCCTGACATCGAGGCCGCGACGGCGCTGGTCGCGGCCGGCGTGGCCGCGTAGCCTGCTGGCTACTTCTCCATCTGCACCGCGCGCAAGGTTTCGACGCGGATGTCTTCGGTGACCTGTGCTTTCAGCGCCGAGAAGCGCGGTGTGGTCTTCACGGTGTAGTGGCGCGGGTACGGCAGGTCGATCTGCAGCTCGTTCTTGATGCGCCCGGGGCGCGCGCTGAACACGGCGCAGCGGTTCGCCATGAAGATCGCTTCGTCGATGTCGTGGGTCACGAACAGAACGGTCTTCTTGTGCAGCTCCCAGATCGACAGCAGCAGCTCCTGCATCAGCGCACGGGTCTGGTTGTCGAGCGCGCCGAAGGGTTCGTCGAGCAGCAGGATCTTCGGATCGTTCGCGAGCGCGCGGGCGAGCGCGACGCGCTGCTGCATGCCGCCCGACAACTGTTTCGGAAAGTGCGACTCGAACCCCGCGAGCCCGACCTCGGCGATGAAGCGCGCGGCGATCTCGGCCTGTTCGGCCGCCGGCAGGCCTTTCTCGCGCAGCCCGAAGCAGATGTTCTCGCGCACGGTGAGCCACGGAAACAGCGTGTAGCTCTGGAACACCATGCCGCGGTCGGCGCCGGGGCCGGTGACCTGTTGGCCGTCGAGCAGCACCTGGCCGACGGTGGGTGTGTCGAGGCCGGCGACGATGCGCAGCAAGGTCGACTTGCCGCAGCCCGACGGCCCGAGCACGGTGATGAAGTCGTTGTGCGCGACGTCGAGGCTGGTTGGCTGCAGCGCCAGCGTCGGCTTGCCGCCGTTGACGCCGGGGAATGTGCGGCCGACGCCTTGGATCGACAGGGTGCTCATTTGTTGGCCCCATGCGTCGGAGCGGCAAAGGCGCGTTCGGCGGCGCGACCTCGAAGCGAGCACCGCAACGGAGTCGGCGCGAAGCGGCGACCACCACAGCATGAGCCGACGCCGGGTGCCACCTGCCGCGACGCACCGCCGCTCAAATCGAAGCCCACTTGAACATCGCCCGATTCGCACGCTTGAACAGCACATCAGAAATCAACCCGATCACGCCGATCGTAATGATCCCGAAAATGATCTGATCCGTCGCGAGCAGTGCCTGGCTGTCGGTGATCATGTGCCCGATGCCGTTCGACGCGCCGATCAGCTCGGCGACGATCACATACGTCCAGGCCCACCCCAGAACGAGGCGCAGCGTCTCGGCGATCTGCGGCGCCGCAGCCGGGATCAGCACGCGCTTGACGATGCCGAAGTCGCTCGCGCCGAGCGTGTACGCGGCCTCGACCAGATCGCGGCGCGTGCCGCCGACCTGCAGCGCGATCATCAACACGAGCTGGAAGAACGAGCCGATGAAGATCAGCGACAACTTCTGCGCCTCGCCGATACCGGCCCACAGAATCAGCAGCGGGATGAACGCCGAGGCCGGCAGGTAGCGCGCGAACGAGACGAAGGGCTCGAAGAAGGCCTCGACCGGCTTGTACGCGCCCATCGCGACGCCGAGCGGCACCGCGAGAATCGCCGCCAGCACGAAGCCGCCGAGCACGCGCCAGATCGTGAAGCCGATGTCGGTCGCGAAGTTCTGCTCGGTCAGCAAGACCCAGCCCGACTGGACACACGCGATCGGGTCGGCCAGAAAGGTCTTGGGCACGAAGCCGCCCAGCGTGGCGACGGCCCACACCGCGAAGAACAGAATGAAGAACACCAGCCCCAGCGCGTTGCGGCGCGCCGGGCTGATCTCGACGAGTGGTTTCAAAAGCGCGACTTCAACGGCGAACTACTTGATGAAGCTCGTGTCTGCCAGCGCCTTCAGGTCGGGGATCTGCTTGATCGTGCCGATCTCGAGCAGCAGGTCGGCCGCTTCCTTCGTGAAGGCCGCGTGCTCGCCGGCGAAGAACTTCTGGTTCGCGGCCTTGTCCTGCCAGCGCAGGAACGCGGCCGACTTCTCGAACGCTTCGCCCGACTGCTTCACGTCGGCGCCCATGATTTCGTACGACTTCTTCGGGTCGGACTTGATCATGTCGAGCGCGGCGAAGTAGCCGTCGGCGAGCGCCTTCGCGGCCTTCGGGTTCTCTTTCAGGAACTTCGGCGAGCAGCCGAAGGTGTCCATCACCATCGGGTAGTCGAGCGTGGTCGCGATGATCTTGCCGGCCTCGGGTTTGGCGCGCACGGCGCTCAGGTACGGCTCGTAGGTCATGCCGGCGTCGAAGTCGGTGGTGCCGGCGATCATTGCGTTGGCGACCGGTTGCGGCTCGAGCGTCAGCACCTTCACGTCCTTGATCGACAGGCCGTTCTTCTTCAGGATCCACGCGAGCCCGAAGTACGGCGCGGTGCCGGGCGCCGAAGCGGCGACGGTCTTGCCCTTCAGGTCGGTGATCTTCGCGATCGTCGGCTTGACGACCAGGCCGTCGGCACCGTAGCTCTTGTCGAGCTGGAAGATCTGCGTGGTTGCGACGCCGGCCGCGTTCCACGCGATCCAGGTTTCGACGGTGGTGGCGGCGCACTGTACGTCGCCCGAAGCGATCGCGAGGTGGCGGTCTTTCTGCGGGATCTTCTTGATCGACACATCGAGGCCCTGTTTCTGGAACAGGCCGGCTTCCTTCGCCAGCGTCAGCGGCGCGAAGCCGGTCCAGCCGGAGATCGCGATCGCGACCTTGGTGTCCTGGGCGAAGGCCGGTGCGGCGAACAGGGTGGCCGCGGCGGCGGCGAGCAAGGTGAGGCGGCGCGTGAGAATCATCGTGTCTCCCGAGGGGTGGATGGAGGTGCCGCAGCCTGATGCAAGCCGCGTGCCGCGCAGTCTACACTTGGTGTTCAACCGGTCTAGACCACTTCGCATGATGTTCAGCTTCACGCCCGGCACCGCGCCGCTGCTCGTCTCGTTCCCGCATGCCGGTACCGAGATTCCCGACGCCATCGCCGCGCGCATGACGCCCGAGGCGCTGCAGCGCGCCGATGTCGACTGGCATTTGCCGCAGCTCTACGCCTTCGTGCACGCGATGGGTGCGAGCACGATCGCGGCGCGCTTCGCCCGCCATGTGATCGACCTGAACCGGCCGCCGGAAGACACCAGCCTGTACCCGGGCCAGGACGTGACCGGCCTGCTGCCGCTCGACACCTTCCGCAAGCAGCCGCTGTACCGGCCCGGCCAGGCACCCGATGCGGCCGAGGTCCAGAAACGCCGCGCGGTGTACTGGCAGCCGTACCACGACCGGCTGCGCGCCGAGCTCGAGCGGCTGCGCACCCTGCACGGCAGCGTCGTGCTGTGGGACGCGCACTCGATCGCCTCGGTGATGCCGCGTTTCTTCGACGGCAAGCTGCCCGATCTGAACCTGGGCACCGCCGACGGTCGCGCTTGCGCGCCGCAGTTCCAGGCCGCGGTCGAAGCCGAGATGGCCGCGCAAAGTCGTGAAGGTCGGCAGTTCACGCACATCAGCAACGGCCGCTTCAAGGGCGGCCACATCACGCGTCATTACGGCCAGCCCGAGAACGGCATCCACGCGCTGCAGCTCGAGATGTGCCAGTCCACCTACATGGATGAGACCGTGCCGTTCGCGTACCGTCCCGATCTGGCTGCGAAGGTGCAGCCGCTGCTACAGCGGATGCTGAACGCCGCGCTGCAGGCGCGCACAAGGTAGACGAGCGCGCGCCCTTCAGGCGAGTTCGTGCCGAACGCCTCTGTGCAGCCGGGCACGCAGCGGGCTTGACCCGATCGCGTACGACAGCTCGGCCGGGTGGTCGACATCCCACAGGCACAGGTCGGCCCGCTTGCCGATCTCGACCGTGCCGCGCGAGTCGGACAAGCCCAGCGCCTTGGCCGCGTGCCGCGTGACGCCGAGCAGCGCCTCGGCCGGCGTCATGCGGAACAGCGTGCACGCCATGTTCATCATCAGCGGCAGGTGCGTGGTCGGGCTCGTGCCGGGGTTGCAGTCGGTCGCCACCGCCATCGGCACCGCGTGCTGGCGGAACAGCGCGATCGGCGGCGCCTGCGTGTCGCGCAGAAAGTAGTACGCGCCGGGCAACATCACCGCGACGGTGCCAGCGCGCGCCATTGCGCGCACGCCGTCCTCGTCGATGTGCTCGAGGTGATCGGCCGAGAGCGCGCCGAACTCGGCCGCGAGCGCCGCGCCGCCCTGATTCGAGAGCTGCTCGGCGTGCAGCTTGACCGGCAGCCCGTGCGCGCGTGCAGCCTCGAACACGCGCCGCGTCTGCGCGGGGGTGAACGCGATGTTCTCGCAGAACGCGTCGACCGCATCGGCCAGACCGAGCCGCGCGGCCTCGGGCAGGATGTGCAGGACGATCTCGCTGATGTAGTCATCGGACCGGCCGGCGAATTCGGGCGGCAGCGCGTGCGCGGCGAGCAGCGTGGTGCGCACGTCGACGGGGAACTGTTGGCCGAGCGCGCGCGCGACCTGCAGCATCTTCAGTTCGGCCTCTTGCGTCAGGCCATAGCCCGACTTGATCTCGACCGTGGTCACGCCGTGCCGCATCAGGCTCGTCAGGCGCCGCGCCGACTGCGTCTGCAGCTCGAGCAAGGTTGCGTCGCGCGTTTGCCGCACCGTCGAGACGATGCCGCCGCCGGCGCGGGCGATGTCTTCGTAGCTCGCGCCCGAGAGCCGCATCTCGAACTCACGCGAGCGGTCGCCGGCGTAAACGAGGTGGGTGTGGCAATCGATCAGGCCGGGCGTGAGCAGCGCGCCTTCGCCGTCGAGTTCCTTGTGCACCGGCACGCGCGGGTCGAGCGTGCCGATCAGGCCCATGCTGGCGATCCGGCCGTGCGCGATCGCGACGAAGGTGGGCGGCGAGACGGCGCACTCATCGTCGCTGCAGCTGACGACGCGGACGTTGCGGATCAGCAGGTCGATCGCGGGCTTGCTCATGGTGCTCTTCAGACCTCGCGGAGCAGTGCGCTGCGTGCGGCGACGAAGCGTTCGCAGGCGCTGCGTTGCAGCACGTGCTCGCCGTCCCGAATGCGCTGGGTGCCGGCGACGAACACGTCGCGCACCGCGCTGCGGCCGTGGCTGGCGAAGACGTGGCTCGCGAGGGCTTGCGCGGGCGCGAGGCCGGCGAGCGGGCCGCTGCCGTCGAGTACGACGAAGTCGGCTTGCTGGCCGACCGACAAGCCGCGGATCGCCCGCCCGCTCGCTTGCGCGCCGCCGCCGACCGCGCCGAGCCACAGGTGATCGGCGACCTGGCGCTTGCTGTTTGACCCGGCCTCGTCGCTGACGAGCACGTTGCGGCGCTGCAGCGCGAGCCGCTGGGTGTATTCGAGCAGGCGCAGTTCCTCGGCCGCGTCGACGCTGATGTGGCTGTCGGAGCCGATGCCCCAAGCGCCGCGCGCGGCGAGGTACGCGGCGGTGGGAAACACGCCGTCGCCGAGGTTCGCCTCGGTCGTCGGGCACAGGCCGGCGACCGCGCCGCTTGCGGCGAGCGCGTGGCGCTCGGCGTCGCTCATGTGGGTCGCGTGCACCAGGCACCAGCGCGTGTCGACCGGCGCGTGCGCGAGCAACCAATCGACCGGGCGCTGGCCGCTCCACGCGACGCAGTCATTGACCTCCTGCTGCTGTTCGGCGATGTGAATATGGACCGGCGCGCTCGCGTCGGTCGCATGCAGGCCGGCGACGAGCTCGCGCAGCGCGTGCGGGCCGACCGCGCGCAGCGAGTGCGGCGCAATCCCCACCCGGGAGGCGACGCGCGCGCTCGCCGCGCGCAGGCGTTGCGCGATGTCGAGCAACGAATCGACGCTGTTGAGATAGCGCCGCTGGTCGGCGCGCGCCGGCTGGCCGCCGAAGCCGGCGTCCTGATACAGCACCGGCAGCAGCGTGATGCCGATGCCGGCGCGCTGCGCGGCGGCGAGCAGGCGCAATGCCATCTCGGCCGGGTCGGCGTAGCGCTGGCCATCGGGCGCGTGGTGCAGGTAGTGAAACTCGCAGACCGACGTGTAGCCGGCGCGCAGCATCTCGACGTAGAGCTGCGTGGCGATCGCTTCGAGCTGGTCGGGCGAGATGCCGAGCGCGAAGCGGTACATCAGGTCGCGCCAGGTCCAGAAGCTGTCGGCGCTGGTCGAGCTGCGGTATTCGGAGAGACCGGCGAACGCGCGTTGGAAGGCGTGCGAGTGCAGATTCGGCATGCCGGGGAGCAGCGGGCCGTGCGCGCGCGGCGCATCGGTCGGTGCGGCGGCGCCGGCGGTGACCGACGTGAGCGCGCCCGCGTCGTCCCACGCGAGCAGCACGTCGCGCGCCCAGCCGTCGGGCAACAACGCGTGGTCGGCGAACAGCGTGTTCATGGCTGCCGATCGTGACACAGGCGAACGACGAGCAGCGCCGAGGCGTCGCTGCTCGGCGCGACGCGCAGCGATTCGACTGAAGCGCGCCAGAGCAGCGCCTGCATCGGTGCGAGCGTCGAGGACTCGTCACCGCCGACCTGCCATTCGCCGACGCTGCACAGCAGCAGCGTCACGTCGCCGCCACGCAACGCGGTCGCGCTGCGCTCGCAAGTCACGGCACTGCGGAACACGCCGCGGCGCGTCATCACATTGAAGTCGCTGCAGGCGCCGTCGACGAGGGTCGCGTCGAGCGCCACGTCGCCGGGGAAGCGAAACGGTGCCAGCGGCGTCGTCAGCGCGTGATCGATCGCGGGTTCGATCGCACCGCGGGCCGAGCGCAGCCGCATCCCCGCGCCGCGCAGCAACACGATGCAGCGATCGACGCCGGGGAACGCCGAGAACGGTGCGTCGCGCGCGACCTCGGCCAGGCTGATGCGCCAGTCGAACTGCGCAGCGCTCGCGCCACCGAACGCGATCTCGCGCGTCAGCCCCGCGCCGTTCTTCCACGGCTGCGGCGCGATCGCTTGCAGGTCGAAGCGCTCCGGCGACACGCTCACGTCGCGAGCATCGGCAGGTTCAGCTGCTGTTCGCGCGCGGTCTTGATCGCGAGCTCGTAGCCCGCGTCGGCATGCCGCATCACGCCCGAGCCGCTGTCGTTGACGAGCACACGCGCGAGCCGCTTCGCCGCGGCCTCGCTGCCGTCGGCCACGATCACCATGCCGGCGTGCTGCGAGTAGCCCATGCCGACGCCGCCGCCGTGGTGGATCGAGACCCAGGTCGCGCCACCGGCGCAGTTGAGCAGCGCGTTCAGCAGCGGCCAGTCGGAGACGGCGTCGGTGCCGTCGCGCATCGATTCGGTCTCGCGATTCGGGCTCGCGACCGAGCCGGTGTCGAGGTGGTCGCGGCCGATCACGATCGGCGCTTTCAGCTCGCCGGTGCGCACCATCTCGTTGAACGCGAGGCCGGCGAGGTGGCGCTCGCCCAGCGCGAGCCAGCAAATCCGCGACGGCAGGCCCTGGAACGCGATGCGCTCGGCGGCCATGTCGAGCCAGCGGTGCACGTGGGCGTTGTGCGGGAACAGCTCCTTGATCTTGCGGTCGGTCTTGCGGATGTCTTCCGGGTCGCCCGACAAGGCGACCCAGCGGAACGGGCCTTTGCCCTCGCAGAACAGCGGCCGGATGTAGGCCGGCACGAAGCCGGGGAAGTCGAACGCGTTCGCAACACCTTCGTCGAACGCGACCTGGCGAATGTTGTTGCCGTAGTCGACGGTCGGCACGCCCATCGCCTGGAACAGCAGCATCGCCTTGACGTGCTCGGCGCAGCTGTTCGCGGCCGCGGCCTTCAGCGCGGCGTGCTGTGATGAATCGGCCTGTGCCGCTTGCCATTGCTCGACCGACCAGCCGGCCGGCAGGTAGCCGTGGATCAGGTCGTGCGCCGAGGTCTGGTCGGTCACCAGCGCGGGGCGCGGCGTGTTTCCGTTGCCGCCGTTCTTGAAATGCTCGGCGAGTGCCGGCAGGATGCGCGCGGCATTGCCGAGCAGCGCGATCGAGACGGCCTTGTTCTCGGCGGTGTACTTCGCGATGCGCGCGAGCGCGTCGTCGAGGTCGGTGGCCTGCTCGTCGACGTAGCGGGTGCGCAGGCGAAAGTCGATGCTGGCCTGCTGGCATTCGATGTTCAGCGAGACCGCGCCGGCGAAGGTCGCGGCCAGCGGCTGCGCGCCGCCCATGCCGCCGAGGCCGGCGGTGAGAATCCACTTGCCGGCCAAGCTGCCGCCGTAGTGCTGGCGCGCGGCTTCGGCGAAGGTTTCGTAGGTGCCTTGCACGATGCCCTGCGTGCCGATGTAGATCCACGACCCGGCCGTCATCTGGCCGTACATGAACAGGCCTTGGCGGTCGAGCTCGTGAAAGTGCTCCCAGGTCGCCCACTTCGGCACCAGATTGGAATTCGCCAGCAGCACGCGCGGCGCGTCGGTGTGCGTCTTGAACACGCCGACCGGCTTGCCCGACTGGATCAGCAGCGATTCGTCGTCTTCAAGCACGCGCAGGCACTCGAGGATTTTGTCGAAGCAGGCCCAGTCGCGCGCCGCGCGGCCGATGCCGCCGTAGACGACAAGCTCTTCGGGGCGCTCGGCCACGTCGGGGTCGAGGTTGTTCTGCAGCATCCGGAACGCGGCCTCGGTGAGCCAGGACTTGCAATGCAGCGTCGTGCCGTGCGGTGCGCGCACGACGCGGCCGGGGGCGGAGCGGGCGCCGCGCACGGCGGCGTCGGCCAAGGTGTTCAGATCGGTCGTGGAGTTCATCGCGCGTCGCTTCCCGTGCTTGCTGTGGATGCCAAGTGGTCTAGACCACTTGGCGAGCATGCGGGAAGACGCGCGCCGCGTCAACCGTTGGCGGTGTGCTGCGCTGCCGCTTCGAGCAGCCGCGCGCGCAGCCACTGGTGGGCGCTGCTGCGGTCGTTGCGCTGGTGCCAGACCATCGCGACATGCAGGCCGGCGAGGTCGAACGGCAGCGGCCGCGTCACGACGTGTTCGTCATATCCCGTCGCCTCGACGAAGTAGGCCGGCAGCACGGTCAGCAGATTGCTGTTTGCGACGACCCGGCCGGCGGTGAAGTACTGGTTCACCGTCAGCACGATGCGGCGTTTGCGGTTCAGCGCGGCCAGCGCCTGATCGGCCAGGCCGTACGGTCGGCCGGCAAAGTTGACGAGCAGGTGGTCGGCCGCGCAGAAGCTGTCGAGCGTCAGCGCGCCGGCCTCGGCGAGCGCGTGACCCTCGCGCATCACGCAGACGTACTCGCTGTCGTGCAGGTGCGCGTGGCGCAGCGGCGAGTCGCCGCCCTGGCTGGTGAGCGCCGAAATCGTCTCGGGGAAGTAGCCGATCGCCAAGTCGACGTCGCCGCGCTCCAGCATCTCGCTCGGGTCGCGGGTGGCGAGCGGCAACACGCGCAGGTTGGTCAGCGCCTGACTGTCTTCGATCTGCGACACCAACGGCGGCATGAACAGCGCGGCGGTCGCGTCGGCCATCGCGAGCCGGAAGCTGGTGGCATCGGTCTGCGGGTTGAACTCGCCCGGCGACAGCGCGGCGCGCAAATGCCCCAGTGCGGTGCGCACCTCGGGCCACAAGGCCTCCGCGCGCGGGGTCGGCTTGACGCCGGAAGAAACTCTAGTGAGCAAGTCCTCACCCACAGAATCCTTCAAGCGCTTCAACGCATTGCTGACCGCCGGCTGTGTGATCGACAGGCGCTCGGCAGCGCGCGTCAGGTTGCGCTCGGCCATCACCACGTCGAAAACGCGGAGCAGGTTGAGGTCGAGGGTGCGGAAGTTCAGGGCGGTGGCCATCGTCATACGCCTTCGTTATATCGGCGATTCACAAGATTGATTGGCGAATTATGCGGGTTTACCCCAATATGCAGGCATCGGAGCCATCACGGCCCCGGCGTTTGAAGGACATACCGCATGAACACCGCTGTCACATCGCTGCCGCTCTCGCCTGCCACCTCGGCAGGCGCCGCGTTCGGGGCGGGCCTGCGCCGCCAGTTCAGCCGGGCCGGCGCCGCCATCTGGCGTGCGCTGGAAGCCGTCGGCCGGGCTCGCGCCCAGCGCTCGCTCCTCGATCTCGCCGACCAGTACGAGGCGTTGCAGCCCGCACTCGCCCAAGAACTCCGGGCTGCGACCCGCCAAGGCCCGATGGCCTGAGCGCGCACGCCTCAACTCAAAAGCAAGGAACACACCATGACCACCGCCACCCTGCACGCCAATGTGCAACGCAGCCGCTTCGCCCAGCACGCCCTGTCGCTGCTGACCGGCATCTTCTCGGCGCCGGCCCCGCGCAGCGCAACCGAATCGGCCGCGCTTGAGGCGCAGAAGGTTCGCCACTTGGCCCAGACCTACTCGAAGACCGACCCGGGCTTCGCCGCCGACCTGTACGCGGCCGCGGCGCGCCACGAAGGCCTGTATGCGGACTGACGGCCACGACGCGTCGCGCTTCGTGCCGCGCGGCGCCCTGCCGGCGGTCGACCACGAAGCCAACGGCCCGATCAGCGCGCTGGTTCAGCTGACGGCGTGGCTCGGCCGCCGCTGGGGCGAGCGCGCCGACAAGGCGCGCGGCCAGTTGATCCTCGAAAGCCGCCGCTGGCTCTGAGCCCGCGGCGCCCATGAAAAAGGCCGGCTGATCGCCGGCCTTGGCGCGCAACGAGCTCGATCAGGCGGCGAGCCGCTTCTCGATCGCCGCCTTGGTCGCGGTCATCTCGGCCGGCAGGTGATAGGCCAGTTGCCGGAACAATTCGGCGTGCAGGCCGAGCTCGGTCTTCCATGCATCGGCGTCGATGCTGGTGACTTGGTCGAACTGGGCTTGGCTGAAGTCCATGCCGTTCCAGTTCAGGTCGCCGTAGCGCGGGGTCGTGCCGAACGCGTTCTCGGTGCCTTGCGCCGAGCCGTCGACGCGACCGATCATCCATTGCAGCACGCGCATGTTCTCGCCGTAACCCGGCCAGACGAACTTGCCGTCCGGGCCCTTGCGGAACCAGTTGACGCAGTAGATCTTAGGCAGCTTGGCGCCCGAGGCCTCGAGCTTCTTGCCCAGATCGAGCCAGTGCTGGAAGTAGTCGCTCATGTTGTAGCCGGTGAACGGCAACATCGCGAACGGGTCGCGGCGCACCACGCCTTGCGCGCCGGCAGCGGCAGCGGTTGTCTCCGAGCCCATCGTCGCGGCCATGTAGACGCCTTCGAGCCAGTTGCGCGCCTCGGTGACGAGCGGCACGGTGGTCGAGCGGCGGCCACCGAAGATGAACGCGTCGATCGGCACGCCGGCGGGGTTGTCCCACTCCGGGTCGAGCGCCGGGTTGTTGGTGGCCGGCACGGTGAAGCGCGCGTTCGGGTGCGCGGCTTTCGCGCCCGTCGCCTTCGCGATCGCGGGGGTCCAGTCCTTGCCTTGCCAATCGGTCAGGTGCGCGGGGGCAACGTCGGTCATGCCCTCCCACCAGACATCGCCCTCGTCGGTCAGCGCCACGTTTGTGAAGATCACGTCGCGCTTCAGGCTGGCCATGCAGTTGAAGTTGGTCTTGTCGTTGGTGCCCGGGGCGACGCCGAAATAGCCGGCTTCCGGGTTGATCGCGTAGAGCTTGCCGTCGGCGGCGGGCTTGATCCAAGCGATGTCGTCGCCGATCGTCGTGACCTTCCAGTCGCCCATCCCGGCCGGCGGGATCAGCATCGCGAAATTGGTCTTGCCGCAGGCACTCGGGAACGCGGCGGCGACATGGTGCTTCCTGCCTTCGGGCGAGGTCACGCCGAGGATCAGCATGTGCTCGGCGAGCCAGCCTTGTTCGCGCCCCATCGTCGAGGCGATGCGCAGCGCGAAGCACTTCTTGCCGAGCAGCGCGTTGCCGCCGTAGCCCGAGCCGTAGCTCCAGATTTCCTGCGTCTCGGGGTAGTGGACGATGTATTTCGTCGCATTGCACGGCCAGGCCACGTCTTTCTGCCCGGCTTCGAGCGGCGCGCCGACGGTGTGCATGCAGGGCACGAAATGGCCGTCGGTGCCGAGCACGTCGAGCACCTTGGCACCCATGCGCGTCATCACCTTCATGTTGACGACGACGTACGGACTGTCGGAGAGCTCGATGCCGATGTGCGCGATCGGCGAACCGAGCGGGCCCATCGAGAACGGCACGACATACATCGTGCGGCCCTTCATGGCGCCGCGGAACAGCGCGTTCGGGCCGGTCTGCAGCAACTCGCGCATCTCGCTCGGCGCCATCCAGTTGTTGGTCGGGCCGGCGTCCTCTTTTTTCGCCGAGCAGATGAAGGTGCGGTCTTCGACCCGCGCCACGTCGCTCGGGCTGCTGCAGGCAAGGTAGCTGTTCGGGCGCAGCTCGGGGTTGAGCTTCTTGAACGTGCCGGCGGCGACGAGCTGCGCACACAGCCGGTCGTACTCGGCGGTGCTGCCGTCGCACCAGTGGACGTCGGCGGCCTCGGTCAGCGCGGCCATCCGGGCCACCCATTCGATCAGCTGGGCGTGGCGCACGCTGGCGGGGATGTTCAGGCGCACCCCTTCCATTGCGGGACGATTCATGGCAAAGATCCAGTCAGTGAAGTCAAGAAAGCGGGGTCAAAAAAAGCGAGATTGGGCAAACCCTTCGAGCGGCGCTGCCGGCTCGGAGGGCTTGCCCAATTCCGCTGGGCGTTGGTGGCCGCAACGGGTAGGTTACGGGCCGGTTTCAGACCGACGATCCGGTGGGATCGGCGTGCCTCTGCACAGTTCCTTCGATCGATTGTCGGATCAGTGTAATGGCCCGGTAACCACCGGAAATCAGGGGGTCATGCAGGTTCGGTATGGGTTTATGCGCGCGTATATCGGCGTCGGCAAGGTCATGGTTCAGTTTGAAATCGGGGCGGTTACGAGCGCGGGCATGAGACTTGCCGCCATGCCGATCAGTCGCGCCAATGGCCTACAGCGTTAGTGCGACCTGCGGGAGTGGACGCACGGGCTCAAGTCGGTTGAACTTGAACCGAAGAAAAAGCAACCAAGTAGAGGGCAAGTGCAAACCTGCACTTCACCCTCGATTCGCGGGATAGCACGGAGTGTTTGAGCGTTACAACATCGGTATGGTGCGGGCCAAGCTCCCTTTAGTGCGGCTGTGTGTTGCAGTGCACAATCACGTTTTATCGGCAGTTCGTCGGCTCACCAAGGCGCTGGAGGCACCAATGACAAAAGTACATGTGACCGTCAAGTCGGTTGAAATCGCGAATGCGAAGATGCAAGGCCGTGTGCCTGCAGTTGAGACGCGCACGCCGCCACCTATGACAGTCCGGCCGGCTTCGCCAACCCGTGCGGCTCTCGCCGAAGCCGGCCAGCGCGCACTCCAGTCGTTCAATAGGTAAGGCCCGTCTTGGACGGCCTCAAGGAGCCTCTGGCTTTACCGGCTCCAGGCCACACCGCGTATTCGACGATCGTCGAGGGAAACGACGACCTTATAGGGCTCGTCGCCTACTCTCTCTACAAGAGCGACAAGCTGGCGTACCTGCAAAAGCATCAGCAGGATGTGGGGCAAAAGCCGACGGACGCTGAAATGATGGCGTTTTGTCGCACCTCTACTTTGCCCGGCCCTGTTTCAGCGTATCGAAGCAAGGCGGCCTATTTGATGTCGGAGATGTACGACGAATTGCTCGAAGAGCAGGTCGGTGAAATCGATACCAAGTACAAGGCCGAACTGGTAGCAGAGTTGAAGAAGGCGCACCCATTTTGGACCGGTGTGTGGCAGCACTTCTGGGCCGGACTAACGATCTGGGCGTTCGTTGGACTCACGATATTGGTTCTCTACGGCCAGCAGATTGGCTACCGGCAACTCCTTGGTAACCTACTAGGCCTGAACAAACCTTCTTCCGAAGCGCCTGCCGGCCACTGATCCAGCCGTTACCATTGGCGTATGGCTACCAAGCGCAAAGACTTCACTCAGATCGCGTTCGACGTGGTGCAGCGCGCCACTGGTGAAGTGACTGCGCCCGCGCCCAGCAAGAAGCAGGAGAGCGGGCGCAAGGGCGGGCTGAAGGGTGGCGCGTCACGCGCGATTGTGTTGACGCCCGAGCAGCGCTCAGAGATTGCGCGCGTTGCAGCGCAAGCGCGCTGGAAGAAGGCTTAGGCCACCTTCTCGTCTTCGTCCGGTGGCGCATGGCGCGCCAGCAGAACGTCCAGTTCAAAATCAAACGGAAGCTGGATAGGTTCGTCTGCGGGATGCAAGCGGTTCCAGTGATCTTGGTCATCAGCGATCGACACCACATCTCCAACCACTTGCTCACGTCGCTGTTTTAGACCCTTGTGTGCCACCGGGCGCGGCGCGTCATTCAACGTGTGCCAGAGTGTCATTTGCTCCCCGCCAACCCACGTAGTCACTGCTAGATTGACGCGGTAGGGGCGACCAGTTACTTCGTCCTTGCCGGACTCTTCGCGCGCGGCAGCGGAAAGCAACTCAGCCAACAACGCGGTTGGCGTCTTTGGCGTTGGTGGGATCACGCCGTGCGTTTTGATGGCCCACTCCGCTACGTCATGCATCTCCCACGAGACGGTTGCATGCTCTTCACAGTAGAGCCGGATAAGGGCTTGGCGTTGTTCAGCTTTCGTTTGCACTTTCGAGTCCCTTTACATGCCGACCGGAGCAACATCGCCCCACCCATCAACAGCGGCCCCCGGCGCAACCACCGTTCTGATCTTTACCAGATGATCGCGGAATCGGTCATAGCGCCCAGTCCTGTGCTGAAGCTGTCCCGCGACCAGTCCCGGATGAATTTTCAGTACCGCGGCCAGGCTGCGGATATCGCGCTCGGCAAAGAATGGCCCCTTCCGCGCGATGAAAGCGTCCATCATCTTGACCGGAACGCAGAACTCGGATGCGGCGGTGTTCGCGATGCGTTCTTCTTCCGGAACGTCAGCCCCGGTGCCGGCCTTTTCGCCTTCGAGTTCGGCGTCGATGACGATTTGATTCTTGCCATGTCCTTGGATGACGTGTTCGAGTTCATGCCGCAGCACGAACCAGAAGTTGTCGATCCGATCGTGTCTGAACGACATGGCAATGACCGGCGCGGTTTCATTCAGCCAGAAGCAGACGCCGTCTATCTTGGCGCTAGGTAGCGACTCGACTATGACAAAGCGGATGCCTGCCTCGGCCAAAATGCGGGGCACCTTTCGTGCCTCTTCTGCCGACAGCACTAGCTTCTTTAGCTGCTCTACGGCCCTGCGAGCGCCGAACGGCGAGAACTGACCAACAAGCATTTCGCTGGCGATTTGGCGAACTCGATACAGCCATGCCAGTTGCGGCGGCGTTGTTTGCTCACCAACCACAGTCTTCTTGGCGGCGTGTGGCAAGACTTCGATCTCGCTCACGCTCGCCACGCCAAAGAATCTTGCAAGCGCACGCTCGACGCTCGACATTTCTGCAAGGCTCGCGCCGTCCAACCATCCGCGCTTGATCATTTCGGCGACGGGTAACCCGCCGAACAACTGAGCGCGCGTAGCGCGTCCTGGATTCGGTCGGCTGACGATGCGCGCCTTGGACAAATCAAATTGCTGTTGCAATTCAAGGAATCGTTCGGCGGGCACATCGAAAACTTCTTCCAGAGTTATCGCGATCTCCGCGGTCACCGTCTGCGTCCCTGCGATCAGCTTGTTCATCGTGGACTTGCTGACTTCAAGCACTGCAGCGAGAACACTCTGCGTCCAACCGCGCTCGGCGAGAAGGGCTTCGATCAAGTGTCCCGGTGTCTTGTGTTCCGTCGTCATGGAGCGAGTCTACATCGAAGTTTCGCTTTTTCGCAAATTGATATTTTATGCTTGACCAAACCGCGCAGAAGATTAGAATCGAACTGCACTGAATGCTTGAGCAAATATGAACCGCCTCACCACCCAAGACCGCGCCCGCATCCTGACCGTGCTGTCTGAGGGCGTCGGCGTCAACGCTGCATGCCGCATGACTGGCGCGTCGAAGAACACGGTTCTGAAGCTCATGGCCGACGTTGGCGAGGCATGCTCGCTGTACCAGCACCGCGTCATGCGCAACCTGCAATGCACGCAGATTCAGGTCGATGAAATCTGGTCGTTCGTGGGCATGAAGCAGAAGAACGCCCCCGAGGGTCTTGCGGGCCTTTGGGTCGGCGACTGCTACACCTTCACGGCAATTGATCCGGTCACCAAGCTGATGCCCTGCTGGCTCGTTGGACACCGCACAACCGAGTGCACCGATATCTTCATGGCCGATCTGGCGAAGCGTCTGGCGAACCGCGTGCAACTGACCAGCGACGGCATGCAAGGCTACCCGGCAGCTGTCGCGCGGCACTTTGGTTCAGACGTTGACTACGCCGTCCTGAACAAGTCCTATGAGGGTGGCCCCTCGGTCGTCGAAGCCAAGCGCCGCTACAGCCCTGCTGTGTGTACTGGCGCCACCAAGAACGTGGTTTGCGGCGCTCCGGCGATCGACAAGATTTCCACCTCACACGTCGAGCGCGCCAATCTGACCATGCGCATGGGCATGCGCCGCTTCACCCGCTTGACCAATGCGTTCTCGAAGAAGTTCGAGAACCACATGCACGCCGTTAGCTTCTACTTCATGGTTTACAACTTCGTGAAGGTGCACGGCAGCGTGAAGACCACGCCCGCCATTGCGGCCGGCGTCACGACCGACCGCTGGACGATGGAAGACATCGTCGAGATGGCAGACACACTTTCCGCTTCAAAGTGAACCATTACCGTCGGCAAGGTCTTTCGGCGCGCGGACGTGAGCCTCTGTGCACGCAATAATCGGTTCGATGATCGCGCGCCGCCACCTGCTCGTCCTGCCCTTCGGCGCCCTGCTGCCGGGGTCGGCGGCGCTCGCCCAGCAGCGCCGTTCGCTGGCCGATCCGCTGCGGCTGGGCGCCGATACCGCGCTGGTCGAATCGGGTCTGGCGAAGGCCCTGCAGCTGGGCTTCGCGCGCGACACCGGCATCGCCGTGAAGCTCGTCGCGGCGCCGGCAGTGCGGCTGCTCGAAGCGCTCGCGCAAGGCGAGTTCGACGCCGCGCTGGCGAACACCCCCGAGGCCGAGGTCGCGCTGGAGAAGGAAGGCCTCGCGCACGACCGGCACGCGATTGCGACCGGTGAGTTCGTGCTGGTCGGACCGGCGCCGCGCGGCAAGGAGAAAGACCCCGCGGCCGTCGCCGGGCTGAAGAACGTGGCCGAGGCGCTGACCCAGATTCACCGCGCGGCGTTGGCAATGCCGGGCGCGATCACCTTCCTGTCAGCCGGCGACGGCTCGGGCACCCACGCGCTGGAACAAGCGCTGTGGCGTGCCGCCAAGGTCGGCCCGACGCCGCCGTGGTACCTGAGCGCCGAGGCCGGACCGGGCCTGATCGCTCAGGCGCGCGCTCGCGGGGCTTACGCGCTGGTCGAGCGCGGCGCGTGGGCGGTGCAGGGCGGCGCGCCGCTGGCGGTGCTGGTCGACGGCGATCCGGCACTGGGCGAGGCGGTGCATGTGATGCGCGCGTTCCGGGCCCGCCACCCGGCCGGCAAGATTTTCGTCGCGTGGGTCACCGGGCCGAAGGGCGGCCGCGTCGTTGCCGCGCACCGCGCGTATCGCGCGGCCTGATCGGCTCCAGTGGTGTACACGCTGACCCGCCTGAACGTTTCGCTCGCGAAGCCGCTGCTGATCGACGGCCGCGAGGTGATGACCGGCATCGTCAAGCGCCCGGTCGACGGCCCGGTCGCGGTCGGCCCGCTCGGGCTGGCCGGCGACGAGCAGGCCGACCTCTCCGTCCACGGCGGCCCGGGCAAGGCGATCTACGCCTATCCGAGCGAGCACTACCCGTTCTGGCAGACCGTGCGCGCGCAGGCCAAGGTCGCCGAATGGGGCGCCGCGCTGCCGCCGGGATCGCTGGGCGAGAACCTCACGCTCACCGGCCTCCTTGAAGCCGAGGTCTGCATCGGCGACGTGCTGCGCTTCGCCGACTGCGAATTGGCGGTCAGCGAACCGCGCTTTCCGTGCTTCAAGTTCAACGCGGTGATGGGCTTCAACCAGGCCTCGAAACTGATGGTGGCGAACGGCTGGTGCGGTTTTTACCTCGCGGTGCGGCGGTCGGGTTCGCTGCGCGCGGGTGAAGGGTTCGAACTCGTTCACGGCCCGCGCGAGGTCGGCATCGTGGAACTGTTCCGCGCGCGTGTCGCGCCGGGCCGACGTTGATCGCCGTCTTCATGGCGCCTGTTACAACCGCGGACGAGTCCGGCTGCGCGTTGTCACCAGCGCTCGCTACATTGCGGGTCTGCGCCGGCGGAGGGCTCTCGACCCGCCGCTGATCCGTTCGACAACCCACCATGAAGGAAGCACCATGAGCCTGATCAGTTTCATCAAGGAAGCCGGCGAAAAGCTCTTCGGCAGCAAGCCAGCCGCAGCCGCGCCGGTCGATGTGGCCGCCGCCAACAAGACCGCCTCGGACGCGATCGCCGCCTACATCGGCACGCAGAACCTGAAAGTCGATGGTCTCGATGTGGCGTTCGACGGCGCGACCGGCACCGTCTCGGTCGCCGGCGAAGCCGCGGACCAAGCGACCAGGGAAAAGGTCATCCTGTGCTGCGGCAATGTCGCCGGCGTGACCCAGGTCGACGACGCGATGACGGTCGCCGAACCGGCCGAAGAATCGCGCTGGTACACCGTCGTGCGCGGCGACACGCTGTCGGCGATCGCGAAGAGCCAGTACGGCAATGCCAACGAGTACCCGAAGATCTTCGAGGCCAACAAGCCGATGCTGTCGAACCCGGACAAGATCTACCCGGGGCAGGTGCTGCGCATCCCCGCCTGAGCGGATCGCGCATGAAAAAAGGGCGGCCCGCGGGTCGCCCTTTTGTTTGGCGCGCCGTGATCAGGCTGGCGCGAACTCCATCGTCGGGTAATCGGTGTAGCCCTCGGCGCTGCCCCCGTACAGCGTCTCGCGCTTCGGCTGTGCGAGCGGCGCGTCGGCCCTCAGGCGCTCGACCAGGTCCGGGTTGCTGATGAAGTGCTTGCCGAACGCGACCATGTCGGCCGCACCGCTCGCAACCGCGTCGATCGCCAGCGCGCGCGTGTAGCCGTTGTTGACGATCCAGGCGCCTTGCGGGTTGCCCTGTTTGTAGATCGCGCGCAGCGCCGCGAAATCGAACGGCGCGATGTCGCGCGGGCCGCCGGTCGCGCCTTCGATGACGTGGATGAACGCGAGCTTCAGCGGCGCCAGCTGCTCGACCACGAGTTCGTACATCGCCTGCGGATCGCTGTCGGGTTTCGCGTCGTTGGCCGGTGTGACCGGCGACAGCCGGATGCCGGTGCGGCCGGCGCCGATCTCGTCGGCGATCGCCGTCATCACCTCGACGACCAAGCGTGCGCGGTTGGCTTGCGAGCCGCCGTAGGCATCGCTGCGGTCGTTGATGCTGTCGCGCATGAACTGTTCGAGCAGGTAGCCGTTCGCACCGTGCACTTCGACGCCGTCGAAGCCGGCATCGATCGCGTTGCGCGCCGCCTGGCGGTAGTCGGCAATCAGGCGCGGGATTTCATCGGTGCGCAGCGCGCGCGGCGCCGAGACCTCCTCGAAGCCGGCTGCGGTGAAGGTTTTGCCGCCCGCGCGCTGCGCGGTGCTCGACACCGGCTGGGTGCCTTCGGGCAGCAGCGACAGGTGCGAGATGCGCCCGACGTGCCACAACTGCACGACGATCTTGCCGCCCTTCGCGTG
>JAZJZJ010000249.1:0-7322 GCA_040389925.1 Pseudomonadota bacterium
ACGGCGAGCCGCAAGGCCAGGCTGCAGGTGATGATCGAGGCCGGCGAATCCGGCGCGCAGGCCGCGATGGACCTGCACGAGAACCCGACCAAGTTTCTCTCGGTGGTGCAGATCGGCATCACCTCGATCGGCATCCTGAACGGCATCGTCGGTGACGCCGCGTTCTCGGCGCCGTTCGCGCACTGGCTGCACGAGCGTTTCAACATTCAGGAACGGGCCGCCGAGATCAGCGCCACCGGGATGGTCGTCGTGGTGATCACCTTCCTGACGATCATCTTCGGCGAGCTCGTGCCCAAGCGCATCGGCCAGACCCACCCCGAAGCGGTGGCGCGGCTGGTCGCGCGGCCGATGGAGTGGCTCTCGCTGGTCGGCCGGCCGTTCGTCAAGTTGCTGACGGTGTGCACCAACACGACGCTGAAGTTGCTCGGCATCAAGGACGGCCCGGGCCGCAGCGTGACCGAGGAAGAGATCGCCGCGAGCCTCGAAGAGGGTTTGGACGCCGGCGTCATCGAGGCCCAGGAGCACGCGATGGTGCGCAACGTGTTCCGCCTCGACGACCGGCAGGTCGGCTCGATGATGATTCCGCGCGCCGAGATCGTCTGGCTCGACGTGGCCGCCTCGACCGACGAGGTGCTCGGCCTGATCGGCGACGAAGAGCATTCGCGCTACCCGGTGTGCCGTGGCGGCCTCGACGACGTGCTCGGCGTGATCTCGGCGCAGACGCTGCTGCAGCAGGTGATGAAAGGCCAGGCGATGGCGCTGGCCGACGGCCTGCAGCCCTCGGTGTTCGTGCCCGAGACGCTCTCTGGCATGGAGCTTCTCGAGCACTTTCGCGCATCGAGCGCGCAACTCGTGTTCGTCGTCGACGAGTACGGCGAAGTGCAGGGCATGATCACGGTGCGCGATGTGCTCGAAGCCATCACCGGCGAATTCGCGACGCCGACCGACGATGCCTGGGCGGTGCAGCGTGCCGATGGCAGCTGGCTGTTCGACGGCCTGATCCCGGTGCCCGAGCTGAAAGACCGGCTTGGCCTGAAGGAGCTGCCCGAGGAAGACCGCGGCCGCTACAACACGCTGGCCGGCATGATCATGCTGCTGCTCGGCCGCCTGCCCGAGACCACCGACTCGGTGGAGTGGGATCATTGGCGCTTCGAGGTCGTCGACCTCGATGGCAAACGCGTCGACAAGGTGTTGGCGAGCCGCCTGCCCGCAGAAACCAACGATGGAGAAACCGATTGACCGCCTTCAACCTGTACCGCGAGCCGACCCAGCTCGACACCGTCAAGCACCGCCACCTGAAGCTCGCGAGCGTGGCCGACCACTCGATGACCGAGGGTATGCACTCGTGCTTCATCGCGGCGACCGAGATCGCGCACGCGGCACGCGAGTTCGCGATCGCGTTCGTGCGTGACGGCCAGGACGCCAACGGCAAGCCGCGCGTCAGGCCGATCGCGCTGCTCGGCCTGACGGCGGGCGAGAACCTGTACCTCGACGGCACCGCGTGGGGCGCCGGCTACGTGCCCGCCTACATCCGCCGCTACCCGTTCTGGGCCGCGCAGTTCGAGGGCATGACCGAGCCGGCGCTGCTGTTCGATGCGTGGTGGCACGGCTTCTCCGAGACCGAGGGCGACCCGCTGTACGACGCCGACGGCCAACCCTCGCCGCGGCTGGTCCAGGCGATTCAGTTTGTCGAGGGTTTCGAGGTCGAGGCCCAGCGCACCGACACCTTCTGCGAGGTGCTGGTCGACCTCGACGTGCTGCGCGAGATGAGCGCCACCGTGACGCTGCAGGACGGCACGAAGTTCGCGCTCGACGGGCTGTTCGCCGTCGACGAGGTGCGGCTGGGCGCGCTCGACGACGAGACCGTGCTGAAGCTCCACCGCAACGGCGCGCTCGGGCTGATCCACGCGCACCGCCTGTCGCTGCTGAATCTGCAGACGCTGGTCGACCGCAAGGCCAAGCGGATGCAGCCGGCCGCCGCGCGCTGACATGCTGACAGGCGGCGGAGCGTCGCGATGACTGCCGCGCTGTTCGACCGCTTCCTGTCGACGCCGGCGATGGCCGAGGCGTTCGGCGCGGCCGCGATCGTGCAGGGCATGCTCGATGTCGAGGCCGCGCTGGCGCGTGCCCAGGCCGCCGAAGGGTTGATCCCGGGCGCCGCTGCGGCGGCGATCGTCGCGGCCTGTCGGGTCGAGCACCTCGATCTCGACGCGATCGTCAGCGCGGGCTCGATCGCGGGCACGCTGGCGATTCCGCTGCTGCAGCAACTGACCGCACGCGTCGCCGCCGCCGATGGCGAGGCCGCCGACTTCGTGCACTGGGGCAGCACCAGCCAGGATGTGATCGACACCGCGATGGTGCTGGCGACGCGCCGCGCCGTCGCGTTGATCGACGCACGCCTCGGTGACCTGACGAACGCGCTGCTGACCCTTGTCGACGAACACGGCGACGCACCGATGCTCGGCCGCACGCTGATGCAGCCGGCGCTGGTGATCAGCGTCGGTTTCAAGTTGATCGCCTGGGTCGCGCCGCTGGTGCGCGGCCGGCAACGGCTCCGCGACGCGGCCGCGCGTGCGCTGCAACTGCAGCTCGGTGGCGCGGTCGGTACGCTCTCGGTGATGGGCGACAAGGGCGCAGCCGTCGCGCGGCGCATGGCCGACGATCTGCACCTCGGCCTGGCGCCCGGTGCCTGGCACACGCAGCGCGACGAATGGGTCGCGCTCGGCTGCGAGGTCGGCGTGCTGTGCGGCACGCTCGGCAAAATCGCGACCGACCTCTCGCTGCTCGCACAGGGCGAGATCGCCGAGATGGCCGAGCCCTCGGGTTCCGGCCGCGGCGGCTCGTCGGCGATGCCGCACAAGCGCAACCCGGTCGCCTCGATGATCGCGCTCGCGGCGTCGCTGCGTGCGCCGCACCGCGTCGCCGCGTTGCTCGCCGCGATGCCGCAGGCGCACGAACGCGGCCTCGGCAACTGGCAGGCCGAACTCGCCGAGTGGCCCGGCCTGTTCCTGTCGGCGCACGGCGCGGTGAATGCGCTGGCCGATGCGGCGGCGGGTCTCACGGTCGACACCGCGCGCATGCGCCGCAACATCGACGCGCTGAACGGCCTCGTGTTCGCCGAGGCCGCCGCGATGCTGCTCGCGCGCCACCTCGGCAAGGCGCGCGCGCAGGCGCTGCTCGAATCCTTGTCGTGCCGCGCGCTGACCGAGCAGCGGCCCTTGCTCGCGCTCGTGCAGGAGGCTGTCGCGGTGACCGCGACGCTGGGCGCGAAGATCGATGCCGACGAATTGCGCGCTGCGTTCGATGCCGAGGCGGTTGCGCGCCAGGCGAGCGGCGTGGTGTGCGCGCAGTGGGCCGACCTGCGCGAGCGCGCCGCGGCGCTCGATGCGCAGCCGCTTCAACCCGTTTCCTGAAAGCCCTCACGATGAGCCAACCCGACGATCGCCAAGACGACTTCGACCGCGGCGTGAAGAACCGCCGTGCGGTGCTCGGCGACGCCTGGGTCGACAAATCGCTCGACAACGCGACCGAATTCAACGCCGAGTTCCAGCATCTGATCACGCGCTATGCGTGGCACGACATCTGGGGCCGCCCCGGCCTCGACCACACGACGCGGCGCATGCTCGTGCTCGGCATGACGATGGGGTTGGCGCGCTGGGAGGAGTTCGAGCTGCATTGCAAGGCCTCGATTCGCGGTGGCGTGCCGCTCGCGACCATCAAGGAAGTGCTGATGCAGGGCGCGATCTACTGCGGCGTGCCGGCTGCGAACACCGCGTTCAAGATCACGATGGACATCCTGCGCGAAGAAGGGCTGCTGCCTGCGCCGGCGCCGCTCTCGGCCGCGGCGCGCGTCGCGGTGCACCACACGTTCAGTCAGCCGCAACTCGCGGTCGCGCTGCAAGGCCCTGCGACCGATGGCGCGGCGCCGATCGTGCTGAGCCACGCCCTCGGCCTCGATCTGCACATGTGGGACGAGCTCGCCGCGCAACTCGCCGCGGCGAATCACCCGGTGCTGCGCTACGACCACCGTGGACATGGCGGCTCGGCCGTGCCGGCGGGGCCGTACGCGATGGACGATCTGGTCGACGACGCCGCGCGCTTGCTGCGCGAATGGGGCCGCGGCCCGGTCGTGTGGGTCGGGCTGTCGATGGGCGGCATGGTCGGGCAGGGGCTGGCGGTGCGCCACCCGGAGTTGCTCAAGGCGCTGGTGCTCGCGAACACGACATCGAAGTACACGCCGGCCGCCGGCGCGGTGTTCGAGCAGCGCATCGGCACGGTGCGCAGCGGCGGCATGGCGGCGGTCGTCGAGTCGGTGCTCGAACGCTATTTCACCGCAGCGTTTCGCGCGTCGCAGCCCGAGGCGATGGCGGCCTTCCGCGCGAAGGTTCTGAGCAGCGATCCGGCCGGCTACGCGGCCACCTGCGCGGCGGTCGGCGGCGTCGACTGGCTCGAGCGTTTGAACACGGTGACCTGCCCGACGCTGGTGATCGCCGGCGCGCTCGATGTCGGCGCACCAGTGGCGATGGCGCAGGCGATTGTCGAGCGCATCCCGGGTGCCGAACTGGTGGTGCTCGATCAGGCCTCGCACCTCAGTGTGGTCGAGCAGCCGGCGGCGTTCGCCGCGGCACTCGACACTTTCCTGAACCGCGTGCCCGCCTGAGCCGGCCGCGCCGCTGCCACCCGGGACGCCGACAATGACCATCCCGGGCACGGTCGCCAGCCTGTCGCGGCAAGACATCGAGACGATCCTCGACGTGACGCGCGCGCTGGCCGCGCCGTTCGACCTGCTGACGATGCTCGCGACCGTGACGGCGGCGGCGCGCCAGGTGCTGCATGCCGAGCGCAGCTCGGTCTGGCTCCACGATGCCGCCACCGACGAACTGGTGCTCGAGGTCGCCGACGACATCCGCCACGTGCGCGTGCCGGTCGGCACCGGCCTGGTCGGCGCCTGCGCCCGCGAACGCGCGGCCATCAACGTGCCCGATTGCTATGCCGACCCGCGCTTCGACCCCGGCGTCGACCGTCGCTCGGGCTATCGCACACGCTGCAGCCTGACGTTGCCGCTGATCGGCCATGACGGCAGCCTCGTCGGCGTGATGCAGGTGCTGAACAAGGAAGGCGGCGTGTTCGACGCCGCCGACCAGGCGCTCGCCAACGCGCTCGCCGCGCAATGCGCGGTCGCGCTCGCGCGAGTGCGCATGACCGAGGCGCTGCTCGAGGGCGAGAAGATGCGCCAGGAACTGGAACTCGCGCGCATGGTGCAGATGAGCACGCTGCCGGCAGCAATGCCGACAGTGCCCGGGTACGACCTGTGCGGTACCTTTCTGCCGGCCGCGCAGACCGGCGGCGACACCTACGACCTGGTGGCCATCGACCAGGGCCTGCTGATCGTGCTCGGCGACGCCACCGGCCATGGCATCGCGCCGGCGCTGTCGGTGATGCGGATGCACGCCATGCTGCGCATGGCGTTTCGCCTCGGCGCCGATCTCGAGACAGCCTTTGGCCAGGTCAACGACCAGCTCGAGGCGTCGCTGCCCGACGACCGGTTCATCACCGCGTTCGTGGGCCTGCTGGACGTGGCCACGCACCGTGTGCGCTACCTCAGCGGCGGGCAGGGGCCGATCCTGCATTTCCGGGCCGCCAGCGGCGACTGTGTGCGCCACCGGCCGACCGGGTTTCCACTCGGCGCCATGGTGCTGCCGGCGCGCCGCGCCGCCGTGGCGATCGATCTTGCGCCGGGCGATCTGCTGGTGCTGTTGACCGACGGCGTGTTCGAGTACTTCGCGCCCGACGGCGAAGCCTTCGGCGAGGCACGCGTCGAGGCGGTGCTGCGCGCCCACCATCACGAGTCGACCGCGGCGCTCTCGGGCCGCCTGCTCGACGCGGTGCGCGCGTTCGCGCGCGGTGCGCCGCAGGAAGACGACGTGACGATGGTGCTGGTCAAGCGCCTGCCCGGGGCGACCGCGTCCCGCGCGTTCCCGCGCCGTGTCGACGCGCTCGCCGAACTGGTCGCTTTCACCACGGCGGCGCTCGAAGACCGCAGTGTCGAGGCCGACCAGCGCCGCGCGATCGATTTCGCGATCGAGGAACTGTTCACCAACATGATCAAGTACAGTCCCACCGGCGCCAATCCGGTCGAGGTTGCGATCGATTGCGGCGAGGCGGCGGTGGCCGTCCGCCTCGTCGATACTGACGTCGAACCGTTCGACGTCACTTTGGCACCCGACGCCGACACGACGCTGCCGCTGACGCAGCGCCGGCCCGGCGGCCTCGGGCTTCATTTGGTGCGCCGTTTGGTCGATGACTTGAGGTACGAATACCGCGCGTCGACGCGCGAGAGCCGCATCAGCTTTCGCGTGCCGTACCGGCGGTCGGCCTGAGACGCAGCAGGAGCAGGACGATGCTGACCTTGGAATCGGGAGCAGACGGATCGGTGGCGATCATCGGCAGGCTGGACGCCGCTCAGGCGCCTGCCGCACAGACCTTCCTCGATCGCCTGACCGGCCCGATCGAGCTGGACTGCAGTCGCCTCGAGTACATCTCCAGCGCCGGGCTCGGCGTGCTGCTCAAGACCCAGAAGCGCCTGATGACCGGTGCCGGACGGCTGCGGCTGCGGGGCGTGAGCCACCATGTGCGCGACATCCTCGTGTACTCCGGATTCGATCAGATCATCGAGATCGAGGCGGCGGAATAACCGACTGTTTCATCCGGCTACCAACTATTCGCTGCGCCGCCCGTACTTGTGGAAGACGACGATGATCGGGTTCTGCTGACGCGTTTTCGCGGTGGGGATCGCGAGGCATTCACCGAGTTGGTCGTGCGCTACCAGCGGCCGATCTACAACGCGGCGTTGGCGATCCTGCGCCGACCCGAGGATGCGAGTGACGTGACCCAGACGGTGTTCCTGCGCATCGTCGAACGAGGAGACGGATATGACCCGCAGTACAAGCTGTTCAGCTGGCTCTACCGGATCGCGGTCAATGAGTCGCTCGACCTCTTGCGCCGCGGTCGCCGCGAGGCGCCGCTCGACGACGAGATCGATATCCCCGACCTCGACGGGCGTGGCCCCGAGGCGATTCTGAGTGAGGCCCGGATGAGTGCCCGCATTCGCCGCAGCGTGATGAGCATGGCGGTCAACGACCGGGTCGTGCTGACGCTGCGCCACTTCTCCGACTGCAGCTACGAGCAGATCGCCGAGATCCTCGACCTCGACGAGAAGACCGTGAAGTCGCGCCTGTTCGACGCCCGGCGCCGGCTGCGCGGCTTGCTGGGCGACCTGGGCTAGCGCATGACCCACCACGAACTCGTCGAACGCATCCAGG
>JAZJZJ010000250.1:0-3214 GCA_040389925.1 Pseudomonadota bacterium
CGCGGTCGCGTTCGGGCCGATCAGCACGCCGACCGCCAGGTAGCCCAGCATCGGCGGCAGCTTGGCCATGCGGCAGATCACCACGCCCGCCACGGCGGCGACGAGGTAGAGCAGCACCAGACCGAGCGGGGACGTGATCATCGAGGGGGCATGTGCAAGGGGCGTGCCGCGTGCGGCGGTTTCCCGAAGAGCAGTCTCATAGAATCGGCCGATCCTACTGGACGCCCCGCCCGGATCCAATTCGTACCGTGCCTGCACAACCCGCATTCCCCGATTTCGACGCCGAGCGTGCGCTGCAACTCGCGCGCGAAACCTTCGACATTGCCGCGCAGGCCCTGATCGCGCTGAAATCCCGCCAGGGCGAAGGCTTCACGCGCGCCTGCCGTGCGATGCTCGAATGCCGCGGCCGGGTCGTCGTGATGGGCATGGGCAAGAGCGGGCATGTGGGCCGCAAGATCGCCGCGACGCTCGCATCGACCGGCACGCCGGCGCTGTTCGTGCACCCCGGCGAGGCCAGCCACGGCGACCTCGGCATGGTGGCGCCGGGCGACGTCGTGCTGGCGATCTCGAACTCCGGCGAAAGCGACGAGTTCGGCGCGATCATCCCGGCGCTGAAGCGACTCGGCGTGACGCTGGTTGCGATGACCGGCCGGCCCGAGTCGACGCTGGCACTTGCCGCCGACATGTCGATCAGCAGCGCGGTCGACCAGGAAGCCTGCCCGCTGAACCTCGCCCCGACCACCAGCACGACCGCGCAGATGGCGCTCGGCGACGCGCTCGCGGTCGCGCTGCTCGATGCGCGCGGCTTTCGCGAGGAAGACTTCGCGCGCTCGCACCCCGGCGGGGCTTTGGGCCGCAAGCTGCTGATGCACGTGCGCGACCTGATGCGCAGCGGTGCCGACGTGCCGCGCGTGCCGCCCGACACTGCGTTCACCGAGATGCTGCGCGAGATGACCGGCAAGGGCCTGGGCTTCACCGCGGTGGCCGATGCCGACGGCCGCGTCCTCGGCATCTTCACCGACGGCGACCTGCGCCGCCTGATCGAGCGCGGCGCCGACCTGCGCGCGCTGCGTGCATCCGACGTGATGCACACGGCGCCGAAGCTGGTGGCCGCCGACGCGCTCGCGGTCGACGCCGCCGATCTGATGGAGTTGCACCGCATCACGAGCGTGCTCGTCGTCGACGCGCAAGGCCGGCTGGCCGGCGCGTTGAACTCGAACGATCTGATGCGCGCGAAGGTCATCTGACGATGACGCCGGTTCTTCAGCACCCGCCCGAGCTGCTGCTGAAGGCGCAAGGCATCCGCTGGGCGATCTTCGACGTCGACGGCGTGCTGACCGATGGCCGCATCTACATCGGCGCGCGCGGCGAGGAGTTCAAGGCGTTCTCGACGCTCGACGGCCACGGCCTGAAGCTGCTGGCGAAATACGGCATCACGCCGGTGATCATCACCGGGCGCGATTCGCCCGCGGTGCGCCGGCGCGTTGCCGATCTCGGCATCGCGCACGCCGTCTACGGTGCGGGCGACAAGCTCGCCGCCGCCAACACGCTGATGCCGCAGCTCGGCCTCGGCTGGGACACGCTCGCCGCGATCGGCGACGACTGGCCCGATCTGCCGCTGCTGACCCGCGCCGCGTTCGCCTGCGCGCCGGCGAACGCGCACATCGAAGTGAAAGCGGTCGCGCACCACGTCACGACCGCGCCCGGTGGCCATGGCGCCGCGCGCGAGTGCTGCGACCTGCTGCTGATGGCGGCCGGCCGTTACGCGAGCGCGCTGCGGGATCACCTCGTCACGCTCGACAGCGGTACGTGAGGAACACGGCTTGAACGCGCTCGTGCGCAGCGATCCGCCGAGCACGCCTTGGCAGAACCCCGCGCCTTGGTATTTGCGCGCGATCGACACCGCCTCGACCTACCTGCCGCTGCTGCTGATGGCGGCGCTCGCGCTCGGCACCTGGTGGCTGGTCAAGAACACGCCGCTGTTCGAGGGTGACCGTGCCGTTGCGCCGCTGCGCCACGAGCCCGACTACACGATGACGCAGTTCATGGTCCAGCGCTTCGGTGCGAGCGGCGCGATGCGGGTGCAGATCGAAGGCGACCTGATGCGCCATTACCCCGATACCGACACCTTCGAGATCGACAACCCGCGCATCCGGACGATCGGCGACGACGGCCGTGCCACCACGGCGACCGCGCGGCTGGCGCTGTCGAACCGCGACGGCAGCGAGGTGCAGCTCAGCGGCGGCGCGCATGTCGTGCGCGCCGCCACGCCGACCCAGACGGCGATCGAGTTTCGCGGCGAGTTCCTGCACTACTTCCAGTTCACCGAGCGCGTGCGTTCGCACCTGCCGGTGGTCGTGACCCAGGGCGGCAGCGAGATCCGCGCCGACGCGATGGCCTATGACAACCTGGCGCGTGTGCTCGACCTGAAGGGCCGCGTGCGCGCGGTGCTCACGCCGCCGGCCGGAACCAGGCCATGACTTCCCCGCTGATCTTCATCACCGGTGCGTCGAGCGGCATCGGGCAGGCGCTGGCGACGCGCTTCCACCGCGCCGGCTACCGGCTCGCGCTGGTCGCGCGGCGCGCGGCCGAGGTGCGCGCGTGGGCCGAAGCCCAGGGTCTTGACGCTGCGCGCGTCGCCGTCTACGCGGCCGATGTGCGCGACCTGAACGCGATCGTCGCGGCCGGCCGCGCCTGCATCGCGACCCAGGGCGTGCCCGACGTCGTGATCGCGAACGCCGGCGTCAGCATCGGCATGGACACGGCCGAGTTCGACGACCTCGAGGTGATGCGGGCCACCTTCGAGACCAACAACCTGGGGATGGCCGCCACCTTCCACCCCTTCGTCGCCGCGATGAGCGCGCGCCGCTCGGGCACGCTGGTCGGCATCGCCAGCGTCGCCGCGATCCGGGGGCTGCCGGGGCACGGCGCGTACTGCGCGAGCAAGGCGGGGGTCGTCAGCTACTGCGAGAGCCTGCGCGGCGAGCTGCGCGCCAGCGGTGTCAGGGTCGTGACGATCGTGCCGGGCTACATCGACACGCCGCTGACCCGCGGCAATCCGTACAGCATGCCGTTCCTGATGCCGGCCGATGCGTTCGCGAACCAGGCGTTCGAGGCGATCACCGCCGGCGTCAGCTACCGCGTGATCCCGTGGCAAATGGGCGTGGTCGCGAAGCTCATGCGCGCGTTGCCGAACGCGCTGTACGACAAGCTC
>JAZJZJ010000251.1:0-2135 GCA_040389925.1 Pseudomonadota bacterium
CCCTGCGCTCCTCGACGCCTCCCACGAAGCGCCACACCCAGCCCGAACGCGCCTTCGCGGAACCACGGAGCCGTACGCGAGCCGCACCGCTCGTTGCCTTCGCGGCGGGCGGCACCCGGGGCCGGCGATTTCTGTGTCGGCGAGGAGCGGAGCTTCGAGGTCGGCGCGCGCAGCGCGCTTCGTTGACTGACTCGCCGCGGCTGTCTGAGCGCAGTGAGCGAAGCGAACGTAGCGAGTTCTGCGGCGCGACCTCGAAGCGAGCACCGCAGCGGAGTCGGCGCGCAGCGTCGACCGACACAGCATGAGCCGGCACCGGGTGCCGCCTGCCGCGACGCGCCGCTCATGCCGACGCCTCTTCGACCGGCTCAGAAGGCGAGCGCGATCCACGCACCCGCTGCCCCAACCGATCGAACGCCAAATAGATCACCGGCGTCGTGAACAAAGTCAGCAACTGACTCACGATCAACCCGCCGAAGATCGCCAACCCCAAAGGCCGCCGCAGTTCGGCGCCGTCGCCCCAGCTCAACATCAGCGGAACGGCGGCGAACAGCGCCGCCAAGGTCGTCATCAGGATCGGGCGGAAGCGCAGCAACGCCGCCTGATGGATCGCATCGCGCGCACTCATGCCCTGCTCGCGCTCGGCATCGATCGCGAAGTCGATCATCATGATCGCGTTCTTCTTGACGATGCCGATCAGCAGGATGATGCCGATGATGCCGATCACGCCGAGGTCGTTGCCGGTGACGATCAGCGCGAGCAGCGCGCCGACACCGGCCGACGGCAAGGTCGACAGAATCGTCAACGGGTGCACATAGCTTTCGTACAGCACGCCGAGCACGATGTAGACGCAGATCACCGCGGCCAGGATCAGCCAGAGCTGGTTCGACAGCGACTTCTCGTACGCGCCCGAGGCGCCGAGGAAGGTCATCGTGATCGTGCCCGGCAGGCCGATATCTTTCGCGGCTTGGCGGATCGCATCGACCGCGGTGCCGAGCGACACGCCTTGTGCGATGTCGAAGTTCAGCGTGCTGGCCGGGTACTGCGCCACGTGCGTGATCTGCAGCGGCGCCTGCTGCTCGATGATCGTCGCCACCGCCGAGAGCGGCGTCGCGACGCCGCCGCCGGTGATCAGGTTCAGGTCGCCGAGCGACTGCGCGTTGGTCAGCACGCCGGGCCGCGCTTCGAGGATCACGCGGTACTGGTTCGTCTCGGTGAAGATCGTCGAGACGATGCGCTGACCGAACGCGCTGTAGAGCGCGTCGTCGACCGCGCTCGCGCTGATCGACAGGCGCGAGGCGGTGTCGCGGTTCACGTTGATCCAGGCCGCGAGACCTTGCGCGCCGGCATCGCTGCTGACGTTGCGCACCTGTTTGACGGTCTGCAACTGCGCGACCAGCTTGTTCATCCACTGCGTGATCGTTGCGTTGTCGACGCCTTCGAGCGAGACGCGGAACTCGGTCGGCCCGGTCTCGGCGTCGATCGTCAGATCCTGCGTCGGCTGCAGGTAGAGCGTGACGCCGGCCACCTCGTGCGCGCGATTGCGCAGCCGTGTGATCACGTCCTGCTGGTCGCCGTGGCTCTTGACCAGATTGATCAGCATGCTGCCGGTGTGCAGCATCGTGTTGTTGGCCGCATCGACGCCGACGAACGAGCTCAGGCTCGCGACCGCCGGGTCTTTCAGAATCTCGCGCGCCGCGGCCTGCTGCAACTGCACCATGCGCTCGTACGACACGTCCTGCGCGGCTTCGATGCGGCCCTGCAATTGGCCCGTGTCCTGGGTCGGGAACAGGCCTTTCGGGATCGTCAGGTACAGCACGACGGTCAGCACCAGCGTGATCAGCGCGACGATCAGCGTGATCGCCTGGTGTGCGATGACCCAGTGCAGGCCGCTGTCGTAGCGCGTCATCACGCCGTGGAAGAAGGCTTGTGCGCGCGCGGCGATGCCGGTCTTCGGCTTCTCGTCTTTCGGGTGTGCTTTCAACCAGCGCGCCGACATCATCGGCACCAGGGTCAGCGACACCACCGCCGAAATCAGGATCGTGATCGCCAGCGTCACCGCAAACTCGCGGAACAACCGGCCGACCACGTCGCCCATGAACAGCAGCGGGATCAGCACCGCGATCAGCGAGACCGTC
>JAZJZJ010000252.1:0-3953 GCA_040389925.1 Pseudomonadota bacterium
CAGCGCTCGTTCGCCGTCGCGAAGGAAGTGCGCAGTTCGACCGAGATCGGCGCCCATTCGATCAGCATGGCGGCCGCCGCGGTGCGGCTCGCATCTCAACTGTTCGAAGACCTGCGCGAGAACAGGGTGCTGTTCGTCGGCGCCGGCGAGATGATCGCGCTGGTCGCGACCCACTTCGCGGCGCGCAAGCCGCGCGCGATGGCGGTTGCGAACCGCACGCTGGAGCGCGGCGAGAAGCTCGCCGGCTACCTCCAGGCCGAAGCGATCCGTCTGGCCGACGTGCCCGCACGCTTGGCCGAATTCGACATCGTCATCTCGTGCACCGCGAGCACGCTGCCGATCATCGGCCTGGGCGCGGTCGAGCGCGCGCTCAAATCGCGCAAGCACCGGCCGATGTTCATGGTCGACCTGGCGGTGCCGCGCGACATCGAGCCCGAAGTGGCGCGCCTGTCCGATGTCTACCTCTACACCGTCGACGATCTTTCGGCGCTCGTGCAGTCGGCCGGCGAGAAGCGTCAGGCCGCCGTCGAGCAGGCCGAGGCGATCATCGAGACCGGCGTGCAGAGCTTCGTGCACTGGCTCGACCAGCGCGGCTCGGTGCCGCTGATCCAGGCCTTGCACACCCAAGCCGACGACTGGCGCGCGACCGAGATCGCGCGTGCGCGCAAGATGCTCGCGAAGGGCGACAACGTCGAGGCGGTGCTCGAAGCGCTGTCGCGCGGTCTCACGCAGAAGATGCTGCACGGCACGCTCGCCGAGTTGCACTCTGCGGATGGCGAACACCGCGCGCAGCTGGCGCAAACGGTGTCGAAGCTGTTTCTGCGCCAGAGCGCGCGCTCGCCGGTCGACGATCAGCGTTAGCGGCGCTCCTTCGCCGCTCGCAGCGTGCGCGCCTGCCGCTGTGCCTTTGCTGATCTGCCCCGTGTGATGCCCGCATGAAAGATTCCCTCCGCCAACAGTTCGAGCGCCTCGCGCTGCGCCTGAACGAACTCGACGCGACGCTTGCCGATCCGACGGTCGCGAGCGACATGAAGCGCTACCGCGCGCTGTCGCGCGAGCACGCCGAGGTGTCGGGACTGGTCGAGCGTTTCCGCCGCTTCGAGCAGCGCGAGCGCGATCTGGGCGACGCGCAGGAGATGCTGTCGCAATCCGCAACCGCGCCGGACATGGCCGAGATGGCGCAGCAGGAAATCATCGAAGCACGCGCCGATGTCGAGCGCCTCGACCTCGAGTTGCAGCTCGCGCTGCTGCCGCGCGACCCCGACGACGCGCGCAACGCCTTCGTCGAAATCCGCGCCGGCACCGGCGGCGACGAATCGGCGCTGTTCGCCGGCGACCTCGCGCGCATGTACCTGCGCCACTGCGAGCGCCGCGGCTGGAAGTCGGAGCTGATGAGCGAGAGCGTCAGCGACCTCGGCGGCTACAAGGAAGTGGTGATCCGCATCGAGGGCGACGACGTGTATGCGCGGCTCAAGTTCGAGTCCGGCGGGCACCGCGTGCAGCGTGTGCCGGTCACCGAGACGCAGGGCCGCGTTCACAGCAGCGCCTGCACGGTGGCCGTGTTGCCCGAGCCCGACGAAGCCGAAGAGATCACATTGAACCCGGCCGAGCTGCGCATCGACACCTTCCGCGCCAGCGGCGCCGGCGGCCAGCACGTCAACAAGACCGACAGCGCCATCCGCATCACGCACCTGCCGACCGGCATCGTCGCCGAGTGCCAGGACGACCGCTCGCAGCACCGCAACAAGGCCAAGGCGATGGCGGTGTTGACCGCACGCATTCGAGACAAGGACCACAACGCGCGCGCCGCGAAAGAGGCCGCAACACGCAAGGGCCTGATCGGCAGCGGTGATCGCAGCGACCGTATCCGGACCTACAACTTCCCGCAGGGGCGCCTCACCGATCACCGGATCAACCTGACGCTGTACAAACTTCAGCTGATCCTGGACGGCGATCTGGACGACGTGACGTCGGCATTGCAGGCAGCGCAGGCGGCCGAGCAACTGGCGGCGCTGGAAAGCGGCGAGGCGTGAACAAAGCGACGACGGTCGCCGGCGCGCTGGCGCAGGCGAAGGCGCTAGGCCTGGACCGGCTCGACGCGCAGTTGCTGCTCGCGCATGTGCTCGCGCGGCCGCGGCCGTGGCTGTTCGCGCATGACGATGCGCAGCTCGACGCGGCGCAGCACGGCGCGTTCCACACGCTGACTGCGCGCCGCGTCGCCGGCGAGCCGGTCGCGTACCTCGTCGGCGAGAAGGCGTTCCACGGGTTGGTGCTGCAGGTCGACGCCAATGTGCTGGTGCCGCGGCCCGACACCGAGTTGCTGGTCGACTGGGCAATCGAGTTGCTGCCGCACGCCGACACGCCGCAGCGCGTCGTCGACCTGGGCACCGGCAGCGGCGCGATCGCGCTGGCGGTGAAGCAGGCGCGCCCGGATGCGTCGGTCGTCGCGACCGACATCAGCGAGGCGGCCCTCGCAGTTGCGCGCGCGAATGCCGCGCGGCTCGGGCTTGATGTCGCGATGCAGCACAGTGCGTGGTGGCGCGGGCTCGAGGGCCGGCGCTTCGACCTCGTCCTCAGCAACCCGCCCTACATCGCCGGCGCCGACCCGCACTTGGCCGCGCTGCAACACGAGCCCACGCTCGCGTTGACGCCCGGCGGCGACGGCCTCGACGCGCTGCGCGAGATCATCGCCGGCGCCCGCGACCACCTCGCCCCCGGCGGCTGGCTGCTGCTGGAGCATGGCTACGACCAGGCGGATGCGGTTCAGGCGCTGCTGCGCGCACAGGGATTCGCGGCCATCGAGACGAGGCACGACCTCGGCGGCCAACCGCGCTGCACCGGTGGCCGCATCGATCCGTGACGCGGGTCACGCCCGGTTCGGGGGTGAGGGCGTCGCGCACGCACCAATTGCCCCACAGACAACTGCCAACGGCGTAGGATGAATTCGTGGCACCGCGGCGCCCCAGCCGTCGCAACCACGCAGCCGGAACCTGTCGTCGAAAGGAGCCTGCGATGCGCAAGACCGCGTGGATGCTCGCCGGGGCGCTGCTTGCCGCCCTGCCCTTGTCGCCTGCGATGGCGGCCGATGGCGATGGCCTGAGGGCCAGCCCGAACCAGATCCCGTGGGCCCGATGGCAGGGCCGGCTGTCGCTGGTCACCAGCACCGACCCATGGCGTCTCGGCGTCGAAGGCCCGGCGATCAAGCTGAGCAGCGCCAGCCTGATGGGCGACTATTACTTCGGTCGCACGCTCGCCGGACCGAACCAGGTCGGCGGCCTGCGCGCCACCAGCGGCCTGATCTTTGGCCCGCGTTCGGCGCCGAGCACCGGTCAACCCGGTTTGGGCAATGGGAGCTCGTTCAGCATCGGCAGCCGCACGTCCGGTCGCGCACCGCAGCCGTACGCCAGCGACCCCGGAAACGAAAACGCGACCCTGCCGTACGTCGGCATCGGCTACACCGGCCTCTCGCCGCGCAGCGGTTGGGGTTTCAGCGCCGATCTCGGACTGGTCGCGAAGAACCCCGGCAGTGCACTGCGCGTCGGCAGCGGCCAGAGCCTGGACGACCTGATCCGCGACATGCGGATGACGCCGTTGCTGCAGTTCGGCGTGTCGTACGCGTTCTGAGCCCGGTCGGCACCGGGGGCTTGAAGCGGGCCCGCGCGGTCGCCGGCCGGTTTGCCGTATAACGTCGCCTGTCCCCTATTTTTTTGAAGAGCCAGAGCATCATGAGTGACGTCCAGAAGCGCATCGACGACATCGTCAAAGGCAACCGCGTGGTGCTGTTCATGAAGGGCACGGCGCAATTCCCGCAGTGCGGCTTCTCGGGCCGCGCGGTGCAGGTGCTGAAGGCCTGCGGCGCGACCGATGTGACGACCGTCAACGTGTTCGACGACGAAGAGATCCGCCAGGGCATCAAGGACTACGCGCAGTGGCCGACGATCCCGCAGCTCTAC
>JAZJZJ010000253.1:0-1011 GCA_040389925.1 Pseudomonadota bacterium
CTGCAGGCGCAGAAGCTGCGCCGCATGATCGCCGACGACTTCCAGGCCTGCTTCACGCGGTGCGACCTGATCGCCGGGCCGGTCGCGCCGACGGTCGCGTGGAAGCTCGGCGACAAGAGCGACGATCCGGTCGCGAACTACCTCGCCGACATCTTCACCTTGCCCGCCAGCTTGGCCGGCCTGCCCGGCATGAGCCTGCCCGCCGGCTTCGGTGAAGGCAGCATGCCGGTCGGTCTGCAACTGATCGGCAACTACTTTCAGGAAGGCGCGTTGCTGCAGGCCGCGCATGCCTTCCAGCAGGCCACCGACTGGCACGCGCGCGCGCCGTCGGGCTACTGAAAACCCATGAGCACACCCGTTCTGATCCGCGGCTTCGAGGTCGTCATCGGTCTCGAAACCCACGCGCAACTCTCAACGCAGTCGAAGATCTTCAGCGGCTCGTCAACGCACTTCGGTGCGGCCCCGAACACGCAGGCCTCGCCGGTCGATCTGGCCTTGCCCGGCACGCTGCCGGTGATGAACCGCGGCGCGGTCGAGCGCGCGATCCGCTTCGGTCTGGCGGTCGGCGCGAAGATCGCACCGCTGTCGATCTTCGCGCGCAAGAACTACTTCTATCCCGATCTGCCGAAGGGCTACCAGATCAGCCAGTACGAAACGCCGGTGGTGCAGGGCGGCGTGGTCGAGTTCTTCGTCGGCGACGTGAAGCACAAGGTGAATTTGACCCGTGCCCACCTCGAAGAAGACGCCGGCAAATCACTGCACGAGGACTACCAGGGCCAGACCGGCATCGACCTGAACCGTGCCGGCACGCCGCTGCTCGAGATCGTCACCGAGCCCGACATGCGCAGCAGCCGCGAGGCGGTCGAGTACGCGAAGACGCTGCACCAGATCGTGACCTGGATCGGCATCTGCGACGGCAACATGCAGGAAGGCTCGTTCCGCTGCGATGCCAACGTGTCGGTGCGCCGCCCCGGCGCGCCGTTCGGCACGCGGCGCGAGATCAAGAACCTG
>JAZJZJ010000253.1:1021-9487 GCA_040389925.1 Pseudomonadota bacterium
GACCCGCGCGATGCGCAGCAAGGAAGACGCGCACGACTACCGCTACTTCCCCGATCCCGACCTGCCGCCGCTGGCGATCGCGGCCGAGTGGATCGAGCGCGTGCGCGCCGAGATGCCCGAGCTGCCGCGCCTGATGGCCGCGCGCTTCGAGCGCGACTACGCGCTGCCCGCGTACGACGCGACACTGATGACGCAGAGCAAGGATTTTTCGGCGTTCTTCGAGACCGCCGCGAAGGCGACCGGCCAGCCGAAGCTGGTGGCGAACTGGATGATGGGCGAACTGTCACGCCGGCTGAATGCACAAGACCTGACGATAGCTGCGAGCCCGGTCAAGGCCGACGCGCTGGCCGCGATGATCACGCGCATCGCCGATGGCACGATCTCGAACAACGGCGCGAAGCAGGTCTTCGACGCGCTGTGGACCGGCGAGGATCAGGATGTCGACGCGCTGATCGCGTCCAGGGGCCTGAAGCAGATGAGCGATGCGGGCGAACTCGAACGCCTCATCGACGACGTGCTCGCGGCCAACGCCAAGTCGGTCGACGAGTTCCGCGCCGGCAAGGAGAAGGCGTTCAACGCGCTCGTCGGTCAGGCGATGAAGGCGACCAAGGGCAAGGGCAACCCGGCCCAGGTCAACGAACTGCTGAAGCGCAAGCTCGCCGGCTGAAGCCTATTTGCGCGGCGCCGCGCCGGCCCAGAGTTGCTTGAGCCGGTCCAGTTCGGCATCGAAAGTCTTGTCGATGCGAGCCGCTTCGAGCTGCTGGTTCTGGACCAGCGAGCGCTGCGCGTCGGCCGACGCGTCGTTGGCTTCGAGCTGGGCCTTGAGCGCGGCCGGGACCGGCTTGCCGGCGTAGAACTCGGCTTCGGCCAGCAGCGGCTTGCGCTCGTTCGCCAACGTCACCAGACGCGCCTCCGACACGCGCAGCGACTTGTGCACATTGTCGAGCGCGGCGTCACGGGCCTTGCGGTGCGCCGCTTCGTTGGGGAAGCGCGCCAACAGGTTGCGGTCGCGCCGCGCGGCTTCGCGCGCGGCGTCGCGAGCGGCCGCCGCCTCGCGCTCGCGCGCATCCGCCTGCGCGCGCTCCTCGGCGGTCAGCGTGGGCGGCACGACGCGGTTCAGCGAGCCGTCGGCGTTGAGGATGCGTTGTTCGCGCCCGCTGCAGGCGGCGATCAGCCGATCCGAGGTCTGCTTCTTGCCGGTGGCATCGGTGCAGGTGTAGATCGCACGCCCCGCCGGGGCCGGCTGGCCCCATGCGGGCGCGCCCGTGCACACGACGAGCGCGAACGTGGCGGCGCCTGCGAACCCGGCAGTGAATCGAATCGTCCTCATTCAGACTCCGTAACGCTCACGATAAGCGGCAACACGCGCGAAGTGGGCGACCAGCGCAGCATCGGCATTCGATTGCAAATACTTGAGCAGATCGTCGAGCGTGGCGACCGAGATCACCGGCAATCCGTAATCCTGCTCGAAGTCTTCGACGGCCGACCGGGCCGAGAGCTTGTCATCGCTGCCACCGCGCTCCATGCGGTCGAGCGCGATCAGCACCGCCGCGGGCTCGCCGCCGGCGGCGCGCAACAGGTCGACCGATTCGCGCTTCGAGGCGCCGTCGGTGATCACGTCGTCGACGATCACGACCCGCCCCGCGATCGGCGCACCGACCAGGGTGCCACCTTCGCCGTGCGCCTTGGCCTCCTTGCGGTTGAACGCGAACGGCACGTTGCGGCCGAGTCCGGCGAGCGCGACGGCCGAGGCCGCCGCGAGCGTGATGCCCTTGTACGCGGGGCCGAACAGCATGTCGAATTCGCAGCCCGAGGCGAGCAGGCGCCGCGCATAGAATTCTGCGAGGCGTGCCAGCTTGGCGCCGTCGTCGAACAGGGCCGAGTTGAAGAAGTACGGCGAAAGCCGGCCGGCCTTGGTCCTGAATTCACCGAACCGCAACACGCCGGCCTCGACCGCGAACTTGACGAAGTCCTGGGCGAGTGCATCGTCGGTCGCGCGGTTGCCCGTGGCATTGCTCATCCGAAAGTCCTGTCGTGTTCCGTCTTGTTTCGCTGAATCTCAACGGCATCCGTTCGGCCGCCAACAAGGGCTTCGAGGCCTGGGCCGAGGGCGTGGCCGCCGATTGTATGGGGGTCCAGGAGGTGAAGGCCCAAGCCGACACGGTGGTCGGCAGATTCGACACGGTGGCGGGCATGACGGGGCATTTTCACTACGCCGAGAAGAAAGGCTACTCGGGCGTCGGGCTGTATACGCGCAAGGCGCCGAGCCGGATGATTCTGGGCATCGGCGACCCGGAGTTCGATGCCGAGGGCCGCTATGTCGAGGCGCAGTTCGACACCCCCGGGCTGTCGAAGTCGGGCAAGCTCAGCATCATCAGCTGTTACTTTCCGAGTGGCTCCAGCGGCGAGTTGCGGCAGGCCGCGAAGTTCCGCTTTCTCGCGCTGATGGCACCGCACCTGAAGGCACTGGCTGCCGAGCGTGAGCTGATCCTGGTCGGCGACATCAACATCGCCCACAAAGAGATCGACCTGAAGAACTGGAAGGGCAACCAGAAGAACAGCGGCTTTCTGCCCGAAGAGCGCGCCTGGATGACGAGCCTGCTCGACGAGATCGGTCTGGTCGACGTGTTCCGCACGCTGAACCCGCACCCCGAGCAATACACGTGGTGGAGCAACCGCGGCCAGGCGCGTGCCAAGAACGTCGGCTGGCGGCTCGACTACCACTTGGCAACGCCAGCGATCGCGAAACACGCGACCGCCGAGCACATCTACCTCGAACAGCGCTTCAGCGACCACGCGCCGGTCGTGATCGACTACGACTTCACGCTCTGAACCCCGAACCCGAACGGACTTGCCATGTCACTTGAAGTGATCGAATTTGAAACCGCGCCGAACCCGACCGCCAGCGTCATCGTGCTGCACGGCCTCGGCGCCGACGGCAACGACTTCGTGCCGATCGCGCAGGAGCTCGATCTGTCGAGCATCGGCGCGGTGCGCTTCGTCTTCCCGCACAGCCCGACGCGGCCGGTCACGATCAACGGCGGCTACGTGATGCCGGCCTGGTACGACATCCTCGGCCCGGGCCGGCCCGAAGATGCCGCCGGCTTGCGTGCCTCGCAGGCCTTGGTCGATGCCTTGATCGCCAGGGAGTGCGCCCGCGGCGTCAAGGCCTCGCGCATCGTGCTGGCCGGCTTCTCGCAGGGCTGCGCGATGACCTTCATGACCGGGCTGCGCCACGGCGAGCGACTCGCGGGCCTGCTGGGCATGTCGGGCTACCTGCCGCTGGCCGAGCTGACCGCCGCCGAGCGCAGCGCAGCGAACGCCGGGCTGCCGATCTTCCAAGCCCACGGCAGCGCCGACGAGATGATCCCGATCGCCCGCGCGACCTGGTCGCGCGATGCGCTGATCGCGCTCGGCTATCCCGTAGAGTGGCACGCGTACCCGATGGCGCACTCGGTGTGCCCGGCCGAAATCGCCGACATGAACCGCTGGTTGCTGAAGGTGCTGGCCTGAACTGACCAGGCGCGCCGCCGCGGCTACGGCGGCCCGAAGCGCTGCGCCGGCTTGGCGGCACGCGCATAGAGCGGCTGCACCTTCGGCAGATTGACCTCGATGTCACGGATGCGCGTCGGCCCCGACGGATGCGTGCTGATGAACTGCGGCGGCGCGTTCTTGCTCGCGCCGGCCATCTTCTGCCACAAGGTCACGCCGGCGTGCGGGTCGTAGCCGGCGCGCGCGGCGAGCTCGATGCCGACCAGGTCGGCTTCGGATTCGTCTTCGCGGCCGAACTTCAGCGTGAACAGCTGACCGCCCATGTCGGCCAGGAAGCGCCCGCCATTGCCGAGGCCGAAGATCGCCGCGCCGATCTCGATCGCGCCGCGCGTCGCTGCCGTCTTGGCCATGCGCTCGCGCGCGTGCTCGCGCAGTGCGTGCGCCATCTCGTGGCCCATGATCATCGCGACTTCGTCGTCGGTGAGCTTGAGCTTCTCGAGGATGCCGGTGAAGAACGCGATCTTGCCGCCGGGCATGCAGAACGCGTTGATCTGCGGGCTGTTGATCAGGCTCACCTCCCAGCGCCACTGGCGCGCGCGCTCGTTCCACTCGAAGGTGAACGGGATCAGGCGTTGCGCGATCGCGCGCAGGCGAACGAGCTGTGGGTTGTTCGGCCCGGCGAGCGCTTTCTTCGATGCGGCCTGCTGCTGCATCTGCAGGTAGTTCTGCTGCGCCGCCTGCTCGATCTGCTCGGCCGAGACGAGCTGGCTGAAGCTCGATCGCGGGCCGACCTCGACGCCCTCGCGCGCCCATGCCGGCAGCGCCAGCGCCGCACCGCCGGCCAGCAGCCCGCCGCTGAACAGGCGGCGCGCGTGCAGCGCGCAGGCGCAGCCTGAAAGATGCAGCGTCGGGTTCTCGTGGTTCATCTCAGCGCGTATTTCGGGTGGCATGGCGGCCTTTCAATCGTCGACGATCGGCGCGGTCGGATCGTATTCGAGCGCGCGCACCGCCGTGCGCAGCCACCACAGCATCGCCAGCGCCGGCAGCGCAACGATCGTCGAGACGATGAAGAACACCGGCCAGCCGATCGACTCGGCCAGCACCCCGGCGAGCGGGCCGACCCAGACGCGCCCGACCGATGCGAACGCGCTGAGCAGCGCGAACTGGGTCGCGGTGAAGCGCTGGTTGCACAGGCTCATCAGGAACGCGACGAACGCCGCCGTGCCCATGCCGCCCGAGAGGTTCTCGGCCGCGATCACGAGCAGCAGCCCGCCGTCGACCGGCGCCGCCTGCACCAGCTTGACGAAGCCCCAGTCGAACGCCGGAATGATCAGCCCCGGCAGCACGCCGCGGCCGTTCGCCGCGAGCCACCAGAAGCCGAGGTTGCTGACCATCTGCAGCACGCCGAACAGCATCAGCGAGCGCCACAGGCCCAAGCGCAGCATCAGCGCGCCGCCGAGCAGCGCGCCGCCGATCGTCAGCCACAGGCCGATCACCTTGTTGACGACGCCGACCTCGGCGGTGCTGAACTGCATCGCCTGCAGCAGGAACGGCGTCATCAGCGAGCCGGCGAACGCATCGCCGAGTTTGTAGAGCACGATGAAGCCGAGGAACGCGGCCGCGCCCGGCTGCGAGAAGTAGCTGCGCAGGCCGCCGAGCAGCGTCTCGAACTTGGCGGCGCGCGCGGCCCACGCGGCCAGCGGCAAGGTGAACGCGATGCCGAGCATCAGCGCGGCGAGGTCGATCCACTTCGCCTGCAAGGCGGGCGCCATCACGCCGCCGGCGAGCCAGCCGCCGAGCAGCGCGCGCGCGAGCGGCGGGCCGACGCGGTCGCTCAGGAACACGCCGACCGCGACCGCGGCGAGCACCGCGATGAAACCGAGCACGTCGCGCCGCGCGACGCTAGCCGGCACCAGCGCAACCTTCAGCTTCGGTAGCGCGACGGCCGACAGCACCGCCGCCGCCGCCATCACGCCGGCCATGAAGCGATAGACCTCGGGCCAGGTCCAGCCGCCGCCTTGGGTCGGGTCGACCCAGATCAGCGCGACCCCGCCCGAGAGGATCATGGCGAGCCGGTAGCCGAGCACGTACAGCGACGCGCCGAGGCCGCGCTCGCTGGCGTGCAGCGCATCGGTGCGGTAGGCGTCGATCACCACGTCCTGCGAGGCCGAGAGAAACGCGACCAGCGCCGCGAGCAGCGCGAAAAAGCGCGTCGCGCCGGTCGGCGAGGTCGCGGCCATCCAGAGCAGCGCGCCGGCGAGCGCGAGCTGCGTCAGCACCAGCCAGCCGCGGCGCCGGCCGAGCCAGGGCAGCTCGAAGCGGTCCATCAGCGGCGCCCACAGGAATTTGAAGGTGTAGGGCAGGCCGACCAGGCTGAGGAAGCCGATCGTCGCGATGTCGACCCCCGAGACGCTGAGCCAGGCCTGCATCGCCTGCCCGGTGAGCGCGAGCGGCAGACCCGACGCGAAGCCGAGCACGGTGACGACAAGCAGCCGCCAGGCGGTCGCCGCGCTGAAACGGTCGGGGGCGGCCAAGCGCGCGCTCGACTCAGGCTTCGGCACGGGCCAGCATGCGCTCGCCGATCGCGCGGAATTCGGCCTGCGGTGATTCGAGCAGCAGCGCGCCGGCCTGCTTCAGGTAGCGCGGCGTCGCGGTCGCGGGCACCTTGGCGAGCCAGCGCAGCGCCTCGGCCTCGCGGCCCTGCGCGGCGAGCATGCCGGCGTAGCAAAACTGGCCGCGGAAGTCGCCGCCCTCGGCGCCGCGCCGGTAGCAGCGCAGCGCCTCGATGGCATCTTGCGCGACGACCTGGCCGTCCTCGTAATAGCGGCCGAGCTTGGCGAACGCCTTCGCGTAACCCTGCTCGGTCGCCTGCCTGTAGAGCGCGACCGCCTCGGCGTGATCGCGCGCAGCACCGTTGCCCGCGACCAGCATGTTCGCCAGGTTGTATTTCGCCTCGGGCAGATCGAGCCGCACCGCCTGGCGATACCAGTGCACCGCCTTGCCGGCATCGGCCGGCGTGCCCCAGCCCTGCTCGTGGCAGCGCCCGGCCATGTTCATCGCCATCGCGTGGCCGAGGTGGGCGGCGCGCAGAAACCAGTGCAGCGCCTGGGCCGGGTCGCGCGCGACGCCGTGACCGTCGAGCTGCCACTGGCCGAGCACGGCCTGCGCTTCGGCGTGGCCGAGTTGCGCGGCGGCGGCCATCCAGCCGGCGGCGTCGGCAGGTTCGGCGGCCAACACGGATTGCCATTGCGCGGTCGTGATCGCGGGCAGGTCTTGTGCAGTGGTGGGCCGGGCCGGCAGCGGGCTCGCGAGGATCGTCATGGCGCGATTGTCCCCTGCCTTCGCGGCCATCAATGCGCCGGCGGAAAGCGCGCGTAGACGCAGGTGTTCCTCAGGCTCCCGTCCGGCGCCTTGTGGTCGTGCCTCAGCGTTCCTTCGAGCACGAACCCGCAGCGATCGGCGACCTTGCGCGACGCCAGGTTCGCCTCGTCGGTGATGAGCTCGACCCGCACGGCGCCGATGTGCCTGAACGCATACTGCGTGGTCGCCTCGACGGCCTCGGCGATCAGGCCGCGGCCGGATCGCGAACTGCGCACCCAATAACCCACCTCGGTCTTCGGCGTCGCCCACACGGTGCGGTGCAGCCCGGTGGCGCCGACGAGTTCGCCGGTCGCACGCTCGAACAGAAAAAACGGCAGGTCCTTGCGCGCCACGAAGTTGGCCTGCCCGTTGCGGCAATACAGCTCGGCGGCTTCCAGGTTCGGCTCGGCCGCAATCCACGGCAGGGCCGACAGAAACCGGCGCATCTCGACCAGCGACTCCGACAGCGCCTCGAAGAACTGCGGGCCGTCGCCGGCCTGCGGCGGGCGCATCAGCAGGCGTTCGGTGTCGATGCGGGTCGGCAGGTCGAGCAGGAGTGGGTCATGCATGGTTCCACGCATCTTGCCATCGACGCGCCGAGGGCTGCTCAGCGCGTCGCCTAACGCGCCGGAACGTCACCCTGCTTGTAGATCGCCTCGGCCATCGCGAGCAGCCGTTCGCGCGGCAACTCGCCGACGAGCGCGTAGCCGCACGGCCCGCCCTGCGCGGTCGCACCTTCGACCCAATAGAACATGCCGAGCGCGCCCTGCTGCTCGTAGCGAAACGCCGCCGGCGTGGCGCGATCGGGCTGGCGCAGGTAGACGGTCACGCGCACCGGCCTGACGGGTTCCGCGCCCGAGGCAGCCGGCGCACCGGCCGGCACGATCTGCTGGTACATCAGCTGCGCGCTCGGCCCGGCCGCGTCGGGTAGCAGCCGGCCGCCGACGAGCTCGAAGCCCTGCGCGCGCAGGTCGAACAGCTTCACCGGCACCTTGAGCCGGCGCGTCAGCCAGCGGCTCAGGTGCTCTTCTTGCGCCTTCACCTCGACCGGGTGACGCACCTCGGGTACGTACACGGCATGCGCGACCGCGGCGCGCGTGACCCATGCCGGCTCGGCCGCGTCGGCGCGCGCGAGCGCCTGCCCCTGCGCACGCCACATCAGCCCCGCGCCGAGCATGCCGCCGAGCGCGAACACCGCGAGCGCCGCAGCCCAGCGCTGCCAGCCCGCGCTGGCCCCGGCAGCGAACCAGGCGCCACGCACCGGCGTCTTGCGCCACAGCAGCTGTTCGAGCGCGGCCGGCACCGGCTCGTCGAGCACGCCGGCGAGTTGGGTGCGCAGCAACTCACGATCGGCCGCCCACAGGCGCACGCGGGCCGCGTCTTCCGGGTTCGCCTGCAGCCAGGCCTCGACTTCTTTGCTGCGCTCGGGCGTGAGTTCGTCGTCGAGCCAGGCGTGCAGCGTGAGGTCGTCGATCGGGGCGAGGTTCATGCCGGTTCCAGAAGTCGGTCAGACGACGCGGCGCAGAGTCTGCCCGGCAGCACTGACCGGCGCGCGCCCGTCGAGCAGCGCGCGCAGCGCGACGCGGGCGCGCGAGATGCGCGACATCACGGTGC
>JAZJZJ010000254.1:0-6251 GCA_040389925.1 Pseudomonadota bacterium
ACGGCCGAGATCTGCGGCACGCCGTCCTGCGACATGCGGCATTGCTGGAAGAAGTTGTTGCCGAAGTGGTCGCGGTCGGGGAACACGCGGTCCTGCTCGGGCAGGAAGGCGCCGCCGCAGTCCACCAGATAGAGGCATGGCAGGCGCAGCCGCCAAGCGATCTCTTGTGCGCGGCGGTGCTTCTTGACGGTCTCGTGGAAGAACGAGCCGCCCTTCACCGTGGCGTCGTTGGCGATGAACATGCACGGCTGTCCGGCGACGATGCCGATGCCGGTGACGATGCCGGCCGCCGGCACCTCGTTGCCGTACTGGCCCCACGCGGCCAGGGGCGAGAGCTCGAGGAAGGCGGTCGCGTCGTCGAGCACGAAGTCGATGCGCTCGCGCACCAGCAGCTTGCCGCGGTCGCGGTGGCGCTGGATGTGCGCGTCGCGTCCGCCCGTGGCCGCTCGCGCGAGCCGCTCGCGCAGCAACTCGAGTTGCTGTCGGCTGTGCGTCGCGGCCGCGGCGGCGCTACCCGAGCGCAGATCAGCGCGGCTGGTCATCACCGCCATGGGGCGTGTCCTTTCGAGCCGGCCGTTGAAGCCGCTTGCAGACGCCAGGTACTTTTCATTTCACCTCCGATCCACGGGGGCGCCGATGCGTGCGGGCGCACGGCTCGACGCACTAGCGTCCGTATTCTGCCACCAAACATACGTTAGTTAGCTCGATTGATTTTCCCGAGAGACGATCGCAGAATCGGCGCATGCTCAACCACGCGCTCGACTTCCGTCCCGACACGCGCGAGTTCTTCGCCGACCCGTACCCGATCTACCGCCGCCTGCGCGAGGAAGACCCGGTGCATTGGAGCCCGCGGCTGCGCGCTTGGGTGCTGACCCGCTACGACGACGTGAAGAAAGTGCTGCTCGACCGCGAGGTGTCGGTGGTGCGGATGCGCCCGCACTTCGCGGCCCTGCCCGGCCCCGAGGCGGCGCGCGTGGCCGAGATCCTGAAGTACCTCGCCACCTGGATGGTGTTCCGCGATCCGCCGCAGCACACCCACCTGCGGCGCTTGACGAGCAAGGTGCTGACCGCGCAGTCGATGCAGGCGATGCGCCCGACCGTGGCGGCGCTGACCGAGCTGCTGCTGGCCGAGATCGGCGAGCGTGAGCAGATCGACTTCGTCGCCGACTTCGCCGGCCCGCTGCCGGCGCTGGTGATCATGGCAATGCTGGGGATTCCGCGCGAGCGGCTGCTGACGGTCAAGCGCCTGTCGGACGAGATCGCGCTGCTGGTCGGTGCCTCGCACATGTCGGCGCAGAAGTACGCGATCGCCGAGCGCGCGACCCAGGAGATGGCAGCCTACCTGCGCGAGCTCATCCAGGCGCGCCGGGCGGAGCCGGGCACCGACCTGCTGTCGCAGCTGGTGCATGTCGAAGACGCCGGTGAACGCCTGACGGACGACGAACTGGTCGCGACCTGCATGCTGCTGGTCTTCGCGGGTCACGAGACCACCACCAACCACCTGGCCAACGGCCTGCTCGCGCTGCTGGCGTTCCCCGGCGAGCAGGCGGCGCTGCGCACCGACCCCGGCCTCGCCCCGAGCGCGGTCGAGGAGTTGCTGCGCTACGACGGCCCGAGCGGCGTGCAGTCGCGCACCGTGCTGGTCGAGCAGCAGCTGCGCGGCAGGACGCTCGCGGTCGGCGACCGGGTCTACGTGATGCTGAGCGCGGCCAACCGCGACCCCGAGGCCTACCCCGACCCGGACCGGCTCGATCTGCAGCGCGACGGCGTGCCGCAGCTTTCATTCGGCTTCGGCATGCACATCTGCCTGGGCTTTCCGCTCGCGCGGCTCGAGGGCCAGATCGCGCTGCCGGCCGTGCTCGCGCGCTGGCGGCGCATCGAGCTGGCGCGGCCCCAAGCCGAGCTCGAATGGCAGGAGTCGATGGTGTTCCGCGGCATGCGGGCCATGCCGCTCAGCGTCGCGCGCTGAGCCGCACGGTCGCGCTCGACCTTCAGGTGCGCGCGCGCGGGCCGGTCTCGATGCCGGACAAGGGCCACAAGGCCGAGAACGTGACCAGTGCGGTGACGCCGAAAGCGGCACCGAAGCTCGCACCGGCGGCGACCACCAGGCTGAAGATCGCCGGCCCCACCACATAGGCCAGCAGCAGCAGCAAGGTGGCGCCGGTCATGGTCTCATTCAGCGTTTCGGGCGGTGCCAGGCGCGCGACTTCGGCGAACTGCACGCCGTTCCAGCTGGCCACCGTCAAACCGGCCAGCACCGCCAGCGCGACCACGCTCCAGGTCGGCCACGCCGGCGTGCAGAACGCCAGCGCGAGCGTGGTCAGACCCGACCCGATCACCGCCCAGCGCAGCACGCGCGGCCCGTCGCCCAGCCGGTCCGAGATGAAGCCGGCCAGCGGCCGGCCGAGCGCGCTGACCAACTGCATCAGCGCGAACAGCGCACCGGCGGCCGTCAGCGTCCAGTGCAGCTCGACCACGAGGTAGGTGACGAGGAACGCGAACCACACGCTCTGCCCCGCGCCCAGGCAGCCGCCGGCCAGGCCCATGCGGCGCAAGGCCGGCATCGCCACCAGCACCGCGAGCGGCTGACGCAGGTTGTTCGGCGACAGGAACATGCGCCAGTTCAGCAGCAGCGTGGTCTCGCGCGCGGCGTCGACACGGGCCCGCAACGGCTGCACCGCGAACAGCGTCAGCGCCCCCAACGCGGCGGCGATGGTCACGGCCACGCCGATGCCGAGCGTCTGCGAAGCCCAGGGCATCAGCAGCCCGGCGATCACCCCGCCCAGCGGCACGCCGGCCTGCTTGACCGAGAACAGCAGGTTGCGATGCCGCAGCGGCGCGAAGCGCTGCAGCACGTCCATGCCGGCCGACGACGGTGGCCCGATCGACAAGCCGATCAGCAAGCTGCCGACCACCAGCGCAATGGACTCCGGCACCGCGCTCAGCAACGCGCCGAGCACACCCAGCGCCAGGCCGACCTGGAGGTTGCGCATCGAGCCCAGGCGCCGCAGCAGCGGCATGCCCAGCAGCAACGCGACGACCGAGGCGCCGGTGATCATCGACGAGAGGTAGCCCACACTCTCGACCGGCCAACCGATGCGCGGTGCGAGCGATGGCGCCAGCGTCGGCGCAATGCGCGACAGGAAAGAAACGGCGGTCTGCACCGCCAGCATTGCCAGCAACGGACCCACCCAGTCTTCGTCGCGGCCGGTCTGCAAGCCTGCAGGATCCTTGGGGCCGGCCGCCGTCATCCAGAGGCCTGCAGCGCGTCTGACAACAGCGTCACCCGCGCATCGCGGCCAGCGTGCCGCTGTGCATCAGGTGGCCGTTCAGCGGCCGGCCGATGATGCGTTCCGCCAGACGCGAGGCTTCGACCAGCTTCTCCAGGTCGATGCCGGTCGCGATGCCCAGTTCCTCGCACATGAACGCCATGTCCTCGGTGCAGACGTTGCCGGCCGCCGAACCGGTCTTGTGCTCGGCGAAAGGGCAGCCGCCCAGGCCGGCGACCGAGCTGTCGAACAGCTCCACGCCCATCTGCAACGCGGCGTAGACGTTGGCGCCGCCGAGCCCGCGCGTGTCGTGCAAGTGCAGCCCGATGCGCGCCTGCGGCACGATCTCGCGCACCGCGCCGATGCGGCGCTTGATCTCTTCCGGGTTGGCCCAGCCCATCGTGTCGGCCAGGAAGAAGGCCGGGAACGGGATGCGGCGATCGGTGCAGACGTCGGCCAGCCAGCGCACCACGTCGGTGACGGCCGACACCGGCACCGGGCCGCCCAGATTGCAGCCGAAGGAAGTCACCACGTAAGCCTGCTCGAGCGGAATGCCGAGCGCGATGTAGCGGTCGATCCAGCCGAGCTGGCGCTCGCGGTTCTCGGCCACGCTGCAGTTGTTGTTGCGCTGCGAGAACGGCTCGGTCACGTAGAACACGATCTTGCCATCAAGATCGACCTGCTCGCAGGCGCGGGCCCGCTCGAAGCCGTTGTCGTTCAGCCAGAGTGCGGTGTAGCGCGTGCCCGGCCGCTTCTTCAGCCGGGCGAACAGTTCGGGCGAATCGGCCATTTGCGGCACCGCGCGCGGGCTCACGAACGATGCGCACTGCACCTGCTTCAGGCCGGCTGCGGCGAGCGCGTCGATGAGTTCCAGGCGGTCGGCCAGCGGGTAGGTCGCCTTCTCCATCTGGAAGCCCTCGCGCGGCCCTTCTTCGTGGAATTCGACCTGTTTCGGGAATGACGTCATCGGGTTGCTCCTTCGCATTGCGAATTATTCGACTGGCGCCACCTCGGCCAGCACCTGGTGGCGCTCGACCATGTCGCCGACCTTGCAGCGCAGAGCCGCCACGCTGCCGTCGAACGGGGCGGTGACGTGCAGCTCCATTTTCATCGACTCGAGCACGATCACCGTCTGGCCGATCTTCACCGCATCGCCGACCGCGGCCTTGACGGCCACGACCTTGCCCATCATCGGCGCGCCGAGCTGCCCGCCCGCAGCCTCATCGGCGAGCGCACCGCCGAGGTACGGCGTGCAGTCGAACACGCTGCGCCCGAGCGGGCTCGACAGCTCAATGCTGCGGGCATCTCCGACGAGCGCGAGTTCGAGGGTGCGGCCGCCGAAGTGCAGCAGCCGGTGGCCGCTGGGCAACACGGCCAGCGATGCGCGCTCGGGTGCATCTCCGAGCACGAGCTCGATGCTGCCGTCGGCCTGCGGCGCGCCGAAGCGCACCGGCCATTCGGCCGTGCCGCTCTTCAGCACCAGGTTCGGCAACGGCGCCGCGGCGGACGCACCGTTGGCCAGGCGCCAGCCGGTGAAACCCTGGGCCTGGCTCCAGCAGCCGAGCTCCGGGGTCGCGGCGCGCTGCGTGGCGAGCCAGTGCAGCGCGGCCGCGGCCACGTGCTCGGCCGGCACGACAGGCGCCGCTCGCGCAGCCAGACCATCGGCCGCGAACGACTCGTCGATCAGGCGGGTGTGGAAGCTCGCGGCGATCGTTTGCGGCCAGTGCAGCAGCTCATGCAGGAACTGCAGGTTGGTCGTCAAGCCGATCACCGTGCTGTCACGCAAACCCGCGGCCAGCGCGCGGCGCGCGGCCTCGCGGTTCGGGCCGCGCGACACCAGCTTGGCAATCATCGAGTCGTAGTACGGCGAGATCTCGTCGCCGCTTTCCACGCCCGACTCGATGCGCACCGCGGCGCGCGTGAAGTCGACGCGGTCCAGCCGCCCGGTCGTCGGCAGGAACCCGGCTTCGGCATCTTCGGCACAGAGCCGCGCCTCGAAGGCATGACCGTCGCAGCGCACGTCGGCCTGCGCAAGCGGCAGGCGGCCGGTGTCGGCAATGCGCAGCTGCAGTTCGACCAGGTCGAGCCCCGTCACTTCCTCGGTGACCGGATGTTCGACCTGCAGGCGCGGGTTGACCTCGAGGAAAAAGTAGTCGTCTCCGGTGACGACGAACTCGACCGTGCCGAGCCCGCGATAGCTCACCCCGCCGGCGAGCTTGACCGCATCGGCCAGCAGGCGCTCGCGCAACGCCGCCGGCAGGCCGGCGCTCGGCGCCTCCTCGATCACCTTCTGGTGCCGCCGCTGCAGCGTGCATTCGCGCTCGAACAGGTGGATCGCATGACCCTGGCCATCGCCCGCGACCTGCACCTCGATGTGGCGCACGCGCGGCAGGTAGCGCTCGACGATCAGCTCGCCGTTGCCGAAGGCTTTCTCGGCCTCGCGCATCGCGCTTTCGACACGAGCTTCAAGGCCGTCCAGCGTCTCGACCACCGCCATCCCGCGGCCACCGCCTCCGGCGACCGCCTTCAGCAGCACCGGCAGCGGCATGCCGCGCACCGCGCTCACGACCGCGGCGGCGTCGTTCATGCCACCTTCGCTGCCCGCAATCACCGGCACGCCCAGCCGAGCGGCCTCGCGCTTGGCCTGCGCCTTGCCGCCCAGCCGCTCCATCGTCTCGGCCGTGGGGCCGATGAAGATCAGCCCGGCGGCGTCAAGCGCGCGCACGAAGTCCGGGTTCTCGGAGACGAAGCCGAAGCCGGGATGCACCGCGTTGGCGCCGACGCGCTGCGCCGCCGCGACGATGGCATCGATGCGCAGGTAGCTCTCGGACGGTGCCGCGCCGCCAAGTTCGACCGACTCGCCGATCTCGCGCACATGGCGCGCATGGCGGTCGACGCTCGAATGCACGGTCGCGACCTTCAGACCGAGGCGCCGGCAGGTGCGGGCGATGCGGCAGGCGATCTCGCCGCGGTTGGCAATCA
>JAZJZJ010000255.1:0-2140 GCA_040389925.1 Pseudomonadota bacterium
CGGGCTCGATCTGCACCACGCGCATCGTCACCGGCGTCGGCGTGCCGCAGATCTACGCGATCGAGCAGGTCGCGAAGGCGCTCAAGGGCAGCGGCGTGCCGCTGATCGGCGACGGCGGCGTGCGCTTCTCGGGCGATCTGGCCAAGGCGATCGCTGCCGGCGCCGACACCGTGATGATGGGCGGCGCGTTCGCCGGCACCGAAGAGGCGCCGGGCGAGACGATCCTGTATCAGGGGCGCACCTACAAGAGCTACCGCGGCATGGGCTCGATCGGCGCGATGCAGCAGGGTTCGGCGGATCGCTACTTCCAGGACAGCTCGGGCAGCAACAACCCGAACACGACCAAGCTGGTGCCCGAAGGCATCGAAGGCCAGGTGCCGTACAAGGGCTCGGTCGTCGCGGTGATCTTCCAGATGGCCGGCGGCCTGCGCGCCTCGATGCACTACTGCGGCTGCGCCAGCATCGCCGACATGCACGACAAGGCCGAGTTCGTCGAGATCTCGTCGGCCGGCATGCGCGAGAGCCATGTCCACGACGTGCAGATCACGAAGGAAGCGCCCAACTACAGAATGGAATAGGGGCTGCGAATGAAGCAAGCCCGCGCCAGCCGCCAGGCGGCCATGCCGTTCATCATGGCGACCGTGCTGATCGACATGATCGCGGTCGGCCTGATCATCCCGGTGCTGCCGCCGCTCGTCGGCACGTTCACGAGTTCGCAGGCCGAGCAGGCGTTCTGGTACGGCGCCGTGACGGTCGTGTTCGGCATCGCCAACTTCTTCGCGTCGCCGATCCTCGGCCGCCTGTCGGACCGGTACGGCCGGCGGCCGGTGCTGCTGATCGGCTTCAGCGGCTTCGCGCTGAGCTTCTTCATCACCGGGTTGGCGACGGCGCTGTGGATGCTGCTGGTGGTGCGCCTGTTCAGTGGCGCGATGCAGGCGAACATCGCTGTGGCCAACGCCTACGTGGCCGACATCACCGCGCCGGCGCAGCGCGCCCAGGCCTTCGGCAAGCTCGGCGCGATGCTGGGCATGGGCTTCATCCTTGGGCCCGTGCTCGGCGGCATCCTGGGCGGCATCGACCTGCACCTGCCGTTTTTCGTCGCCGGCGGCCTGGCGTGCCTGAACTGGCTGTACGGTTACTTCGTCCTGCCCGAATCGCTGCCGGTCGAGCGGCGCCAGCCCTTCGTGCTGCGCGAGGCCAACCCGATCAGTTCGCTGCGCGGCTTGCGCGAGTTGAAGGGCGTCGGTTCGCTGGTGTTCGTGATCGCGCTCAGCGGCCTCGTGCAGTTCATGACCCACACCTCGTGGGTGCTGTACACCACCTTCAAGTTCGGCTGGGGACCGACGCAGAACGGCTGGTCGCTGTTCGCGATCGGCCTGATGTCGGTGCTGGTGCAGGGCGTGCTGCTCGGCCGGCTGCTGAAGCGCTTCTCGCCGCAGCGCCTGGCGATCATGGGCCTGGTGTCGTCGATCGTCTTCTACTTGGCGTGCGGGGCGGCGACGGCGGGCTGGATGCTGATCGCCGCGATCCTGGTCAACGTGCTCGGGTTCGCCTCGACCGCGGCGATGCAGAGCATCATCTCCAACGCGGCCGACCCGATGACCCAGGGTCGCACCGCCGGTGCCGTGGCGTCGCTGAACAGCATGATGGCGGTGATCGCGCCGGCGATCGGCGCGCCGCTGCTGGCGACCGTCTCGCACCTGCCGCGAGGCGATTGGCGGATCGGCGCACCGTTCTACTTCTGCGCCGCGCTGCAAGCCGCCTCGATGCTGATCGCGCTGCGTCACTTCCGCGGCGAGCGTCGCAAACGACAGGCGCTCGCCGCAGCCTGATCACCGAGCCGAATCCTTACACAACCATCCCATGCACGACAAGATCCTGATCCTCGATTTCGGCTCCCAGGTCACCCAGCTGATCGCGCGTCGCGTGCGCGAGGCGCATGTGTTCTGCGAGATCCACCCGAACGACGTGAGCGACGAATTCATCCGCGAGTTCGCGCCGAAGGGCGTGATCCTGTCGGGCAGCCATGCGTCGACGTATGAAGAGCACGAGTTGCGCGCGCCGCAGGCGGTGTGGGATCTCGGCGTGCCGGTGCTGGGCATCTGCTACGGCATGTTCACGATGGCGGTGCAGCAGGGCG
>JAZJZJ010000256.1:0-15929 GCA_040389925.1 Pseudomonadota bacterium
CCGACCCCGATTCGCCGACCAGCGCGACGGTGGTGTTCTCGGGCACGTCGAAGCTGACGCCCTTGACCGCCTCGAAGCGCTTGACGACGCCGTTTTCCTTGCCGAGGCGGAACGCGACCCGCAGGTCCTTGATGCTCAGAAGCGTACTCATTCCAGACCCCGCAGCTTCGGATCGAGCGCATCGCGCAGCGCGTCGGTCATCAGCGAGAACGCGGTGACGAACACTGCCATGAAGATCGTCGCGGCGGCGAGCTGCCACCAGTGGCCCAGGATCAGCTCGCTCTGCGCCTCCGACAGCATCGTGCCCCACGAAACCTGGTCGACGCCGACGCCCAGCCCGAGGTACGACAGGATCACCTCGCTCTTGATGAAGCCGACGACGTGGATCGACAGCTGCACCAGCACGACATGGCTGACGTTCGGCAGGATGTGGCGGAACATGCGCGATGCGTTGCTCGCACCGATCGCCTCGGCCGAGCGCACGTAGTCGCGGTTCGCGTGCTTGATGAACTCGGCGCGCACCAGCCGGTAGATGCCGGTCCAGCCGGCGAGGCCGAGGATCAGCACGACCGAGCCGATGCCGCGCCCGAACACCGCCGCGAACGCGAAGATCAGCAGGATGCCGGGAATCGCGGTGAAGACGTTGTAGACCCACTCCAGCAGGTCGCCGACCTTGCCGCCGAAGAAGCCGGCGACCGCGCCGAGCAAGGTGCCGATGATGGTCGCGAGCACGGCCGCCGAGACGCCGACCAGGATCGACACCTGCGCGCCCTTGATCGCCTTGGCGAGCACGTCGCGGCCGAGCCGGTCACCGCCGAACGGCAGGGTGTCGGCGCGGATGCTGTCCTTGGTCTGGTACTTCTTGGCCGCCTCGGCCCACTCGGCGTAGCGCGGCGCGAGCGGGTCGACCGCCGAAATGTCGACGTTCGGGCCGGTCGGGGCCGCGACCGCGATGCTCTCGGTCTTGGCGGCCGCGCCGACGAAGGTCGGCGGCGCGTCGGGCACGCCGCGCTCGACCTGCCAGTCTTTCGCGACCAGGCCGAGCCCGGCCGCGAGCACGACGAGCAGGAAGACGACGACGATCACGAGCGAGCTCATGCCGACGTGGTCGGTCTTGAAGCGCGTGGCCGCCGCGGCCCACACGCCCTTGCCGCGCGTCATGCTCGGCGTCAGTTGGGGACTTGCCAGTGCCGTGCTCATTTGAGGACCACCCGCGGGTCGACCAGCTTGTAGAGGATGTCGGTCAGCAGATTGACCACCATCGTGATCACCGCGATGTAGATCGCGAAGGCCTGGATGACGGGATAGTCGCTGCGGTTCACGGCCAGCGGGATCGAGAAGAACACCTCGATCAGGAACGAGCCGACGAAGATGCCCGGCAGGCTCACCGCCACGTTCGTGAGGATCGGGATCATCGCGTTGCGCAGCACGTGCTTCATCAGGATGACCGGCTCGGTCATGCCCTTGGCGCGCGCGGTGCGCACGTAGTCGTGGCCGATCTCGTCGAGGAAGAAGGTGCGGTACAGCCGCGTCGTCGGCGCCAGCGAGACCGCGACCGCCAGCAGCACCGGCAGCGGCGCGTAAGTGCTCAGATTGGTCCACAGGCTGTCGCTCCAGCCCTGCACCGGGAACAGGCCGAGCTGGAACGCGAACACGTACTGGCCGACGATCACGTAGACCAGGAACGAGATCGACAGCGCCACCGTGGTCAGCACCATGATCGCGCGGTCGGTCAGCGAGCCGCGCACATAGGCCACGCCCATCGCGAACGGAATGGCCAGCAGCGTGTCGAGGATCAGGATCGGCACCATCACCGTCAGCGTCGCCGGCAGGCGGGTCGCGAACAGGTTCGAGACGGCCTCGTTGGTGGCCCAGCTCTTGCCCCAGTCGAAGGTGACGATCTGCTTCAGGAAGATGAAGAACTGGGTCCACAGCGACTCGTTCAGCCCGAGCTGCTGGCGGATCGCGTCGATCTGCTGCTGCGTGGCATTGAGGCCGCCGAGAATTTCGGCGGGGTCACCGCCGAACGCTTTGAACAACAAAAACACCAGCAGCACGACCCCGAACAATGTCGGGATCATTTGCCACAGGCGTCGGATCAGATAGGCCGCCATGGCTGTCACACACTCCTCATCCAGTCAAATCGGGGCACCGCGCGCGCCGCCCGCGCTCGTGGCGGGGCGGGCAGACGCTCGGTGCGAGCGGACGCGAGTCTAGGGCCTGCGCGCGGCGACCCTCCCCCGCGTTTGCCCTGTTCATTGGCGCGCTGCCCGCGCGCCGGGCACGCAATTCGCGTGCCCCGGGGGTCGGCGGCCGCGCAACCTTGGTGCTTGCACCGTGGCCGATCGCGCGGCGCTGCCCCTAGACTCCCGCCTTCCCGCCCCATCCGGGCCTCGCCGTGATCCCACAAGGAACGCCGTTCATGCTCCCTCGCGCCGCCACCGTGGTCACGCCACCGCGCCGCTCGTTCGTCTTCCGCGGCGCGGCCGCGCTCGCCGGCAGCTGGCTGGCACCGTGGGCCATGGCCCAGCCGGCACCGAGCGCCAGCGCGCAGAAGGTGCTGCGCTACGCGATCCGCGTCGCCGAAACCGGTTTCGACCCGGCGCAGATCAGCGATCTGTATTCGAGCCTGATTGCGTCGAACATCTTCGATGCGCTGTACCAGTACGAATTTCTGGCGCGTCCGGTGCGGTTGCGGCCGAGTACCGCGGTCGCACTGCCCGAGGCGTCGGCCGATTTCAAGCACTTCACGATCCGCATCAAGCCGGGCATTTTCTTCGCCGACGACCCGGCGTTCAAAGGTGTGAGACGCGAGCTGACCGCGGCCGACTACGTCTACGCGATCAAGCGCCACTTCGACCCGCGCTGGAAGAGCCCGACCTACCAGACGCTGGAGAACAACAAGATTCTCGGCCTCGACGAACTGCGCCAGGCGGCGATCAGGAACAAGACGCCGTTCGATTACGACGCGCCGGTCGAGGGCCTGCGCGCGCTCGACAAGTACACGATCCAGTTCCGGCTCGGCCTGCCGAACCCGCGCTTCGCCGATGCACTGAGCGACCCGGCGCGCACCGGCGCGATGGCGCGCGAGGTGGTCGAGTTTTACGGCGACAAGATCATGGACCACCCGGTGGGCACCGGGCCGTTCCGGCTCAAAGAGTGGCGGCGCAGCTCGCTGATCGTGCTCGAGAAGAGCCCGGGCTACCGCGACGAGTTCTACAACGAAGAGGCGCCGGCCGGCGACCCGCTCGCGCAGGCCGCGCTCGCGAAGCTGAAGGGCCGCAAGCTGCCGATGGTCGACCGGGTCGAGATCAGCGTGATCGAGCAACCGCAGCCGCGCTGGCTCTCGTTCGTCAACCGCGAGATGGACCTGGTCTGGCAGGTGCCCGAAGACTTCACGAACATCGCGATCCCGAACAACCAGGTCGCGCCGAATCTGGCGAAGCAGGGCGTCTATCAAGTGCGCTATCAGCGCAACGATGCGTCGATGTCGTACTTCGGGATGGAGAACCCGGTGGTCGGCGGCTACACGCCCGGGAAGGTCGCGCTGCGGCGCGCGATTTCGCTCGCGGTCAACGTCGAGGAGGAGATCCGCGTGGTGCGGCGCGGCCAGGCGATCGTCGCGCAATCGGTGGTCGCGCCGGGCCTGTATGGCTACGACGCCGGCTTCAAGAGCGAGATGGGCGAGTTCAACCGCGGCAAGGCGCAAGCGCTGCTCGACCTCTACGGTTACGTCGACAAGGACGGCGACGGCTGGCGCGAGCAGCCCGATGGCACGCCGCTGACGATCGAGTACGCGACCCAGCCCGACGACCTGAGCCGCCAGCTGATCACGCAATGGAAGAAAAACATGGACGCGATCGGCGTGCGCATGGTCTTCAAGACCGCGCAATGGCCCGAGAACCTGAAGGCCTCGCGCGCCGGCAAGCTGATGATGTGGGGCGTGGCCTGGACCGGCGGGCCTGACGGCGAAGAATTTCTGGTGCTCGGCAACGGCCCCGACAAGGGTCAGGCGAACCACGCGCGTTTCGACAACGCCGAGTACAACCGCCTGTACCAACAACAGCGCATCATGGCCGACGGGCCTGAGCGCCTGCAGATGATGACCCGCATGAAGGAGATCCTGGTCGCCTACATGCCGTACAAGGCGCACGTTCACCGCATCTGGACCGACCTCGCGCAGCCGTGGGTCGTCGGCTACCACCGCAACCTGTTCGTGCCCGACTTCTGGCGCTACATCGACATCGACCCCGCCGAGAAGGCGCGGCGGCTGAAGTGAGCGCCGTGGACGAATCGCGCTCGCTGACCCGGCGCGCCGTGCTCGGCGCCGGGCTGTCGGCCACGCTTGGCGTGAGCGTGGGCGCCGCCGCGCCGCCGCCTCCCGCAACCGCCGCCGGCGCGCCGCCAAAGGTGCTGCGCTACGCCTTCGAGATCGCCGAGACCAGCCTCGACCCGGTCAAGCTCCAGGACCTGTATTCGCGCACGCTGACGGCGCATCTGTTCGAGGGCCTGTACACCTACGACCACCTCGCCCGACCCGTCAGGATCAAGCCGCTCACGGCCGCCGGCATGCCGGAGGTCTCGGCCGATTTCCGGGTCTGGACGGTCAAGATCCAGCCCGGCATCTTCTTCCTCGATGACCCGGTATTCGGTGGCAAGCGGCGCGAGCTGGTCGCGCAGGACTACGTCTACGCCATCAAGCGTTTCGCCGATCCGGCCAACACCGCGCCGTCGTGGGCCGATCTCGAATCGGTCGGCTTCGTCGGCCTGGCTGCGGTGCGCCAGCAGGCGCTCGACCAGAAAAGGCGCTTCGACTACGACCAGGAGATCGAGGGTCTGCGCGCGCTCGACCGCCATACCGTGCGCTTCACGCTCGCCACGCCGCGGCCGCGCCTGATCGAGACGCTGGCCCAGACCGACCTGCTGGGTGCCGTCGCACGCGAAGTGGTCGAGCACTACGGTGACCGGATCGAGGAGCACCCGGTCGGCACCGGCCCGTTCCGGCTCGTGCAGTGGCGGCGCAGCTCGTTCATCGCGTTCGAGCGCAATCCCGGCTACCGCGAGCGCTATTACGACGCCGAACCCGCCGCCGCCGACGCCGAGGGCCAGGCCCTGCTCGCGCGCTTCAAGGGCCGGCGCCTGCCGATGATCGACCGGGTCGAAATCTCCGTGATCGAGCAAGACCAGCCGCGCTGGCTCTCGTTCATCAACGGCGAGGCCGACCTGATCTACCGCGTCGGCTTCGAGTACGTGCCGCAGGCGATGCCCGGCGGCAAGGTTGCGCCGAACCTGGCCAAACAGCACATCCGCGGATATCCGATCATCGAGCCGGCGAGCAACGCGTACTTCTTCAACATGGACGACCCGGTGTTCGGCGGCTACACGCCCGAGCGCGTCGCGCTGCGCCGCGCGATCGCGATGGGCACCGACTCGCGCCTCATCATCAACTACGCCTACAGCGGCTTGGGCAGCGTTGCGCAAAGCCCGATCCTGCCGCACACGACCGGTTTCGACGCCGCGCTCAAGACCGAGTTCGGCGACTTCGACCCGGCCCGCGCCCGCGCCCTGCTCGACCTCTACGGCTACCTCGATCGCGACGGCGACGGCTGGCGCGAAACGCCCGGCGGCGCGCCGCTCGTGCTCGCGATCTCGACCCAGTCCGACCAGCGCTCGCGCCGCATCGCCGAGGTGCTCGACCGCAACCTGAAGGTGCTCGGCGTGCGCACGCGCTCGCTGGTCGCGCAGTGGCCCGAGAACCTGAAGGCGGCGCGCGCCGGCAGGCTGCAGTTCTGGTTTCTCGGCTCGTACGCGAACGGGCCCGACCCCGAGGGCTCGTTCGCGCGCTTCGACAGCCGCCAGATCGGCGGCCAGAACATGTCGCGCACCCGCCTGCCGGCGCTCGATGCGCTGTTCGACCGCAGCCAGGTCCTGCCCGACGGCCCGGAGCGCCTCGCCACCTTCGCCGAGATGACGCGGCTGGTGCTGGCCTACATGCCCGAGAAGTTCGTCATCAACCGCCAGGGGCTGGACATGAGCTACCCGCAGCTGCTCGGCTACCGGCGCACGGTGTTCTCGCTCAACTGGTGGGAGTACGCCGACATCGACAACGCGCTGCGGGCAGCGTCGCGCGCGCCTTGAAGCTCATGCTGACCCTGCTGAAGGCGCGCGCCGCGGCCCCGATGCTCGCTGCCTGCCTGGCGCTCGGCCTGGCCACGGCGCTGGCTGCCGAGCCGGCCGCGGCGCCGGCGTCGCCCCCGGTGGCGAAGAAGGTGCTGCGCTACGCCTTCGAGGTCGCCGAGACCAGCCTCGACCCGGCCAAGGTCAACGACCTGTACTCGCGCATCCTGACGCCGCACATCTTCGAGGGCCTGTACCACTACGACCACCTCGCGCGGCCGATCAAGGTCAAGCCGCTGACCGCTGATGGCATGCCGCAGGCGTCGGCCGACTTCCGCGTCTGGACCATCAGGATCAAGCCCGGCATCTTCTTCGCCGACGATGCGGCGTTCAAGGGCAAGCCGCGCGAGCTGACTGCGCAGGACTACGTCTACTCGTTCAAGCGCTTCGCCGACCCGGCCAACAAGAGCCCGGTCTGGTCGGGCCTCGAAGGTGAGGGCATCGTCGGCCTGAACGCGCTGCGCCAGCGCGCGCTCGACACGCGCCAGCCGTTCGACTACGACCACGAAATCGAGGGCGTGCGCGCGCTCGATCGCTACACCTTGCGCTACACGCTGGCCGAGCCGCGGCCGCGCTTCTACGAGGGCCTCGCGTCGGGCGATCTGTTCGGCGCCGTCGCGCGCGAGGTGATCGAGTTCTACGGCGACGATGCCGAGTCGCACCCGGTCGGCACCGGCCCGTTCAAGCTGGTGCAATGGCGGCGCAGCTCGTTCATCGCGTTCGAGCGCAACCCCGGCTACCGCGAGGTGATCTACGACGCCGAGCCGGCCGCCGACGATGCCGAAGGCCAGGCTTGGCTCGCACGCTTCAAGGGCCGGCGCCTGCCGATGGTCGACCGGGTCGAGATCTCGATCATCGAAGAGGAGCAGCCGCGCTGGCTCGCCTTCCTCGGCAACCAGGCCGATCTGCAATTCGAGATGGGCTTCCAGTTCATCCCGCAGGCGATGCCGAACGGCAAGGTCGCGCCGAACCTGGCCAAGCGCGGCATCCGCGGCTACCGCTACCTGGAGCCGACGGCCTACTCGCTGTTCTTCAACATGGAAGACGCGATGGTCGGCGGCTACACCCCCGCCAACATCGCGCTGCGCCGCGCGATCGGGCTCGGTATCGACACCCACACGCTGATTTTCAACGCCTACAACGGCCAAGGCACGCCGGCCCAGACGCCGCTGCTGCCGCACACGAGCGCCTTCGACCCGGCCTGGCGCAGCGAGTTCGGCGACTACGACCTGGCGCGCGCCAAGGCGCTGCTCGACCTCTACGGCTACCTCGACAAGGACGGCGACGGCTACCGCGAGATGCCCGACGGCTCGCCGCTCGCGCTGCGCATCAGCACCCAGACCGACCAGCGCGCGCGCAAGATCTCGGAGGTGGTCGACCGCAACCTGCGCGCGCTCGGCATCCGCAGCCAGATGGCCCCCGCGCAATGGCCCGAGAATCTGAAGTCGGCACGCGCCGGCAAGTTCCAGATGTGGACGGTCGGCTCGCAGGCCGATTCGCCCGACGCCGTCGGCGCACTCGCGCGCTACGACAGCCGCCAGATCGGCGGCCAGAACATGGCCCGCTTCAGGCTGCCGGCCTTCGATGCGCTCTACGATCGCGTGCAATCGATCCCCGACGGCCCGGAACGCGCCGCGTTGTTCGTGCAGGCTCAGAAGCTCGCGCTCGTTTACATGCCGTACAAGTACACGCTGAACCGCATCTCGACCGACATGGCCCAGCCTTGGCTGATCGGCTACCGCCACCCGGTGTTCTGGACCGATTGGTGGCAGTACGTCGACATCGACGAAACGCTGCGCGGCACGCGCTGAACCGAGAACCCGACCCGATGAAGATGCTCGAGACGATCCTGTTCGTGACCAGCCTGCTGGCCGGCGCGATGGCTCACGCGCAGACACCCGCGCCCGCCGAGGCGCCGAAGAAGGTGCTGCGCTATGCGTTCGAGGTTGCCGAGACCAGCCTGGACCCGGCCAAGACGAACGACTTCTACTCCAAGCAGCTGATCGGCAACGTCTACGAAGCCCTGCTCGCCTACGACCATCTGGCGCGCCCGGCCAGGCTCAAGCCCTGGACCGCGAGCGCGCTGCCGCAGCCGAGCGAGAACTACCGGGTCTGGACCGTGCGCGTGCGCCCCGGCATCCATTTCGCCGACGACCCGGCCTTCAAGGGCCAGCGCCGCGAGCTGACGGCGCAGGACTACGTCTACTCGATCAAGCGCTTTGCCGATCCGGCGAACAAGAGTCCGTCCTGGCCCAGCCTCGAAGCCGAGGGCATCATCGGTCTGGCCGAGCTGCGCGCGCAGGCGCTGAGCGCGAAGGCGCCGTTCGAGTACGACCGCGAGATCGAGGGCCTGCGCGCGCTCGATCGCTACACGCTGCGCATCGCGCTGAAGAACCCGCGCCCGCGCTTCGACGAGAACCTGGCCGGCGGCGACAGCTTCGGCGCGGTCGCGCGCGAGGTGGTCGAGTTCTATGGCGACAAGTTCGACGCGCACCCGGTGGGCACCGGGGCATTCAGGCTCGCGCAGTGGCGGCGCAGCTCGTTCATCGCATTCGATCGAAATCCCGACTTCCGTGACGTGCGGTACGAGGCCGAACCCGCCGCCGACGACGCCGAGGGTCAGGCGCTGCTGGCGCGCTACAAGGGTCGCCGCCTGCCGCTGGTCGATCGCGTCGAGATCTCGATCATCGAAGAAGAGCAGCCGCGCTGGCTCTCGTTCGTCAACGGCGAGGCCGACGTGGCGTACCGCGTCGGCTACCAGTTCGCGCAGCAGGCGATGCCGAACGGCAAGGTCGCGCCGAACCTGGCCAAGCGCGGCATCCGCGGCTATCCGTTCGTCGAGTCGGCGGGCAACTACTACTTCTTCAACATGGAAGACCCGACCATCGGCGGCTACACGCCCGAGAAGGTCGCGCTGCGCCGCGCGATCGCGCTCGGCATGGACGCGAAGAACGTGATCGACTACGCGTTCAACGGCCTGGGCACCTTCTCGCAGGGGCCGACGCTGCCGCACACCAGCGCGTTCGATCCGAAGCTGAAGACCGAGTTCAGCGACTACGACCCGGCCCGCGCGCGCGCGCTGCTCGACCTCTACGGCTACGCTGATCGCGACGGCGACGGCTGGCGCGAGCTGCCCGACGGCGCGCCGTTGCAGCTGCGCGTGGCCACCACGCCGGTGCAGCGCGACCGCAAGATCGCCGAGGTGTTGAACAAGAACATGAAGGCGCTCGGCATCCGGATGCAGCTCGCGCCCGCGCAGTGGCCCGAGAACCTGAAGGCCGCGCGCACCGGCAAGCTGCAGATGTGGTTTCTCGGCGCCATCTCGAACGCGCCCGACGCAGGTGGCTCGCTTGCGCGCTTCGACAGCCGCCAGATCGGCGGCCAGAACCTCGCGCGCCTCAAGCTGCCGGCGTTCGACGCGCTCTACGACCGGCTCATGACGCTGCCCGACGGCCCCGAGCGGCTGGCGGTGTTTCGCGAGATCGAGCGCCTCGCGGTCGCCTGGATGCCGTACAAGTTCGTGCTGACCCGCGTCTCGCTCGACATGGCCCATCCGCAGCTGATCGGCTACCGCCGCCCGGCGTTCTGGAACGACTGGTGGCAGTACGTCGACATCGACACTGCGCTGATCCGGAAGCGATGACCCACCCGGCCGCCCCGCGATGATCGACCGCCGCACCTGGACCGCCGCCGCGCTGGGCGCGCTCGCGCTGCCCGGTGCGGTGCGCGCCGGCGCGCCGCAGGCCGGTGGCGGCGGCAACATCTTGCGGGTCGCGTTCGAGAGCCCCGAAACCGGCTTCGACCCGGCGCGCTTCGGCGACCTGTACTCGAACCGCGTCCATGCGCACATCTTCGAGTCGCTCTACCGCTATGACCTGTTTGCGGCGCCGGTGAAGGTCAAGCCGCTGACGGCCGCGGCCATGCCCGAGGTCTCGGACGACTTCCGCGTCTGGACCGTGCAGATCCGCCCCGGCATCTTCTTCGCCGACGATCCGGCGTTCAAGGGCCGCCGGCGCGAACTCGTCGCGGCCGACTATGCGTACACCTTCAAACGTTTCTACGATCCGGCGAACGTGAGCCCGGCGTACGCAGGCCTCGAGGAAGAAGGCGTCGAGGGTTTGGAGGCACTGCGCGCGGCCGCGTTGGCGGCAAAGAAGCCGTTCGACTACGACGCGCCGGTCGAAGGCCTGCGCGTGCTCGGCCGCCACACGCTGCAGTTCCGCCTGCGCGCGCCGCGGCCGCGCTTCATCGACAACCTGTGCAACTCGTCGAGCTTCGGCGCGGTCGCGCGCGAGGTCGTGGAGCACTACGGCGCCGACATCCCGGCGCATCCGGTGGGCACCGGCCCGTACCGGCTGAAGAGCTGGCGCCGCAGTTCGAAGATCGTGCTCGAACGCAATCCCGACTACCGCGAAGTGCTGTACGACGGCGAGCCGAACGCCGACGACCCCGAGGCGCAGGCGCTGCTGGCACGCTTCAAGGGCCGGCGCCTGCCGCTCAACGACGGGGTCGAGATCTCGGTGCTCGAAGAAGGCCAGGCGCGCTGGCTCTCGTTCCTGAACGGCCAGGTCGACGTCGTGCGCGTGCCGTCCGAGTTCACGCACATCGCCGGGCCTGGCGGCAAGTTGGCGCCGAACCTGGCGAAGCGCGGCATCACGATGCGGCGCTACGTGAACGCCGACATCACGCTGTCGTACTTCAACATGGAGGACCCGGTGGTCGGTGGCTACGAGCCAGCGCAGGTCGCGCTGCGCCGCGCCGTCAATCTGGCGTACGACATCGACCGCGAATGCCGCATCGTGCGCCGCGGCAGCGGCATCCCGGCGCAGGCGCCGATGGCCCCGGGCACCTACGGCTTCGACCCGAACTACCGCAGCGACAACAGCAGCCACGACCCGGCGCGCGCGAAGGCCCTGCTCGACATCTACGGCTTCGTCGACCGCGACGGCGATGGCTGGCGCGAGCGCCCCGATGGCTCGCCGCTCGTGCTGCAGATGGCGTCACAGGCGTCGCAGATCGATCGCCAGTTCAACGAGGTCTGGCAGAAGAGCCTCGCGGCGATCGGCGTGCGCGTCACGTTCAACACCGCGCAATGGCCCGAGAACATGAAGGCTGCGCGCGCCGGCAAGCTGCAGATGTGGTTTCTCGGCTCGACCTCCGGCGCCGACGCGCAGCCGGCATTCGGCTACATGTACGGGCCGTCGATCGGCAGCGACAACCTCGCGCGCTTCAAGCTGCCGGCGTTCGACGCGATCTACAAGCGCATGCTCGACCTGCCCAACGGCCCGGAGCGCCTCGCGCTGTTTCTGACGGCGAGCGAACTGGTGCTGGCCTACATGCCCTACCGGATTCACTCACACCGCATCTACACCGATTTGAGCCAGCCCTGGGCGGTCGGCTGGCGCCAGGCGCAGTTTCGCAACGAGGCCTGGCAGTTCGCCGAGGTCGACACCGCGATGCGTGATCGCTTGTCACGTTGACTTCACGTTGACGCGCGGATCGCACCTCGCACAATCGGGCCATGACGACGCATCACATCCTCAGGTACACCGACTGGCTTGCGCGCGAGCGCGGCCTGCACTTCGATCCGACCACGACGGATGGCTACGACGCGCTGTGGCGCTGGTCGGTGACCGATCTGCCGGCGTTCTGGGGCTCGGTCTGGGACTACTTCGGCCTGCAGTCGCCGACGCCGTATTCGGCCGTGCTCGTCGACGAACCCATGCCCGGCGCGCGCTGGTTCCCCGGCGCGCAGGTCAATTACGCGCAGCACCTGTTTTCGCACGCCGAGCGCGCCCACGCGGCCGGCCACCCGGCGATTCTGTTTCGGAACGAAGCGATGCAGGCGCGCGGCGAGATGCTCGAAATCTCGTGGCCGGAGCTGCGCCGCCAGGTCGCGTCGCTCGCGGGTGAGCTGGCGAAGCTCGGCGTCCAAAAAGGCGACCGGGTCGGCGCGTTCCTGCCGAACATTCCGCAGACCGCGATCGCGTTCCTCGCCTGCGCGAGCCTCGGCGCGATCTGGTCGGTGTGCTCGCCCGACATGGGCCTGGTCGCGGTGCTCGATCGGTTTCGCCAGATCGAGCCGACGCTGCTGATTGCCTGCGACGGCTACACCTACGGCGGTGTCACGCACGATCGCATGGATGTGCTGCGCGGGCTGCTCGACGAGTTGCCGAGCGTGCGCGATGTGCTGCTGCTGACGTATCAGAACGCCGACGCCGACGCCGACGCCGATGCCGCGAGCCTCGAAGGCCCGCAGCGTGCGGTGCACGACTTCGCCGCGTTCACGTCGCACGACACGCCGTTCGCGCCCGCGTGGCTGCCGTTCGATCACCCGTTGTGGGTCGTCTATTCGAGCGGCACGACCGGGCTGCCGAAGCCGATCGTGCACGGCCACGGCGGCGTGATGATCGAGGCGCTGAAGGCCGGCGCGCTGCACAACGACGTCGGCCCGAGCTACGTCAACGGCGACCGCTACCACTGGTACAGCGCGACCGGCTGGATCATGTGGAATTCGCAGCTCGGCGCGCTGCTCGGCGGCGCGACGATCTGCATTTACGACGGCAACCCGGGCGGCGCCATCAAGGCGCCCGACCTGACGACGCTGTGGCGCTTCGCCGCCGATGCCGGCGTGACCTTCTTCGGTGCCGGCGCGGCGTTCTATGCCAACTGCCTGAAGGCCGGCATCGAACCGGCCAAGGTCGCCGACCTGAGTCGGCTGCGCGCGATCGGCTCGACCGGCTCGCCGCTCTCGATCGACGCGTACGAGTGGGTCTGGGCGCAGATGCCCAAGGTCGACGGTGAGCGGATCTGGCTCGCGCCGATCTCCGGCGGCACCGACTTCGCCGGCGCCTTCGTCGCCGGGTTGCCGACGCTGCCGGTGGTCGCCGGCGAGATGCAGTGCCGCTGCCTTGGCGCCGCGGTCGAGGCCTGGAACGAGGCCGGCGAGCCGCTCGTCGACGCGGTCGGCGAGCTGGTCTGCTTCAGGCCGATGCCGTCGATGCCGCTGTACTTCTGGAACGACCCCGGCAACGTGCGCTATCTGGGCAGCTACTTCGACATGTACCCGGGTGGGAATGGGAAACCTGCGGCTTGGCGCCACGGCGACTGGCTCCGGATCACGCCGCGCGGCGGCGCGATCATCTATGGCCGCAGCGACGCGACGATCAACCGCCACGGCATCCGCATGGGCACCTCGGAGCTGTACCGCGCGATCGAGGCGCTGCCCGAGGTGCTCGACAGCCTGGTCGTCGACCTCGAATACCTCGGCCGCGACAGCTACATGCCGCTGTTCGTTGTGCTGCGCGACGGGCTGACGCTCGACGCCGCGCTGACGAAGCGGATGAAAGACAGCATCAAGACTGCGCTGTCGGCGCGCCACGTGCCGAACGAGATCTTCCAGGTCAGCGCGGTGCCGCGCACCTTGTCGGGCAAGAAGATGGAGCTGCCGGTCAAGAAGCTGCTGATGGGTACGCCGGCCGATCAGGTGTTCAAGCTCGACGCGATGGCGAACGCCGACTGCGTCGAGTGGTTCAGCGCGTTCGCGCGGCGGCGGGCCGGGTAGCGACGCAATGACGCAAGCGCTGCGCTTGCAGGCGGCCCGGCTCGCGCTCGGCACGCTCGACGCCGACGCGATCAAGGCGACGGTCGAGGCGCTGGTGGATGCGGGTGTCTACCTGGAGCCGTTTCTGCCGGCGCTTGTCGAGCGGCATCCGCGCTTCGACGACGCGCGGCCGGCGTTTCTGGCGGCGCTCGATCATCACGGTATCGCCGTGCCCGACAAAGAGGCCGCGATCAGGCAACTGATCGAACACTACCTGCGCGACCTGGTCTCGGCCCCCTCCGATGCGCTCGGGCAGCTCGGGCGTTTCATGGACGAGGTGTACTGGCACTGCCACTCGGACATGCCGGCGAAGAAGTACGTCGGCGACTCGCATGGGATCGAACGGCTGCTCTCGCTGTACTGGTCCGCCGGCGACCTGCGCGAGCGCCAGCAGATCAGCGTCAACGGCCAGCACGGGCCGCAGGCTTGGGTCGAGCTCAACCACCTGATCGTCGCAGAGGCCGAGCGCTGGCTGGCCGAGCGGCCGGAGCCGCAAGATGCCTACAGCGGCAGCTCCGTGAAATAGCGCCCGCCGTGGAAGATCAGCGGCTGCGCGCCGTCGCGCCAGCTGCAGCGCTCGACCTCGCCGACGAAGATCACGTGGTCGCCTTCTTCGTAGCGGCTGCGATTGAAGCACTCGAACACCGCCGCCGAGCCGTCGAGGATCGGCGCGCCGCCGGCGCCTTCGCTGAACGCGACGCCGGCAAAGCGGTCTGCCGCTTTGCCAGCGAAGCGCTCGGCCAGCGCGTGCTGCTCGGCCGCGAGAATGTTGATCGCGTAGTGCGAGCCGCGTTCGAAGTGCGGCATCGAGCCGGCGCTGCGCGCCAGGCTCCACAGCACCAGCGGCGGCGCGAGCGAGACCGAGTTGAACGAATTGGCGGTCAGGCCGATCGGCGCGCCACCGGCGCCGCGCGCGGTGACGATGGTCACGCCGGTCGCGAACATGCCGAGCGCGGCGCGAAAGTCGCGTGCCGAGAAGCTGGGTGCCACGGCCCGAAGCGGGGGATTCATGACCGCGATTGTCCGGCATTCGCCGCCACTACACTGCGCGCGTGGACCCGCTTGCCCGCCACCTCCTGAGCCACGCGTTCAACAACGCCTGGGCCAATCACCGCCTGCTCGGTGCCTGCGCGCAACTCACGCAGGCCGAGTTCGAGGCGCCGCGCACCGGCTTCTTCCCGTCGATCAAGGCGACGCTGAACCACACGCTGACGGTCGACTGGTACTACATCGACGCGATCGAGCGTGGCCTCGCCGGGCGGGCGCCGAACGACGCCTTCATGGCGTTCTACGATCCCGAGCAGCCGTTCGCGACCTGCGGCGCGTTGCAGGCCGCGCAGCGCGAAAGCGACCGCGCGCTGATCGCGCTGTGCGAGCCGCTCGACGCCGCGGCGCTCGCGACGATCATCGTCGTGCCGCGCCTGGCCGGCCTCACGCACGAGCCGCTGCCGCGGCTGCTCGCGCACCTGTTCCAGCATCAGGTGCACCACCGCGGCCAGGCGCATTCGATGCTGTCGGGCACCAGCGTGGCGCCGCCGCAGCTCGACGAGTTCTTCTGCACCTGGGACGCGCCGCTGCGCGCCGACGACTTCCGCGCCCTCGGCTTCAGCGAAGCCGCGATCTGGCCCGCGGAATAGATCGGCCCGGTCCGGCGTATACCGGCTGTGGACGCCCCGCCCGCCTTTCGCCAGCAACTGCTCGGTGCGATCCCGCGCCTGCGCCGCTATGCGCGCTCGCTGGTGTTCGACACCAGCGCCGCCGACGATCTGGTGCAGACCGCGCTGGAGCGCGCGCTCAGCCACTGGCATCAGTTCGACCAGCGCCGCGACATCCTGGTCTGGACCCTCAGCATCGCGCATAACGCGTACATGGACGACCGGCGCCGCCACGCGCGGATGCCGACGGCCGACTCGAACGACCCGCAGGCCGCGATCGAGCAGCGCCACGCCGGCGACACGCCCGACATCGGCCTGCGCCTGGACCTCGTCGCAGCACTGCAGCGTTTGCCGGTCGAGCAGCGCGAACCCCTGCTGCTGGTCACGCTCGAACAGCTCTCGTACGCGGAATGCGCGGAGTTGTTGCGCATTCCGGTCGGCACCGTGATGTCGCGCATCTCGCGCGCCCGCGTCGCGCTGCGCGCGCTGCTCGA
>JAZJZJ010000257.1:0-42340 GCA_040389925.1 Pseudomonadota bacterium
TTCATGGGCGCGCTGTCGGGCCTGCTGATCGGGCCGACGACGACGCTGTTCTACGACTCGGGCTTCCTGATCGGGCTGAAGGGCTTCGTCGCGGCGATCTTCGGCGGCTTGGCGAGCTACCCGGCCGCCGCGGTCGGCGCGCTGTTCGTCGGCCTGCTGGAAAGCTTCGGTTCGTTCTACGCGAGCGCGTTCAAGGAGGTGATCGTGTTCACCGTGATCATCCCCGTGCTGCTGTGGCGGAGCTTCCAGCACGGCCACGACGACGAAGAAGAATGACGTCATGACGATGCGCCGCGCCTTCCTCATCGCCTTCATCGTGCTGCTCGCGGCGCTGCCGCAGCTGCCCGTGCCCGAGTTCTGGATCACGCAGGCCAACTACATCGGCCTGTACACGCTGGTCGTGATCGGCCTCGTGCTGCTGACCGGCGTGGCCGGGCTCACCTCGTTCGGCCAGGCCGCGTTCGTCGGCCTCGGTGCGTACACGGCCGCGTACCTGACGCTGACGCAAGGCGTCTCGCCGTGGTTCACGGTCTGGATCGGCTTGGGCGTCACCGCGGTCGCCGCGCTCGTCCTCGGCTGGATCACGCTGCGCATGTCGGGTCACTACCTGCCGCTCGCGACGATCGCGTGGGGCCTGAGTCTGTACTACCTGCTCGGCAACATCGACGCGCTCGGCAAATACGACGGCCTGCTCGGCGTGCCCGCGCTGAAGTTCTTCGGCATCGAGCTGAACACCGGCCGCAGCTTTTTCTACCTGCTGTGGCTGATCGTCGTGTTGGCCGCGCTGGCCGCGACGAACCTGCTCGATTCACGCGCCGGCCGCGCGCTCCGCGCGGTCAAGGGCGGCTCGACGATGGCCGAGGCGATGGGCGTCAACACCTTCCAGACCAAGGTCACGGCGTTCGTTTTGGCCGCGATGCTCGCGAGCATTTCGGGTTGGCTGTTCGCGCACTTCCAGCGCACCGTGAACCCGTCGCCGTTCGGGTTGAAGATGGGCATCGAGTACCTGTTCATGGCGGTGATCGGCGGCGTCGGCCACGTCTGGGGTGCGCTGGTCGGCGCCGGCGTCGTGAAGATCCTCGAAGACCAGTTGCAGGTCTGGCTGCCGAAGCTGCTCGGCGGCAGTGGCAACTACGAGATCATCGTGTTCGGTATCCTGCTGGTGCTGGTGCTGCAGTACGCGCGCGATGGCATCTGGGCCTTCATCGAGGCGCGCCTGCCGCGCGTGCAGCGCAAGGTGGATTGGGCCGATGCGCCGGCGCTGCCGGAGCGCTCGCGGCCACCGCACGGCGAGGTCGTGCTCGACGTGAAGGATGCGCGCAAGGAGTTCGGCGGCCTGGTTGCCGTCAACGACGTGAGCTTCCAGGTGCGCGCCGGCGAAATCCTCGGGCTGATCGGGCCGAACGGCGCCGGCAAGTCGACGACCTTCAACCTCGTCACCGGCGTGCTGCCGGCGACGAAAGGCTCGGTCACGCTGCGCGGCGAGCGCATCGACTCGCTGCCGTCGCGCCAGATCGCGAAGCGCGGTGTCTCGCGCACGTTTCAGCACGTCAAGATGATCGCCGGCATGACGGTGCTCGAGAACGTCGCGCTCGGCGCGCACCTGCGCGGCGCGCGCGGCGTGGGCTCGGCGATGCTGCGGCTCGATCGCGCCGAAGAGCGCCAGCTGCTGAAAGAGGCCGAGAAACAGCTGCGCCGCATCGGCATGGCCGAGCACATGCACGAACTCGCCGGCAACCTGGCGCTGGGGCCCCAGCGCCTGATGGAGATCGCGCGCGCGCTGTGCGCCGACCCGACGCTGCTGCTGCTCGACGAGCCGGCCGCCGGGTTGCGTCTGAAAGAGAAACAGGCCTTGGCCGATGTGCTGCGCCAGTTGCGCGGCGAGGGCCTCTCCATCCTGCTGGTCGAGCACGACATGGACCTGGTGATGGGCCTGGTCGACCGCATCGTCGTGATGGAGTTCGGCACCAAGCTGATCGAAGGCACGCCGGAAGAAGTGCAGGCGAGCCCGGCGGTGCGCGCCGCCTACCTCGGCACGGAGCACTGAGACGATGACAAGCGACCTGATCCTGGACGTCAAAGACCTGCACGCCGGCTATGGCCGCGCCGAGGTGTTGCACGGCCTGAACCTGAAGGCCACGGCCGGCAGTGTCGTCACGGTGATCGGCCCGAACGGTGCCGGCAAGTCGACCTTGCTGAACGCGCTGATGGGCGTGCTGCCGTCGCGCGGCAAGATCGACTACCAGGGCCAATCGGTCGTGCTGAACACGCTCGAAGAGCGCGTGATGCAGGGCATGGCCCTCGTGCCCGAGACTCGCGCGCTGTTCGGCACGATGCCGGTCGAAGACAACCTGCTGCTCGGCGCGTACCGCCAGGTCCGTTTGGGCCGATCAGACAGCGCCACCGCGATCGAGGAAGTCTTCACGCTGTTCCCGCGCCTGAAAGAGCGCCGCGCACAACTCGCCGGCACGCTGTCGGGCGGTGAGCGCCAGATGCTCGCGATCGGCCGCGCGCTGATGAGCAAGCCGCAACTGCTGATGCTCGACGAGCCGAGCCTCGGTCTCGCGCCGCTGGTCGTGAAGGAAATCTTTCGCATCATCGACGGCTTGCGCGCGACCGGCGTGACGATCCTGCTGGTCGAGCAGAACGCGCGTGCCGCGCTCGAAGTCGCCGATCACGGCTATGTGTTGGAGATGGGCGAGATCGCGCTCGAAGGTCCGGCCGCCGACTTGGCCCGGGACTCGCGCGTCATCGACACCTATCTGGGTGCGGCGCGCAAGAGCGCCGCCTAGCTTGCACGCGATGCCCGGCTCTGCGAACGATGCGCCGAAGGCCGCCGCCGACACGCTCGACCAATCGCGCCTGACCCACCTCGTCGGCTACGCCGCGACGCGCGCGTCGATCACGATGAAGCGCGTGTTCGCGCGCAACTTCGAGCCGCTCGACCTGAAGGTGGTCGAGTTCTCGATCCTGATGCTGGTGGCCGCGAACCCGCAGGTCAATCAGAAGCAGCTCGGCGAGGCGCTCGACATCTCGGCGCCGAACATGGCGGTCACGCTCGACCGGCTGGTCGAGCGCGGCTGGGTCGAGCGCGTGCGCAGCACCAAAGACCGGCGCGCGATGCACATTCACCTGACGCCGCAGGGCGTGGAACTCGTCGCGCGCGCCGAGGCGATCGCCACGACCATGGAAGGCCCGGCGCTGCGCGCGCTTTCGGCCGCCGAACGCGCGCTGCTGATCGAACTGCTGATGAAGGTCGCGGGCGGCAAGGCCGGCAAGCGCGGCTGAGGCGAGCCGGGCCGCCAGGCGCGCACCGCTGCGGCGCGCACACTACGGCGTGGAGGTGGACCGAAGCGGCGACGAGGATCAGGTGCCAGCCAGCGTCGCCAGCAGTCCGACGACGCCCAGCCCGAGTGCCGCGAGCGCGTCGCCCGCGATCAGGCCGCCGCCGATCAGCGAAGTCGTGCTCATGTCGTCGACAACCGCAGCCTCTCTGCTCTGCGATGGCGTGCCGCGCAGACCCGGATTCGCGAGCCAGTTCGCAACGCTGCTGATCACGCCGCCGATCGCGAACCAGGCCGAGGTCGCGATGCTCAGGAAGGTGCCGAACGAATACGCGTACGGCGACGGCAGCAGCACTGCGTCGATGACGAAATCGCTCGCGCCGCCGAGTCGGCCGCCGGCCTTGAAGCGCTGGTAGGCCGCGTTCGCAAACAGCCACTTGCGCGCAATCTGCACCGCCAGCCCGATCGCGATGCCGAGCACGATCGCGGTGCGCTGGTAGGGCTTGTCGTCGGTCAGGCTGCGCAGCACGCCGACGAACTTGTAGGTCATCGTCGACTGCCATTGCGCCGACTGCGCGGCCGCGCTTTGCACCGTCTGGTCGAGCGCCAGCACCGGGTAGGCGTTCATGAACAGCTTGGCGAAGCCGACCGACAAAATCGCGCCGACCACCAGCCCCATCACCTGGAAGCGGAACTGGATCGTGCGCGGCGTCCCCAGGCGCCAGCCGGTCGAGCGGTCCTGCTGCATGTCGCCGGCGACGCTGCAGGCCACCAACAGCACGCTGCCGGCCATCAGCCCGACGATCGGGTCTTTCAGGCCGAGCGCGGCCATCAGCACGACCGCGGTGACAAAGGCCGACGAGATCGGGTTGCTGTCGCTGATGCCGAGCGAGATGCCGTTGACCATCGCGAACACGAACACCAGCGCGATCGCGACCGCCATGAAGAACACCGGCTGGTGCAGCACGCTCGCGCCGACCCACACGACCATCGCGCCCCAGAACACGACCCACGCGACGAGGCGGCCGGTGCTGGTGCGCTTCCAGCCCTCTTCGACCTGTGCAACGATCGGCGCCGCGCGGTCGGCCACCGCGCGCCAGCGGCGCGTGGCCTCGACCAGGATCTGGCCGATGTCGAGAATCGCCGCGCCCATGATCAGCCCGAGACCGATCAGGAAGGTGATCTTGCGAAACGGCTCGCCGGCCTGCAGCCAGCCGATCGAGATGAAGTACGGAATCAGCCAGTGGCCGGTCAGGCCGGCGACGAGGGCCGCGATGCCGATGCGCGCGCCGACCAGCATGCCGGCGCCCAAGGTCGAGGTCGAGATCTCGATCGCGCCGAGGAACGCGAGCTTCGCCGCGCCGATGCCACCGAACGCGCCCAGGCCCATGCCGGTGCCCAGGCGCGCGATCGACTGGCGCAACAGCACCGGGTCGGTCAGCGCGCGCAGGATGTTCGCGACCGCCAGGCCCGACGGAAAGGTCAGTTGCAGCCGATCGACCAGGATCGGCGTGTACAGCATGCCGACGCCGGCGCCGAACATCCCGATCGCGCCCATGAACAGCATCAGCTGCCACGCCGGCGGCTGCGGCAGCCCCATCCAGACCATCGCCTGGATCAGCACGCCCATGCCCGCCATGCCGGCGACCGAGGCTGCCGCGGTCTGCATGTAGTTCGCGCCGTGCTTGCCTTCGGGGCCGTAGCCCAAGGTCACGGTCGAGCCGAGGATGCCGGCCAGCACCTGCCCGCCGACGAAGAAGCCGATCGAGAAGTTCATGTACGAGGCGGTCACGCCGCCGAGCGGGCCCAGCACCAGCGCACCGAGCAGCCCCAGCATCAGGTAGTAGCGCACGCTGCCGATCGGGGGCAGCCAAGCCCAGCGCGGTGCGGCGGGGAGCGGCAGGGCGGCGGCAGGTGTGCTCATCGCGCTGCACCTTTCAGCTCGATCTCGTTGCCGTCGGGGTCGGTCAGGTAGATCGACGGGCCTGTGCCCTCGGCGCCGAAGTTGTCGACCACCTTCGCGTCGCCCGCGACGCCGTGGTGTTCGAGGTGGGCGATCAGCGCGGGCGCATCGAACGGCTCGATGCGCAGGCACACGTGATCGACGTTGCGCGCCTGCGCGCCGGCCGGCGCACCGCCCTTGCGGCCGAGCGGGCCGTCGACCGAGACGAAGTCGATCATCGAGACGCCGGCCCGCAGATGAACCAGGCCGAGTTCGTCGCGCCGGCGCACGAGCTCGCAGCCGAGCACCTCGCGGTAGAACAGGATCGAGCGGTCGAGGTCGGCAACGCGCAGCACGACATGGTCGAGGCGCTGCACGGCAAAGGGCGGCGTTGGATTCATGGCCGTGATTCTGCCGCCTGAACGACCCGGTGCCGGCGCCGGGCCGCTACAGTGCCGACTCGCCCGAGGTCAGTTCATGCACATCCGACACCACCGGCTCAAAGGCTCGCCGCTTGGCACGCAGCGCGAGATCGTCAGCTTTCACTACGGCCCGCAGGGCACCGGCCGCAAAGTCCATGTGCAGGCTTCGCTGCACGCCGACGAACTGCCCGGCATGCTGGTCGCGCACCATCTGCGGCAGCGTCTGGCGGCGCTCGATGCGGCCGGCCAACTGCGCGGCGAAGTCGTCGTCGTGCCGGTCGCGAACCCGATCGGCATCGGCCAGACCGTGTTGCTGGCGAACGAGGGCCGGTTCGAGCTCGGCAGCGGCGAAAACTTCAACCGGCACTACCCGGCGCTGTTCGACAAGGTCGCGCCGTTGCTCGAAGGCCGGCTCGGCGACGACGCAGCAGCGAACGCGCAAATCATTCGCGCTGCGTTGCGCTCGCTGATCGACGCGCTGCCCGAAGACGCCGAACTGATCAGCCAGCGCAAGACCCTGCTCGGCCTCGCCTGCGACGCCGAGGTCGTGCTCGACCTGCACTGCGATGCCGAGTCGCTGCTGCATTTGTACACCGGCACCGCGTTGTGGCCGCAGTGCGAGCCGCTCGCGCGCCTGACCGGCGCGCGCGCGTCGCTGCTCGCCGACGAGTCGGGCGACAACCCGTTCGACGAGGCCTGCTCGCAGACTTGGTGGCAGCTCGAGGCGCATTTTCGCGGCCGGCATCCGGTGCCGATGGGCTGCCTCAGCGTGACGCTGGAGCTGCGCGGCGAGGCCGACGTGTCGCACGCGCTGGCCTCGGCCGATGCGGATGCGCTGGTCGCGTTCCTGACCCACCGCGGCATCGTCGACGGCCCGGCACCGGCGCTGCCGCCGCTGCGCGCGCCGGCGACGGCGCTGGCCGCGACCGATGTGCTCAAGGCGCCGGTCAGCGGCGTCGTCGTCTACCTGCGCGAGTTGGGCGATGCGATCCGCACCGGCGACGTCGTGTTCGAGATCGTCGAGCCGATCAGCGGCGCGGTGCACCCGGTCGCGAGCCGCACCGATGGGTTGTTTTTTGCGCGCGAGTCGCAGCGCTACGCGCGCGCCGGGCGGGCACTCGCGAAGGTCGCGGGCGCGGTCGCGGTGCGCAGCGGCAAGCTGTCGAGCGACTGATGATTGAGAAGCGCCGCGTCGAGGATCTGATGCGGCAATGAATTCGAATCCAGCCACTGTGCTCGGCATGCACCGCCCGGGTTGCATCGCAGGCGTAGGATCGGCTGTCGGTGATCTTTGGGAGGCTGGAGATGGATGCAAATTCGACAGTCGACCGAACGCTGGACGTGATCGTCATCGGTGCCGGGATCGGCGGCGTGTTGGCTCTGTATTACGCGCGCAGAGCGGGCCTCGATGCGCTGCTTCTGGAGCGCCAGGACGTGGTCGGCGGGCTGTGGGCGCAGCTCCCATCCTGGCAGGACATTCAATTCGGCCGCGTCGACTGGACGCTGGGCGACCTGCCCATCGCGGGTGAAGATCAGGCCAGCATTCGGGACAACATCCAGGCTTGGGTCGATCGCTTCGACCTGGCCGGCGCCATGCTTCTCGGTACGCGCGTGACGCGCGCCCGTCGCATCGGTGAGGTGTGGCAGGTCGAGACGCCCACTCGCACTTACCTGGCCCGGCATCTGATCTCGGCGACCGGCGCACACAACCGGCCGCTGGTGCCCAACCCCCATCGAACGAATGTCGAGTTGCGCGAACTCCATTCCTCCGGCCTTCGCGATGTCGGCGAATTGACGGGGCGCGATGTCGTCGTGGTCGGCGGCGGCGCCTCGGCCTACGATCTTCTGGACCTTTGCTTCGAACACGAAGCGCGCAGTGTGAGTTGGGTCTATCGGCAAACGCGCTGGATGTTGCCGACCCCCAAGCCCAAGTCCCAGGCGGGCGGACCGCGCGCCCTTGCCAAGGCGCAGTTGAGCGGCTCGACGAGCGCGCAGATCAGTCAGGCCTTGCACGCCGACATGACCGCGCGCTACGCCAAGCTCGGACTGCAGGACATCTTGCCTGCCGACACGTTCGACCTCGGCCGCCATCAACTGATTCCGGGGCGCTGGCGAATGATTGCCAACTACCCGAAGATCAAGCGCCATCGCGGCGAGGTGGCCCGTGTCAGCGGCAGAACCGTCGTACTCGCGGATGGGCAGGCGCTGGACGCTGATCTGCTGCTGTGGGGAACGGGCTACGAGATCGACCTCGGCTTCTTTGAGAACCCGGCACTGTCGAGCATTCGCCGGCACGCGGAGCTGGTCGCCCAGTGCGGTTGTGGCACCCGTGCGATCGCCGAGAGCGGCCTGTACTTCATGGCGGTCGGTCTCGAGTCGACCGGGACGGCACCTTGGAGCTACGCGCTGATGGCGCGCACCGTCATGGCCCACATCAAGGGTCAGGCGACGCTCGAGCTCGTGCCGCTTGCACGCAAGGTCAATCACTTCGACTATCCCGCTTTTCTCGCCGCGCGCGACCCCGTGAACTTTCCAGCCGGCGAGTGGGAAGACGCGTACCACCATCTCGCGACCGAATATCCGGCAGACCGACCGCTCCCCATTCCAAACTGAGAATCCGCAGCCGCTGCCGAACGCCCGATCGACGTAGTTTCGGCGCTGCGTCGCTGCGCGTGGGGGGCAATGACCGAACCGTCAGCCCCACACCTCCTGTGCCACCTCGACCACGAGCCTGAGCTTGTCGCGCTGCGCCTGCACCGCGATGTTGTTGCCGTGCACCGTGCACCGTGCTGCTGAAGCCGCACTGCGGCGACAGGCACAACTGGTCGAGCGGCGCGAACTTCGCGGCCTCGTCGATGCGGCGTTTCAGTTCGTCCTTCGACTCCATCGCGCCGAACTTGGTCGTCACCAGGCCGAGCACGACGATCTTGTTCTTCGGCAGAAAGCGCAGCGGGCGGAAGTCGCCGGAGCGTGCGTCGTCGTATTCCATGAAATAGGCGTCGAGGTTCATCTCGGCCAGCAGCGCCTCGGCCACCGGCTCGTAGTTGCCGGCCGCCGCGTGCGTGCTCTTGAAGTTGCCGCGGCACAGGTGCATCGCCAGCGTCATGCCGGCGGGCTTTTGCGCGACGACCTTGTTGATGATGGAGCCCGAGGCGCTGTACGTGCTGCGCGAACTGGCGGCCGAGGACCGCACAATGGTCGTCGTCTCGCACGAGAGGGCTTCGCGCACGAGGTGGCGATCACCTCGTCTTCCTGCGCTACGGCATGATTGAGGTGCAAGGTCTCCCTCGCGAGGCGCTTGCGGCGCCGAGGAGCGAATGGCTGCGAGGATTCCTGTCAGGCAGCCTGAAGTAGCGACGAAAGCGTAGCTGACGTCTAGCTGGGCAAGGACACTGTTACCACGTATACGCCATCGACTGAGCGGAATGCGAACCGATTCGCGCCCGCCTTGACAAAGCTGAACGGCAAGCCTGTCTGGACCGTGACGGGATATGTTCTCAAAGGTGTGTGGCGCGACATATCGAACATGTCGATGCGCAGGTTCGGGCCGGAATTGGCGAGGGACAACGACAGTACGAACACCCGGCTCGTGGACGCATCGCTGACCACCTGTTCTGAACCGTTGTAGCCGCCTGGCCGAAATCGGCCCGTTGGCCTGCCCGACACGGGATCCATCGCACGGCCCGAGTCGTGATAGAGGAGACCGTTGATGCGATCAAAGTGAAGATGACCGGGTGAGGCAAAGGCGCCGGCCAGTGTCCGCTCGATTCGGGGGCCGGCGGTGTCCACCGCCAAGGTGTACAGCGCCCCATACACGCTGGTGGAGAAGAGCTTCGATCCATCGGTGTTCCAGTCGACGTCGTTGTAGTAACGGGGCTGCCCCGAGAACGGGTCGAGCATGGGCGCCACCAATGGCCTGGGCACAGCGTCATCAAATACTTGCATGCCTCCCTGTTCGGTAGGAAATATATTGGGGCTCAGGCGTGACACGGCAAGCGTTCGGGGCGAGCCCGGCGCCGCTTTCAAATTCCCCGCCACGTAACGCCCGAATTGCGGATGGCTCCCCAAATCAAGATTGAGGTCAAGCTCCAGTGAAGGGAGACGCAATCGTTGCACTGCTCCCGCACCATCCACCCCGACATACAGGTACTGGCCGTCATCGGACACCGTCATCGCATTCGGTTCTGAACCGATGAACCTCGTGGCGACAACGCTGCCTGTAGCAGGGTCGATGACGAGGATCGAATTCGGCGAGGTGCTGGACGCAGACGACACCGACGCATACAGGCGACCGTGAATCGGATCGAACACAAGGCTGTTGATCGAGCCGGGGATGAGCATTTGCGACGCTGTGCCCACCGGAATGCTGCTACTGAAGGCCGAAGTGCCCGCCCCGCCAAAGAGGTGCACCGGACCGCCGGCAGAGACCAAGGCCAGACCCTCGGTGCCCCATCTAACCATGTGCGATGGCAAGCCTGAGGTGTCGACCAACGGTCGCGCCAAGCCAACGGGCTGGTAAGTGGTGGCGTCGACGCCGGTTATGGCGTACCTGCCGACGGCAGTGGCAAAGTACAGCCGGTTGCGCGCAGGATCCGCAACCATGGGACCTCGGGAGCTGACCGTTGCTGCGCGAGAAGCGGTTGCTGGATTGAACACGGTCCCTTCGTCAGCGTAGATGAGACGTGTCGCGCGGCTGTAGTGGATTTGCGAACCGAAGGCAGTGAAGGCGCCGAGAACGGCGCGATTCACGCTCAGGCCCGTTGGCCCCACAAGAATGTCGTAGAAGCTGAATCCGGTGGTCTGGTTGTCGGCTGCATAGAGTTGCGCGCCGCTTTCGCCCCATTGGAGACTTGCGCAGGTGCAATCTCGCACCGACAGTGATTGCGGCCTTGCCAGATCGTCGTCGTAGACAACGGTACTGGATACTAGATCGACCGCTCCATCGACGCTGCTTGCCACGACTACAGCACGGGGGAAGCCCGGTACGGCAGCCAAATCCACGGCATGGTATGGGCCGCCGGCTTGGTCTCGCCCAAGCGGAATGTTCAGGTCAGGAGCCAGATCGGGCAACCTGAAACGTTGTACGCTGGCGCTGCCGTAGATACCTGCGTACAGATACTGGCCGTCGTCCGACAGCGATAACTCCGTGGGTTCGCTTCCTGCGTATTGCGTGCGCAGCACGCTGTTGGTTCGAGGATCCAGCGCGACGATCGCATTGCCGCTCGGCCCGGCACTGCTTGGCAACGAAAGGTAGAGGACCTGACGCTGCTCGTCCCAGACCGCGTCATTGGCGTTCGCCGGGAATAGCACGGCTGCGGGAACCGCGTACTGGTCGACCGGGGTGCTCACACCGCCACTGCCACCGCCGCCGCCACCACAGGCCGCCAGCGCGACTGTAGCGACGGCACTCCATACCGCCTTACTTGACCTTGTCATCCTGGGACGCCTTCCATGCATTCAAGTTGCTTCGCCGGAGACATGATGCTGCATGGTCTCCCGCCACCGCGCCTCGGCCTCACTCAGAACCCAGCGCTGCGGCGCCAAACCACACTACAGAGGACACGCTCTATGCGCCTGTGCCACCGCTCGATTGTGCGGGGACGCGAGGGGATGTACTGACGTTGGGTGTTCAGCAAACTCGAAGTCACCGCGTGGGTTGCTGCCTCCGCCCTCCCGGTCAGCCAACCCATCAGCCCCACACCTCCTGTGCCACCTCGACCACGAGCCTGAGCTTGTCGCGCTGCGCCTGCACCGCGATGTTGTTGCCGTGCACCGTGCACCGTGCTGCTGAAGCCGCACTGCGGCGACAGGCACAACTGGTCGAGCGGCGCGAACTTCGCGGCCTCGTCGATGCGGCGTTTCAGTTCGTCCTTCGACTCCATCGCGCCGAACTTGGTCGTCACCAGGCCGAGCACGACGATCTTGTTCTTCGGCAGAAAGCGCAGCGGGCGGAAGTCGCCGGAGCGTGCGTCGTCGTATTCCATGAAATAGGCGTCGAGGTTCATCTCGGCCAGCAGCGCCTCGGCCACCGGCTCGTAGTTGCCGGCCGCCGCGTGCGTGCTCTTGAAGTTGCCGCGGCACAGGTGCATCGCCAGCGTCATGCCGGCGGGCTTTTGCGCGACGACCTTGTTGATGAACTTCGCGTAGCGGTGCGGCAGCTCGTTCGGGTCGTCGCCGCGCTGGCGCGCGGCCTCGCGCATCTTGTCGTCGCACAGGTAGGCGAGGTTGGTGTCGTCCATTTGCACGTAGGTGCAGCCGGCCTCGGCGAGCGAACGCAGTTCGTCGCCGTAGGCCTTCGCCACGTCGTCGTAGAACGCGGGTTCGAGCTCGGGATAGTGTTCGCGGCTGATGCCGGCGCGGCCGCCGCGAAAGTGCAACATCGTCGGCGACGGGATCGTGACTTTCGGCGTGCGGCCGGCGCTCACCTGGCTCTTCAGGTACGCGAAGTCGGCGCGCTGGATGTCTTTCAGGTGCTCGACCTTGCCGACCACCCGCATCACCGGCGGCGCCAGCTCTTCGCTGCCGTCGGGCTGGATCACGGTGACGGGAATGTCGGTCTTCACGCCGCCGAGCTGTTCGAGAAAGTCGATGTGGAAGTAGGTGCGGCGGAACTCGCCGTCGGTGATCGACTGCAGGCCCACATCCTCCTGGAACTTGACGATCTCGGTGATTGCCCGGTCTTCGACCGCGCGCAGTTGCTCGGGCGTGATCGCGCCGCTCGCGCGCTGCGCGCGCGCATCGAGCAGGAACTTGGGCCGCAGAAAGCTGCCGACGTGGTCGGCGCGGAACGGCGGTGTGCTGCGGTGGCTCATCGTGTGTCTCCTTGCAGGGGTTTGAACCATGATAGCCAGCGCCGACAGTTCGCTACAGTTGGCGCCGGTCCGATCTGTACAACGCGCAACGCCATCCCGGAGACACCATGATCACCAAACGCCATGCCCTGCAGCTCGCCATCGCGCTCTTGACGAGCGCTGCCGCGAGTTCGTTCGCTGCCGACACCGGCCCGATCAAGATCGGCCTGATCCTGCCGATGACCGGCCAGTCGGCCTCGACCGGCCGGCAGATCGATGCCGCGGTCAAGCTCTGGATGGCGCAGAACGGCAACAAAATAGCCGGCCGCAGCGTCGAAGTGATCCTGAAGGACGACGGCGCCGTGCCCGACGCGACCAAACGCATCGCGCAGGAGATGATCGTCAACGACAAGGTCACGGTGATCGCCGGCTTCGGCATCACGCCGACCGCGCTCGCGACCGCGCCGCTGGCCACACAGAGCAAGACGCCGCTGGTCGTGATGGCGGCGGCGACGTCCAGCATCACCGAGGCCTCGCCGTACATCGTCCGCACCAGCTTCACGTTGCCGCAGGTCACGGTCGGCATCGCCGACTGGGCCGCGAAGAACAAGATCAAGAAGGTCGTGACCCTGGTGAGCGAATACGGGCCGGGCTTCGACGCCGAGAAGTTTTTCGACAGCCAGTTCCGCCTCAACGGCGGGCAGATTCTCGACAAGCTGCGCACGCCGCTGCGCAGCCCCGATTTCGCGCCGGTGCTGCAGAAGGTGATCGACGCCAAGCCCGACGCGCTGTTCGTGTTCCTGCCTTCGGGCCAGGGTGCGGCGTTCATGAAGCAGTTCGCCGAACGCGGGCTCGACAAGAGCGGCATCCGGCTGATCGCCACCGGCGACGTGACCGACGACGACCAGCTCGCCGACATGGGCGACGTCGCGCTCGGCGTCGTCAACTCGCACCACTATTCGGCGGCACATCCGTCGCCGACGAACAAGAAATTCGTCGACGCCTTTCAGGCCGCGAACAAGGGCATGCGGCCGAACTTCATGGCGGTCGGCGGCTACGACGGCATGCGCGTGATTTACAAGGCGCTCGAAGCGACCAAGGGCGCGGGCGGCGACGCGCTGCTCGCTGCGATGAAAGGCCAGATCTTCGAGAGCCCGCGCGGCCCGGTGCTGATCGATGGGCAGACGCGCGACATCGTGCAGGATGTCTACATCCGCAAGGTCGAGCGCGTGCCTTCGATGGGCAACGGCTTGTACAACGTCGAGTTCGACGTCATCAAGGCGGTGAAAGACCCAGGCAAGGCCAAGTGATCGAGGTGGCCGTCGAAGGACATCCCGGCGCATGCTGACGCTTTTGTTCGACGGCATTGCCTACGGCATGCTGCTGTTCGTGCTCGCGGTCGGGCTGGCCGTGACGCTGGGGCTGATGAATTTCATCAACCTCGCGCACGGCGCGTTCGCGATGGCCGGCGGCTACATCACGGTGCTGCTGATGAACCGGCTCGGCGTGCCGTTTCTGGTGTGCCTGCCGATTGCGTTCCTCGGCGCCGCCGCGATCGGCGCGGTGCTGGAGCCGCTGCTGTACCGCCGCATGTATGCCAAACCGCACCTCGATCAGGTGCTGTTCTCGATCGGCCTGGTGTTCATTGCCGTGACCGCGGTCGACTACTTCGTCGGCGGCTCGCAGCAGAACATCCAGGTGCCGGCCTGGCTGCAGGGCCGCTTCGACATTGAATGGGTCGGCATCGGCAAGTACCGGCTGTTCATCATCGTCGTCTGCGCGCTGCTGACGCTGGCGCTGCAGACCGTGCTGACGCGCACCCGCTTCGGCGCGCAGTTGCGCGCAGCCGTCGACGATCCGCGCGTCGCCGGCGGGCTGGGCCTGAACGTCAACCGTATCTTCCTGTTGACCTTCGCGGTCGGCTCCGGCCTGGCGGGGCTCGGCGGGGCGTTGGGCACCGAAGTACTGGGCCTTGATCCGACCTTCCCGCTGAAGTTCATGATCTACTTTTTGATCGTCTGCTCGGTCGGCGGCACGACCACGATCACCGGCCCGTTGCTCGCCGCACTGCTGCTCGGTATTGCCGACGTCGCCGGCAAGTACTACGTGCCCAAGCTCGGCGCGTTCATCGTCTACACGCTGATGATCGTGATCCTGATGATCCGGCCGCAAGGCTTGTTCGCCCGCGCCGGAGGCGGCAAGTGAGCGCAGCCGAAGGGACGAAGTCGCCTGCGGCGCTGGGCTTGAAACGCGCCGCCCGCTGGCGCTGGTGGGAAGGCGCGTTGCTGCTCACGCTGCTGCTGTCGTGGGCGCTGCTGCCCGCGCACGCGCTGCTGCTGAACGAGATCGCGATCCTCGCGCTGTTCGCGGTGTCGCTCGATTTGATCCTCGGCTATGCCGGCATCGTCTCGCTCGGGCATGCCGCGTTCTTCGGTTTCGGCGCGTACACCGCGGCGCTGTTCGCGAAGCTGGTGATGCCCGATCCGTGGGTCGGCATGGGCGTTGCGATCGGCACCAGCGCCTTGCTCGGCGCGGTCTGCAGCTTGCTGATCCTGCGCGGCTCCGACCTGACGCGGCTGATGGTCACGCTCGGCGTCGCGTCGATTCTGTACGAGCTCGCGAACAAGCTCGACTGGCTGACCGGCGGCGCCGACGGCCTGCAGGGCGTCGTGATGGGCCCGCTGCTGACACCCTTCGGCCGCTTCGATTTCGACCTGTACGGCCGCACCGCGTACGCGTACACGCTGTTCGTGCTGATCATCTGCCTCTTCATCGGCCGCAAGCTCGTGCACTCGCCGTTCGGTTACTCGCTGCAGGCGCTGCGCGACAACCGGCTGCGCGCCGCCAGCATCGGCCTGTCGGTGAACGCGCGGCTGGTCGCGGTCTACACCGTCGCCGCCGCGATCGCCGGTGCGGCCGGCGCGCTGCTGGCGCAGACCAGCGGCTTTGCGTCGCTCGACGTGTTCGATTTCCATCGCAGCGCCGAGGTGCTGCTGGTGCTCGTGATCGGCGGCACCGGTTATCTGTACGGCGGCATCTTCGGCGCGATCGTGTTCAAGCTGCTGCACGATCTGATCTCGGCCTGGACGCCGCAGTACTGGAACTTCTGGCTCGGCATCTTTCTCGTCGTGCTCGTGCTGGTCGGGCGCGAGAAGCTGATCCGGCCACGATCGTGGTTCAAGCGCATGGGTGTTGAACAGCGATGAGCGACATCGTCCTCGAAACCCGCGGACTCATGAAACGCTTCGGCGGCATCACGCCGACGAACGACGTGTCAATCACGGTCGAGAAGGGCGCGCGCCGCGCGCTGATCGGCCCGAACGGCGCCGGCAAGACGACGCTGATCAACCTGCTGACCGGCGTGCTCGAACCGACCGCCGGCACGATCCGGCTCGACGGCGTTGACATCACCGGGCTCGCGCCGCACAGACGAGTGCGCCGCGGCATCGTGCGCACCTTCCAGATCAACCAGCTGTTCAACGCGCTGACGCCACTGCAGTCGCTCGCGCTCAGCGTCTCGGCGCAGTTGGGCATCGGCGGGCAGTGGTGGCAGCGGCTCGGCGCCGACCCGCGGGTCGCGCCGATCTGCGACACGCTGCTGCGCCAGTTCCGCCTCGATGACGTGGCGGATCAGCAAGTACAGCACCTCGCCTACGGCAAGCGCCGCCTGCTCGAGATCGCCACGGCGCTGGCCTGCGCGCCGCGCGTGCTGCTGCTCGACGAGCCGGTCGCCGGCGTGCCCGAAGGCGAGCGTGAGGAGATCTTCGAGATCATCAACGCGCTGCCGGCCGAGGTCTCGGTGCTGTTGATCGAACACGACATGGACCTGGTGTTCAACTTCGCGAACAGCGTGACGGTGCTGGTCAACGGCGCGGTCTTCGCCGAAGGCTCGGTCGATCAGGTCGCGAACGACCCGCGCGTCAAGGCCGTGTATCTCGGCGAATCGCTTGAGAAGGGCGAACATGGCTGAGCTGCTGCGCGTCGAAGGCTTGCGATCGGGCTACGGCGAGGCCGTCGTCGTCCAGGGTGTCGACCTCGTGTTGCCGCAAGGCGAATCGCTCGCGCTGCTCGGCCGCAACGGCACCGGCAAGACGACGCTGCTGAACACGCTGGTCGGCGTGACGCGCCGGCACCAAGGGCGCATCGTGCTCGCCGGGCAGGACATCACCGCGCTCGCGCCGCACCAGCGCGCTGCCGCCGGCATCGGCTGGGTCCCGCAGGAACGCAACATCTTCAAGTCGCTGACGGTCGACGAGAACCTCAGCGCCGTCGCCCGCCCGGGCGCGTGGACGCGCGCGCGCGCCTACGAGATGTTCCCGCGCCTGGCCGAGCGCAAATCGAACCTGGGCAACCAGCTCTCAGGCGGTGAACAGCAGATGCTCGCGGTCGCGCGCGCGCTGGTGCTGAACCCGACGCTGCTGCTGCTCGACGAGCCGCTCGAAGGCCTCGCGCCGATCATCGTCGAAGAGCTGCTGCGCTCGATCGCGCGGGTGGTGCGCGACGAGGGCATGAGCGCGATCATCGTCGAGCAGAACCCGCGCATGATTCTGCCGATCACGCAGCGCGCGGTCGTGCTCGATCGCGGTGCGGTGGTGCACGAAGGGGCGAGCGCGGAACTGCTGGCCGACCGCGCGCGACTCGACCGCTGGCTCGGCGTCGCCAAGCACTGAAGCGGCCGCGGGCGCTACTTTTTGGGCGGGGACAGGTCGGTGAGCTGGTCCCACTCCGACGGCGACATGTCGATCTCGCTGACCTCGGGCTTGCGCGCCTCCATGCCACGCCGCCGGTCGCGCTGGCCGGGGGGCAGCGTGAGGTCGCGGTGCCGGCGGTCGGCACCGGCGCGTCGGTCGTTCGCCGGTGGCGCCGGCTGGGTGTTGCGCTTGTTCATGTCGGGGTCATTCTAGGCAGGCCGGGGCGGCCTGCTGCTCAAGACCCTTTGCGTTGCTTCTGCCAGTGCGTGAACTCGTCCTCATGACACTCGATGTCGACCTCGGTCACACGCGCGATCAGGCGCTCCTGCACCGCGGCCACCGCCTGGTTGTAGACGCTCGGCGCGATCTCCTCGAGGAAGAAATGCAACAGCGCGGCGGCCTGGATGTTGCCGATCCGGGTGTCGAGGTTTTCCTGGTGGTAGCGCTCGATCGAGGCGATCGCCGCAGCGCGGGATTCCTTGCTGAGTTGGATGGTCATCGGTGGCTTTCAGACGGGATTGGCGCGCCACGCGGCGATCAGCGCCGCCTCGCGTTCGCGGGTGAGCTTGCCGGCGCGGCGCCGGTCGTCGGCGGGCGGCAGGCCTTCGTCGAGCACCGCGGCGATCGTCTCGCGCAGCGGCCGGGTGCGCAGGCCGGCGGCGGCGGCGCGGCTCAGGTCGCGGTTGAAGCCGGCGTACTCGGGCGCGATCGACGGCAGCCACAGCGGCAGCTCGCTCCACGGCTGCACCTCGTGCTGCAACAGAAACGCTTCGCCGATGCGCACGGCGTCTGCGACCGGCAGGCCGCGTGCGGCGGCCTCGCCGCGGCAGGCGTCGATCAGCGTGTGCCAGCCGATGTGCACGTCGCCGACCGGCCCGCTGCCGTTGAACGCGCCGCGGGCGCCGCCATCCAGCAGCTGAATCATCCAGCCGGCCAGATCACGCACGTCGATGAACTGGAGCGCGTTCGCGTCCGGCACATCGGGCACCAGCATCGCGCCGCCGGCCGCGGCGCGCCAGACCCAGTGGCTGAAGCGCCCGCTGCGGTCGCCGGGGCCGACGATCAGCCCCGGCCGCACGATCAGCGCGCGGCTGCCGAACGCGCGCATGACCTCGGCCTCGCAGGCCGCCTTCTGCGCGCCGTAGTGGCGCAGGTCGCGGTCGTCGCGTGCGATGCCGGCAAATGACGCGAGCGGGTGGTCTTCGGCGGTCATGGGTTCGGTCGTGTCGGCATAGGCCGAGACGCTGGAGACGAACAGGTAGCACGCGCAGGCGTCGCGCAACGCCTCGGCGCTGGCCTGCACCTCGGCCGGCGTGTAGCCGCAGATGTCGATCACCGCGTCCCAGCGGCGCCCGGCGAGCGCGGCCAAGTCGGCAACGCGGTCGCCGGTCAGCACCTCGACGCCCGCCGGCCATGCCGTGCGCGCTCGGCCGCGGTTGAACACGGTCACGCTGTGGCCGCGTGCGAGTGCCGCATCGAGCGTGTGCGTGCCGAGAAAGACGCCACCGCCGAGGATCATGAGGTGCATCGCGGGCCTCTCAGTTCAACGTTGCCGGATCGACGTTCGCGCCGCAAACGATCAGCACCACGCGCTCGCCGGCGCGCGGCCGCACGACGCCGCTCTGCAGCGCCGCGAGCGGCAACGCGGCCGCGGGCTCGACCGCGAGCTTCAGCTCGGTCCACATGAAGCGCTGGGCGGCGCGGATCGCGTCGTCGGTCAACAGTTCGGCCTGGGCAACATGCCGTTGCGTCACTTCCCACGCAATGTGGCCGATGCGGCGCGCGCCGAGCGAATCGGCGGCGATGCCGCTGACGCTCACGTCGACCGGCGCGCCGGCTTCGCGGGCGCGGTAGAGCGTCGGCGCGAGTTCGGGCTCGAGCGCGATCACGTGGCTGCGGCCGGCAAACCAGGCGGCGATCCCGGCGATCAGACCGCCGCCGCCGACGCTGACCAGCACCGAATCGGGCCGGCCGCCCAATTGCGCCTCGACCTCGCGCGCCAGCGTGCCGGCGCCGGCGACGACCTCGGGCTGGTCGTAGGCATGCGTCATCAGCGCGCCGGTTTCGCGCTGGCGTGCTTCGCAGGCTTCGAGTGCGTCGGCATACGCATCGCCGGCGATCACCACCGTGGCGCCGAGCGCGGCCAGCCGCGCGCGCTTGGCCGGCGAACTCACGCTCGGCACGAACACCTCGGCGCGCACGCCGAGCGCGCGCGCCGCCACGGCGGTCGCGATGCCGGCGTTGCCGCCCGAGGCGGCGATCACGCCGCTGGCCGGGATGGTGTTCGACAGCAGCCGGTTGAACATGCCGCGCGCCTTGAAGCTGCCCGAGCGCTGCAGGTGCTCGAGCTTGAGCAGCACCTCGACCTCGGGCGCCCCCGCCGGCAAGCCGAGCGCGCGGCCAGGCAGCGCCCACAGCGGGGTCTTGTGCACATGCGCGTCGATGCGCGCGGCGGCGGCGGTGATGTCGTCAGGGGTGATGCGCATGGGCTGAATCCTAAGGCGTCGTCCGGGATTCGCAGCCGAACTACGATGCGCGATCCGCGCCGCGGGCGTGATCTGGAGCGATGAACATGCAACTCGGAATGATCGGCCTCGGCCGCATGGGCGCGAACATGGTGCGGCGCCTGATGAAGGGCGGCGTGGACTGCGTGGTGTTCGATCGCGCCGCGGCGTCGGTGCAGGCGCTCGCCAACGAAGGCGCGACCGGCGCCGCGTCGTATGCCGACCAGATCGCGAAACTGGCGCGCCCGCGGGCGCTGTGGCTGATGGTGCCGGCGGCCGTGGTCGATGCGACGATCGCCGAACTGCTGCCGCTGCTCGAAGCCGGCGACACGCTGATCGACGGCGGCAACTCGCACTACGTCGACGACATCCGCCGCGCCAAGGCGCTCACCGAGAAGCAGATCCACTATGTCGATGTCGGCACCAGCGGCGGCGTGTGGGGCTTGGAGCGCGGCTACTGCATGATGATCGGCGGCGAGGCCGAGGTGGTGAAGCGGCTCGACCCGGTCTTCCGCGCACTCGCGCCCGGCATCGGCGAGATCGCGCGCACGCCGGGGCGTGACGGCAGCGGCACCGCCGAGCAGGGTTACCTGCACTGCGGCGCGAACGGCGCCGGGCACTTCGTCAAGATGGTGCACAACGGCATCGAGTACGGAATGATGGCCGCCTATGCCGAAGGCCTGAGCATCCTGAAAGGCGCGAACATCGGCAGCGCATCGCACGAGGTCGATGCCGAGACCACGCCGATGCGCGACCCCGAGAACTACCGCTACGACATGCCGCTGCACGACATCACCGAAGTCTGGCGCCGCGGCAGCGTGATCGCCTCGTGGCTGCTCGACCTGACCACGAACGCGCTGAACGAAGACCCGCAGCTCGCGAAGTTCGGCGGCCGCGTATCGGATTCGGGCGAAGGCCGCTGGACCATCCAGGCCGCGATCGACGAGGCCGTGCCGGCGCCGGTGCTGACGGCGGCGCTGTACTCGCGTTTCAGCTCACGCGGCGAAGCGGAGTTTCAAAACCGCATCCTGAGCGCGATGCGGTTCCAGTTCGGCGGGCATGTGGAGAAGAAGGCTTGAGCTTCGGCGGCTCGACAAGCCGGCGGTTCGTGCGCATGATGCGCTGAACCCGCGCGCACCCGACTCGAACCGAGAGCCGGTGGACAACGGGCCCAACCGTCAGGGGAGGCATCCAATGAGCCGATTCATGCTGTTGTGGGCCACGGTGACGCTGAGCGCCGCCGTCGGCGGGTGCGGGACGAACGAGCCTGCCAAGGCGAAGCCACGGGAGCTGATGCCGGCGGCGCTCGCGCCGGCCGCGTGCGGCGGCAACGTGAAGGAGGTCAAGGTCAGGAACATCACGACCGTCTCGACCACGGGTGCGGCCACGATCACGGTGCAGAAGAAGGCGCTGATCGCCAGGGGCCGGGCCGGCGCGAACTGGAAGCTCCAGACCGCCGGCTATGTGTTCGCGGCGGCCGGCGTGGTCATCGCCACGCCACCCGGCCCGGCGCTGTCGTATGGCAATGGCAGCGACGAATTCGGCTGGTGCTTCGATACGGCGGCCGATTGGCACTCGAAGTACACGATCTACTTTCGTGCGACCGCCAACCCGACCGTGATCTGGCAGTGCGACCCGATGATCGCCAACTACGGTGGGGAGACCGTGACGACGCTGGCCGACGAGGTCGTGTCGTGCTCGGTCTTCGTCCCGCTCAAACCATTGCCCTGAACAGCTGGCGCGTCTGCGCCAGCGCCTGCCCGAACTCCGAGTTGGGGTCGACGTCCGACAACTCATCGGCCAGGGCCGAAGCCTGTGCAAGCGCCAACTCAGCTGCGGCGGCGTTCAAGGCACGGTGTTCGGTTTCGGCGCGTGCGCACAGCAAGATGCCCAAGCTGACGCGGTCGGACGCGGCGCGCAAGCGCGTTTCGCCCAGATCGAGGCAGGTTCGACCCTCGTCGGTTCTCCCTTGGCGGGCATGCAGCCGCCCGAGGTAGGTCAGAAACTGCCCTTCCGAGCGACGGTCGCCCAGGTCGCGCGCAATCGCAAGCGCCGACTCGTGGTACGAGCGGGCCGCCGCAGCTTGGTCGAGCGCCTCGGCGACCAGTCCCAGATTGCACTGCACGATCGACGACAGGCGCACGTGGCCCAGTTCGAGCGCCGTCGACAGCGTCGCTTCGAGTTCGGTTCGGGCTTCGCCGGGGCGCCCCTCGGCGAAGTGCAGCAGCCCCAGGTTGCAACGCGCGTTGGCCTCCCACTGCCGGTCGCCCATCTCGCGCGCGATCGCGATTGCCTGCGCGAACAGCGGCCTCGCCTCGGCCGACTTGCCTTGGCCGTTCAGAAACTGCGCCAGGTTGCCGGCCGAGCCGCCTTCCCAGCGGCGTTCGCCGGCCGCCTGCGCCATCCGCAGCGCGCGCTCGTAGTACGCGCGGGCCTCGGCAAAGCGGCCGACCGAGTCGCAGAACGTCGCAAACGCATTGAAGACCGCGCATTCGAGTGCCACGTCGCCCAGCCCCTCGGCCGCCTGCAGGCTCTTCGCGAACAAGCGCTCGGCCGCATCGACCGCGCCGCTCTGGACCTGCAGCGACGCCAGCGCATGCAGCGCCCGCGCTTCGGCGTTGCGGTTGCCCAGCGCCTGCGCGGTCGACTGAGCGGCCGAGAGCTGGCGCATCGCTTCGTCGATCGGCCCGCAAAAGAACAGCGCCAGGCCGCTCGTGAGTTCGGCTTCGAGAAGGGCCTCGCCGCCGATGCCCGGGATCGCCCGGACCGCCTGCGCCACGTTCGCCCAGTAGCGAAACGGGCCGTACTGCCAGGTCCGCCGCCACGCGGCTCTGAGCGCCTTCGACGCGATCTTCGCGTCGCCGCGGGCGATCGCGCGCCGGCACGCGGCAGCGAGGTTGTCGAGATCGGCGCGCGAGGGCGGCGGGTTGTTGTGATCCGCCTCCGGCGCGGCGAAGAACGCGCCGTGGCGCTGTTCGGTCCGGGTCAACATCGCCGGCCCGCTGCCGGCAAAGCGGCCTTCGGTGCGCAGATGCTCGGCCGCGTACTCGCGCACGCTTTCGAGCAGATCGAACCGGTCGCCCGCCAATTGCCGAACGAAGCTCTTGTCGATCAGCCATTGCGTGACGTCGGCCGTTGCCGGCGGGTCGGCGCCGCCGAGGTCGAGCACCCCTTCGGCCGCCTCGAGCGTGAAGCCGCCCTCGAACACCGAGAGTTGCGCCAGCGCGGCCCGCTCGGGCTCGCTGAGCAGTTCCCACGACCAATCGAATGCCGCACGCAGCGTGGCCTGGCGGTCGCGCCGCCCGGCACGCGAGCGCAACACGTCGAAGCGCTCGTGCATGCGCGCGAGCAGCGCTTGCGGCGCCATCATGCGCACCCGTGCCGCGGCCAACTCGATCGCGAGCGGCAAACCGTCGAGCACCTTGACGAGTTGCCTGACGGCGCTCAGGTCAGCGGCGCTCGGCGCATAGCCCTGGCGCGCGGCTTGCGCGCGCCGCAGGAACAGGGCCGCCGCGTCATCGGCGGGCAAGGGGTCGAGCGCCAGCGTCTCCTCCCCGACGATCCCGAGCAGCTCCCGCGTCGTCACCAGAAACCGCGCGAGCGGCGCGCGGTCGAGCCAGCGGCCGAGTGTGGCTTCGGCGAAGCGCGCGACCTGCTCGAAGTTGTCGAGGATCACCAGGCAGCGGCCGCGCCCGGCGATCGCGTGGGCGAGTTGCACGACCGGGTCGGTCTTGCCGAGCGGCACATCGAGGCCCTGCGCGACCGCGAAGTGAATCCCGTCGACGCTGCGCGCCTGCGACAGGTCGCAGAACCAGACGCCACCCGGGTAGTCGCCGAGCCAGGTCCACGCGAAACGCGTGACCAGCCGGGTCTTGCCGGTGCCGCCCATGCCGAGCACCGAGACCAGCCGCGCGCCGGCGTCGAACTTCTGCGCCAGCCACTGCAGCGGCTCCTGGCGGCCGACGAAGCTGTCGCGTTCGGCGGGCACGCTGTGGCGCGCCTCGCGCACCGGCTGCCAGAGCTCGCCCTGGCGCATCACGCGATACACCTTCGCGCCATCGGGTGGCGCGGCGAACGGTGCCTCGCCGTGATGGTCGGCCTCACCGACCTCGAACAGCTCGATCGGGTCGGCCACGCCGTGCAGGCGCCAGTGGCCATGCGACACGACGCGCAGCGGACTGTCGTGCGGCCCGACGCGCTGTGTCGGGACGCCGAGCGCCAGCCGCGCATCGGCGCTGAGCAGCGTCTGCCCGCCGAGTGCGACCGACATCACGCGCGCGGCGATCGGCAACGCAATCCCGTGGACCTCGACCGGCTTGGCGCCGCGCGCCACGTCGTCGGCCGGATTCGGCCGCAGGCTCACCGGGCCGAGGTGGATGCCGGCACGTGCCTTGAACGGCAGCTCGTGGCCCGCGAGGGCGTGGTGGTAGGCGAGGGCGTAGCCGACCGCGTCGCCCACGTCGTCGAACAGCAGCAGCATGCCGTCGGTCTTGTCGATCTCGCGGCCGCGCCAGCGCGGCAGCAGGTCGCGCGCGACACGGTCGTGCACCGCCCAGAGCGCGGCCGTCGCCGCGTCGCCGAGTTGTTCGGCCAGCCGGGTGCTGTCGACGATGTCGGTCAGCAGCAGCGCGTGCAGGGTTGGCATGGCGGTGGCGCGGTGCGGGTCACGCGTCCGCCGGCAGGCAACGCTGCCAGCGGCAGCGGCCGGGCAACCCGAGCCGCCTGCATTCGAGGCCGTGGTCGTGTGACATCGATCTCCCCGCGCGGTACCTGTGGCCCGCCGCACAGTTTAGTGTCGATGTCGTGCGTGGCGCATCCCGCACAGGTTGCAGGCCGATCGCGGCCGCGATGCGCCGGGCGGGTGATCAGCGTGCCGCGGCCAAGGCCAGCGCGAACAGCTCGTTGCGGTGGTGGATGCCCAGGCGCTCGAACGCGCGGTTGCGGTAGGTCTTGGCGGTCGCTGCCGAGACGCCGAGGTCGACGCCGATGCCCTCGAACGTGAGCCCGCGCAGCAGCCGCTCGCAGACCGCGAGCTCGCGCGGCGTGAGTTGCGGGCAGAGCTGTTGCAGGCGCTGCACCGCGGTGAGCTGCGCGCTGCCGAGCTCGATGTGGCGCTGCACGACCGCCAGCAGCGTGCCGGCGACCTCGAGCACGGTGTCGAGCTCGCGCGGCGCGAAGCGCGGCTGGGCCCGGTGGCGATAGAGGTTGACGGCGAGGAGTGCGCCGCGGCTGTCGGCGCGTGCGTCGTCAACGCGCTCGGCGCTGACGACCGAGAGCCGCTCGCTCAGCGAATGTGCTGCGTAGATCTGCTCGCGGTGCGCGCGGCCGAAGTCGTCGGCCAGGCAGTGGGTCATCACGGTGCGCGTGTCGCCTTGGCCGGCCTGCTCGCAGGCATCGGCGAAGTGGGTGTCGTCGCGGTAGACGCCGCTGCGGTAGATGCGCCAGCAGTCGAGCGCGATGTCGGGCACGGCGTGGCTGGCCTGTACGAAGAGCTGCGGCGGCTGGTCGTCGAAGACGCGGTAGATCGTCCACCACGCGACGGGTATCGCGCGGTTCACTTCGGCGAGCGCGCGGGTCGCGAAGTCGTTGCGGGCGATGCAGCCGACCAGCGCCGCGGCGACATCGCGCTGCGCCGCGACAGGCGTGCGTGGCGAGACAGTGGGGACGGACCAGACCTGCATCGGCCGGACTGTCCGCTGCAGCGCGCTACTCGGCAACCCGGGGGAACGCGGGGGCGGCTGCGCTGCTGGTTGTCCTCTTCGCAGGGGACAGACGGTCATTCGCCGGCAACCTACGCTTCCTGCAAACCACGACTGGAGAGGTCACCGTGAACGCCCACCCGCTCGCCCCGATTCCCGATGCCGATGTCGACGCCTTCTGGCGCGACGGCGTGATCTGCCTGCGCGGCCTGTTCGATGCCGACTGGATCGAGCACATGCGCGCCGCGGTCGAAGACGACCTCGCGCACCCCGGCCCGCTGGCGCGCGAGTACGCCACCAAGGCCGGCCAGCGTTTTTTGGGCGACATCGGCGCGTGGGCGGTGAAGCCGGGGCTGCGCCAGTACGTCGAAGAGTCGCCCGCGGCCGAGATCGCGGCGCGCATGCTGCGCTCGCGCAAGGTCAACTTTCTCTACGACCAGCTGTTCGTGAAGGAGCCCGGTACCGCCGCCGTCACGCCGTGGCACCAGGACGGGCCGTACTGGCCGGTCAAGGGCGACCAGATCCTGTCGATCTGGCTCGCGCTCGACGACGTGACGGTCGAATCCAGCGGCGTCGAATACATCAAGGGCTCGCACCGCTGGGGCCGCGAGTTCCGGCCGATCCACTTCGGCGGCGACACCGAGGCCTACAAGATGCTGCCCGGCGAGACGCTGCCCGACATCAATGCATTGCGCCAGGAGCCCGGCAACACGCTGGACATCGTCAACTGGGACATGAAAGCCGGCGACTGCCTGCTGCACCACAGCATGACGGTGCACGGCGCGCCCGGCAATGCGAGTTCCACGCGCCGCCGCCGCGCCTACGCGACGCGCTGGACTGGTGACGACGTGGTCTACGCGCCGCGCACCGGCCAGGCCAGCATCACGATCGACACGCCGACGATTCAGCCGGGCGAGCCGATCGACTGCGCGGTGTTTCCCCGCTTGTGGCCGCGCCAAGAAAATAGTTAACTCGCATAACTAAAACAAGGACGGAGACTGTCTCATGACCCGAATTGCTTTCTTCACGCGCACGCTGCTCGCCGCCACCGCGCTGGCTTGGGGCGCGGCCGCACAGGCCGACGTCAACATCGGCGTGATCGTTTCGCTGACCGGCCCGGGCGCGTCGCTCGGCATCCCGGCCGACAACACGATCAAGCTCTGGCCGGGCGAGCTCGGTGGTCAGAAGATCAACCTGTTCGTGCTCAACGACGCGACCGACACGACCACCGCGGCGAAGAACGCGACCAAGCTGATCACCGAGGACAAGGTCGACATCATCATCGGCCCGTCGCTGACGCCGACCTCGCTCGCGGTGATCGAGGTCGCTGCGCGCTCCGGTGTGCCGGTGATCTCGCTGGCCGGCGGCGGCGCGATCGTCGAGCCGCAGGACGGCCCGCGCCGCTGGGCCTTCAAGATGGCGCCGACCGAGACGATCTCGATCAACGCGGTGCTCGACCACATGGTCAAGAGCAAGGCGAGCACGGTCGCGACGATCGGCATCGCAACCGCGTATGGCGATGGTTTCTCGAAGGCGATCGAGCGGCTCGCGCCGGCCAAGGGCATCAAAATCGTTGCGACCGAAAAGTACGCGCAAGTCGACACCAGCGCGACGCCGCAGGTGCTCAAGCTGATGGCCGCGAACCCGGACGCGGTCTACATCTTCAGCGCCGGCACGCCGGGCGCGCTGCCGCACGTCGAGTTGGTCAAGCGCGGCTACAAGGGCCTGATCTACCAGACCCAGGGCGTCGCGAACGCCGACTTCCTGCGCGTCGGCGGCAAGGAGCTCGACGGCAGTTTCATGACGGTCGCGCCGGTGCTCGTCGCCGACCAGCTGCCCGACACCAATCCGGTGAAGGCGCCGGGCGTCGACTACGTGAAGCGCTACGAAGCGAAGTACGGCGCGGGGTCGCGCTCGCTGTTCGGCGCGACCGCGTGGGACGCGCAGCTCTGGCTCAACACCGCGATTCCGGTCGCGCTGAAGAAGGGTCAACCGGGCACCGAGGCGTTCCGCCTCGCGCTGCGCGACGCGATCGAGGGGCTGAAGGAATTCGTCGGCGCGCAAGGCGTGTTCAACCTCAGCGCCACCGACCACAACGGCGTCGACGCGCGCAGCCAGGTGATGGTGAAGGTCGAAGGCGGGGCGTGGAAGCTGGTGAAGTGATCGATGGTGATGGCGTCGACCCGCTTGGCGCGCCGGGGCTCGCGCTGTTCGCCGATTTGACGGTGACGGTCGCCGCGCCGATCGAGGTCGGCGCGGTCGGCCACGGCACGCGGCGCGTGATCGCGATCACCGGCGGCACCTGCATCGCGCGCGACTGGAGCGCGCGCGTGCTGCCCGGCGGCGCCGACTTCCAGCTGATCGTCAACGCGCGCATGGCGCGGCTGGAGGCGCGCTACGTGCTCGAGACCGATGCCGGCGACCGCATCTATGTGCGCAACGATGCACTGCGCACTGCCGCGCCCGAGGTGATGGCAAAGCTCGTGCGTGGCGAGCCGGTCGACCCGGCCGCCGTGTACTTCCGCTGCGTGCCGCGCTTCGAGGCGAGCGCGCCGTCGCTGGCGTGGCTGATGGAGCGCGTCTTCCTCGGCACCGGGTTGCGTCGCCCGAGTGAGGTGGTGATGCGGTTCTTCGAGGTGCTGTAGGCGAGGGCGGCTTGCTGTGCACGCCCGGCCGCGCGAACGCCGCCCGTAGAATGCATCGCATGCTGTCCCGGGTCATTGCCCTTCTCTTTGCGCTCGTTCTTGCCTCGTCCGGTTTCGCGATGCAGGCGCCGGCGCTGGCGATCGCAACGTCGAGCGCGTCGCCGCTCGACGCCGGTGTGGCGGGTGAGACGGCGCCATGCGAACAAGATCGGTCGGCCGACGAGCGCCCGCTCGACGACCCGGCCGGCCAGGCGCAATCCGAAGGCGCCATGGACCCGCCGGCGCTGGTGATGGCGCGTCCGGATGCGAAGACGCCCTTGCTGACGATGTCCAGGCCGCGTCCGTACGCGGTGGCCGCTTGGCGCGCGCCGTATCTGGACGCGCCGCAACGCCCGCCCTGCGCGGCGCCCGTCAACGCCTGAAACCCGGCGCCGCGGCCCGGCCGCGGCACGGCGCTTTCAAGGCCGTTCGCGCGCCCGAGCGCGCGCCGCCAATTTTCCGAATCGTCTTCGAAGGAATCCGCATGAATCTCATCAATGAATCCATCCCGACCACGGCCGCCGGCGCCGCGGTCGCCAGCCAGCGCAACCGTGTGCTGCGCAACACCTACTGGCTGCTCGCGCTGTCGATGGTGCCCACCGTGCTGGGGGCCTGGATCGGCGTCACCACCGGCCTGACACGCGCGATGTCGCCGGGCATCGGCCTGGTCGTCTTCATGGTCGGCGCGTTTGGCTTCATGTACGCGATCGAGAAGACCAAGAACTCGGCGGCCGGCGTGCCGATGCTGCTCGCGTTCACGTTCTTCATGGGCCTGATGCTGTCGCGGCTGGTGGGCTCGGTGCTCGGCCTGGCCAACGGCGCCGCGCTCATCATGACGGCCTTCGCCGGCACCGGCGCGATCTTCCTGGGCATGGCGACGCTGTCGTCGGTCATCAAGCGCGACCTGAGCTCGATGGGCAAGTTCCTGTTCATCGGGGCGATCATGCTGCTGGTGGCGGGCATCGCCAATGTGTTCCTGCAGTCGAGCGCGCTGATGATCACGCTCGCGGTGCTGGCCATCGGCATCTTCTCGGCCTTCATCCTGTACGACCTGAAGCGCGTGCAGGACGGGCTGGAGACGAACTACATCACTGCCACGCTGGGCGTGTACCTGAGCCTGTACAACGTGTTCCAGTCTCTGCTGGCACTGCTGGGTATCGCCGGCTCGCGCGACGACTGAACGCGCCGGGTCGCTATGCGGCGTGCGCCAGCGCGTCCGCCGCATAGACCCGGCCGAAGCGGTTCGCCAGGAACGCTGCCAGCGGCACCTCTTCCTGGCGCACGAAACCGGCCTGCGGCAGATCGCCGGCCACCAGCAGGTCCAGCATCGCGCACAGGCTCGATGCGGTCGTGATCTGGATCGCGCTGCGCATCTTGCCGGCCAGCACGTGGCTGTAGATCTTTCGCGCGTAAGTGTCTTGCTGCAGGCGGCCGTCGCGCAGGCCGGCGACGGTGACGAACACGATCACCACATCCTGCATCGTCGCGGGCAGCGATTGTTCGAGGATGTCTTTCAGCACATCGCGCCGGTCCTTCAGGCGCAGGTCGTGCAGCAGCGCCTTCATGATCGCCGCGTGGCCGGGGTAGCGGATCGTGCGGTAGTTCAGCGTGCGCACCTTGCCGGCGAGCGTCTCGCACAGCGTGCCGAGGCCGCCACTGGTGTTGAAGGCTTCGTACAGCACGCCGTCGAGCGAGAACTCCTCGCGTTCCTCGAGGGCCGGCACTTCGCGCTGCTGGCCGTCGACGATGGCTTCACACGGCTCGCAGTATTCGTTGATGACGCCTTCGGTGCTCCACGTGAGGTTGTAATTCAGCGCGTTGCTCGGGTAGGCCGGCAGCGCGCCGACGCGCATGCGCACCGAGTCGAGCGAGTCGAATTGGCGCGCCAGATCGGCGGCGACGATCGAGATGAAGCCGGGCGCGAGGCCGCACTGCGGGATGAAGGCCGTGGACGCGCTTTGTGCGAGCTCGCGAATCGCGCGCGTGCTCGCGACGTCTTCGGTCAGGTCGAGGTAGTGCACGCCGGCCGCGCGCGCAGCCTGCGCGACCTTCAGGGTCAGGTGGTACGGCGCGGCGCTGAGCACCGCGAAACGGCCTTGCAGCGCGTCACGCAACTGGACCGGGTCGGCCACGTCGAGCAGCAAGGTGTTCAGCCGGGCGTTGCCGAGCGGCGCGATCTGCGCCAGCGTGGCGGCCGAGCGGTCGGCCACGGTGACGCGGTAGCCGCCTCCTTCGGGCGTGTTCACGAGCAGGTCGGCGACCACCGAACCGATCTTGCCGCTGCCGATGACGAGGATGTTGCGCATGGAAGTCTCCCGAGTGAGCTGTCAATGACGGAATTCTCACGGGCGACAGCGCAAATCGCATCTGGCAACACGACGATACGCCGTGCATACTTCGGCAATCTGACGGCAGCAATAAAGCCAAATGACGAAACCTGCGCTCGACCCGACCGACATCGCCCTGCTCGCGCTGCTGCGCGACGACGCCCGCGCGCCCACCGCCGAACTCGCACGCAAGCTCAAGCTCTCGCGCACCACCGTGCAAAGCCGCATGGAGAAGCTGCAGCGCCAGCAGGTGATCGCCGGCTACACGGTCGTCGTGCCCGACGCGCTCGAAGCCGACCTGGTGCGCGCGCATGTGCTGATCACGTTGGCGCCGAAGCGCAGCGGCGCGATCGAGGTCGCGCTGCGCAAGATCGCCGAGGTGCGCGTGCTGCACTCGGTGAGCGGGCCGTTCGACCTGATCGCGATCGTCGCGGCGGCGTCGATCGGTGAACTCGACGCGCTGATCGACCGCATCGGCGGGCTCGATGGCGTCGAGCGCACGACTTCGGCGATCGTGCTGTCGACGCGGATTCAGCGGTAGGGGCTTGGGCCGCGTCGCACAATCGTTCACCATGAAACACCCGCTCAAGACCGCCGCGACCCGGCGCGACGCGATCGGCCGCATCGCCGCCCTCGCGATGCCGGCGCTGCTGACCGGCCTGCCGGCCCGATCGGCCGAAGCGCTGCGCCTCACGCCGGCGCAGACCGAGGGCCCGTTCTACCCGGTCGAACTGCCGCAGGACACCGATTTCGACCTGCTGCGCCAGGGCGAGTTGCGCTACGCGCGCGGCCAGCCGAGCTGGCTCGACGGAACGGTGCGCGACCCCGAGGGCCGGCCGGTGCGCGGTGCGAGCGTCGAGATCTGGCAGTGCGATGTCGACGGCCACTACCGTCACCCGCGCGACGGCGGCCGGGCCGACCCGGCGTTCCAGTCGTTCGGGCGGGTCGCGGTCGACGCCGAAGGGCGCTTTCGCTTCCACACGATCCGGCCGGTCGCGTACAGCGGGCGCACGCCACACATCCACGTGAAGGTGAAGCTGGCGCAGCGCACGCTGTTGACGACCCAGCTCTACGTCGAGGGCGACCCGGGCAACGCGGCCGATGGCTTGTGGCGCAGTCTGCGCGACCCGCTCGACCGCGCCGCGTTGACCGTGCCGTTCACGCCCGCCGCCGATGGCTTGCGCGCGTCGTTCCCGATCGTCGTCGCTGCGTGATCGACGCGGGGCCCGCGCTCAGATCAGCAGCGCGCCGATGAAGATGCCGACCATCATGAACGCGATCACGACCTTCGCGATCAGCCCGGCCATGATGCCCAGCCAGGTCGCGACGCCGACGCGCACCGCGTTGCGCTCGTCCTTGCGCGCAAGGTACTCGCCGAGCGCGGCGCCCATCAGCGGCATGAACAGCACGCCGATCAGCCCCATGAAGATGCCGGCGACGGTGCCGAGCGCCGCGCCGATCAGCGCCTGCCGGCTCGCACCGGCGCGCTTCGCGCCCATCAGGCCGGCGGCGTAGTCGAGCGCCCACGCGATCACGGCCAGCACCGCGACCACGCTCACGCTGCCCCAGCCGACGCGCGTGAAGCCGTCGATCCACGCGCCGAGCACGATGCCACCGAGCACGAATAGCGTGCCCGGCAGCGCCGGCAGCACGGTGCCCGCCAAGCCGAGCAGGATCAGCGCCGCGCTTGCGGTCCAGAGAAGGGTGTCGCCCACATCGGCCTTTCGTTGCTTGCCGTTCGGCACACGGCATTGTGGGCCGGGCGTTCAAGAGCGCGCGCCGGTGCGCCGCGCGAGAATCGGCGCTCCACCGATCGCCTTTGAAGGGTTGCCATGCGCCGTTCGTTCCTCGCTCTCGCCGCCGCCGTCGCCATCACGCCGCTGTTCGCCGGCGCCCAGCAGGCGGCCAAACCGACCCGCGTCGTCGTCCAGGTCAGCGAGGCCGACCCGGCACGCTGGAACCTGGTGCTGAACAACGTCAAGAACCTGCAGGACGAACTCGGCGCCGACAAGGTCGCGATCGAGATCGTCGCCTACGGCCCCGGCATCGGCATGCTGAAGTTCGACGCGCCGACCAACTCGCGCGTGTCGGACGCGATCAAGGCCGGCGTGGCCGTCAATGCCTGCGAGAACACGCTGCGCAATCAGAAACTGTTGCACGCCGACATGCATCCAAATGTGACTTATGTGCCCGCTGGTGTGGTTCAGATCGTCAGGCGCCAGCAGGAGGGCTGGGCCTACCTGCGACCCTGACCGCGCGGGCGGCGGGTTCTCAAGTCCGCCAGCGCCTCGCCGATATCCCCGACAGGCCCCGTGTGCCCATTGCACGCGCGCCCTCATCGGATGAAAGCAGCAGCCATCAAAGAGTTGATCGAGGTAGACGACCTGCGCGTCGGCATGTTCGTGCACCTGGACATGAGCTGGATGTCGCACCCGTTTCCGCTTGGCAGCTTCAAGATCGCCAACGACGAGCAGGTCGCGACGATCCGCTCGCTCGGCGTGCAGCGCGTGCGCTGGAACCCGACCCAAAGCGACGTGCTGGCGCCGGCGGCGGAGCGCAGCGGCCGGACCGGGCCGGCGCCGCTCGATGCTGCATCGAACGCGGAGTCGTGGGTGCACGCACGCGACGATGCGGGCGTGCCATCCGCCCACGCGCCGATCGGCACGCTCAGCACGATCACCCCGGCCGCGTCGTTCACCGCGCCACTGCCGCTCGAATCCCGCGAGGCCGTCGCGCGCCATGCGCACAAGCGCGAGCTCGCCGGCCAGCGCGCCGCGCTGCAGCTGTGCGAGCGCCAGTTCGCCGAGGCTTCGCACGACTGCAAGCACCTGACCGAGCTCGTGGCGAGCAAACCCGCCGAAGCCCGCGCCCAGGCCGAGCAGCTCTCGAAGGCGCTGGTCGACAAGATGCTCGGCCCGCAGGAGCTTTGCATCCGCCTGCTGTCCGACGCCGCCGGCGACAAGGCCTCGATGCATGCGCTGAACGTGACCATCATCTCGCTGCTGATGGGCCGCACCTTCGGTCTGTCGGAAGCCGACATGCTCGACCTCGGCGTCGGCGCGATGCTGCACGACATCGGCAAGCTCGATCTGCCCGATCGGGTGCGGCACCGCGAAGATCATTTCAGCGGCTCCGAAGTGCGCTTCTACGAAGAGCACGTCGCGCACGGCGTCGGCCACGCACGCAAGATGGGTCTGTCGGCCGGCGCCACGCTGGTGATCGCGCAGCACCACGAGCAGGCCGACGGCAGCGGCTTCCCGCTGCGCCTGAACACCGACCGCATGACCGCCGCGGCGCGCATCGTCGCGCTCGTCAATCGCTACGACAACCTGTGCAATCCGAACGTCGCGGCGCGCGCGCTGACGCCGCACGAATCGCTGTCGCTGCTGTTCGCGCAGGGCAAGACCAAGTTCGACACCGCAATCCTCGGCGCCTTCATCCGCATGATGGGCGTGTACCCGGCCGGCTCGACCGTGCAGCTGACCGACGACCGCTACGCGATGGTCGTGGGCGTGAACTCGACCCGGCCGCTGAAGCCGCGCGTGCTGGTGCACGAGGTCGGGGTGCCGCGCGACGAGGCCCTGATCCTCGACCTCGAAGCGAGTCATGTCATCGGCATCCGCCGCAGCATCAAGCCTTCGCAGTTGCCGGTGACCTCGCTCGAGTACCTCGCGCCGCGCCCGCGCGTCGCGTATTTCTTCGAGCCGGTGGTGGTGGCCGCCAACGACACGGCCGACACGGTCATCGCGGCCTGATCGGAGCGGCGTGAAGCGCGACCTGATGGCCAACCCGCCGCTCACCGAGCCGCTCGCGACCTGGTCGCGGCTGATCGAGGCGATGCTGGACGCCGTCTGGCTGGTCGACGCGGCCGGCTTGCGCGTCGTCGCCGCGAACCACGCGGCCGGCGAACTGATGGCGATGACGCCCGCCGAACTCGTCGGCAAGGCGGTGCTCGAACTCGTCGCCACGCCCGAAGACCTGTGCTTCTGGGGCGAGGTCGCGCAGGGGTTGGTCGATCAGATCGAATCCGAGACGCTGGTGATGAGCGCCGACGGCACGACCAGGGCGGTGATGCGGCGCGTGAGCCGGGTGCACGGCCCGGAGAACGGCGCGTTCTACGTCGTCGTGCTGCACGACCGCAGCGCGCAGGTGAAGGTCGAGCGCGAACTCGAAGGCGCCGCCGCCGACCTGCGCGCGACGCTCGAATCGACCCAGGACGGCATCCTCGTCACCGACCTGTCGGGCCGCATCCGCAATTTCAACCAGCGCTTCGCGAACCTGTGGCAGATCCCGCCAGAGCTGCTCGGCCGGCGCGAAGACGATGCCGTGCTCGAATGGATGCGCCGCAGTGTCACTGACCCGTCGGCCTACATGCGCCGCCTCGCCGCGATCGACGACGCGACGATGCTGCAGGCGAGCGATGTACTGCGCCTGCATTCCGGCACAGTGATCGAGCGCGTGACGATGCCGCAGTGCACGCGCGGCCGGCCGATCGGGCGCGTCTATTCGTTCCGCGACATCACCGAGAAGCTCGAAGCGAACCGGCGCATCGAGACGCTGTCGTACACCGATGCACTGACCGGCCTGCCGAACCGCCGGCTGCTCGCCGACCGGGTCGAGGTCGCGCTCGCGCAGGCCAGGCGCGACGGCACGCCGTTCGCGCTGCTGTTTCTGAACCTCGACCACTTCAACCACATCAACGAGACGCTCGGTCGCATCTTCGGCGACCGCGTTCTGCGCGACGTGGCCGAGCGCATCAGGGGCTGCGTGCGCGAGGTCGACACGGTCGCGCGGCTCGGTGGCGACGAGTTCGTCGTGCTCGCGAACAACGTCGACGACCACGGCGCCGAAAGCGCCGCGTGGCGCGTGATGGACGCGCTGAAACAGCCGTTCACGCAGGGCGGCATGAGCTTCACCGTGACGGCGAGCGTCGGCATTTCGCTGTACCCGAACGATGGCAGCGGCATGGACGAACTGGTGCGCCGCGCCGACGCGGCGATGCACGACGTGAAGCTCGCCGGGCGCGCCGGCTTTCGCTTCCACCGGCCGCGGCCCGAGGGCGACGACGCGCACTCGCGCTCGCGCATGCAGCTCGATCACGCGATGCGCCTGGCGCTGGCGCAGGGCCGTTTCCGGCTGCACTACCAGCCGCAGGTCGATCTGCGCAGCGGCGCGGTCGTCGGCGCCGAGGCATTGATCCGGTGGCGCGACCCCGAGCTCGGCGAGATGGCGCCGGGCGAGTTCATCCCGGTGGCCGAAGAGAGCGGCTTCATCGTCGCGATCGGCGCGTGGGTGCTGCAGTGCGCGATCACGCAGGCGGCAGCGTGGGCGGCGGCCGGGCGCGCGATGACGGTGTCGGTCAACGTCTCGGCCGTGCAGTTCCAGCAGCCGGGCTTCGTCGACAGTGTCGCGGCGGCGCTGCGCGAGGCGGGTCTGCCGGCGCAGTGGCTGGAGCTGGAACTCACCGAGTCGATCCTGATTCAGGACGCGCCCGACGCGATGCTGCGGCTGCGCGCGCTCGCACAACTCGGCGTCAAGCTCGCGATCGACGATTTCGGCACCGGCTATTCGAGCCTGGCGTACCTGAAGCGCGTGCCCGTCGGGCGGCTCAAGATCGACCGCAGCTTCGTCAGCGGCCTGCCGGCCGAGGAGAGCGACGCCGCGATCGTGCAGGCGATCATCCACATGGGCCGCGCGCTGCGGCTGGAGATCGTCGCCGAGGGCGTCGAGACCGAAGCGCAACGCCAGTTCCTGCAGGACGCGGGTTGCGACCTGTTCCAGGGCTGGCTTTACGCGCCGGCGCTCGACGTGGCGGCGTTCGAGGCCCGCGTGAGCGCCTGAAGGGCTCGACGGCCGACCAAGCACCGATCCCGCATTTTTCGTACAGTCTGCCTCGCAGGAGGTTGACGATGAAAGTGATGGACTCGTTGCTGGAACGCAAGCTCGAAGGGCTCACCTTGCCGCTCGCGGTGGTTCTGCCCGACGGCCACCGGATCGGCGCGCGCGACGCCGCGATCACGATTCACCTGAAGCAGCTGGCATCGCTGGCGCACATCGCGGCCGGCGAGGTCGGCAAGGTCGCGCAGGACTACGTCGAGGGCAAGCTCGACTTCGACGGCACGATGCGCGACCTGATGGTCATCGCCTCGCAGATGATCGCCACCGACCCGAGGCAAGACAGCGGCAGCAACAGCACGCTGAACTGGTGGCGCGAGATTCGCCTGAACGCGCGCTCGCGGGCGCGCCATCAGGTGCATGCCGACGCCCAGCAGATCCAGTTTCACTACGACGTGTCGGACCGGTTCTACGAACTCTGGCTCGACCCGTTGCGGCTTTATTCGTGCGCGTACTTCAGCGCGCCCGGCATGACGCTGCCCGAGGCCCAGCAGGCCAAGCTCGACCACATCTGCCGCAAGCTGATGCTGCAGCCCGGCGAGCGCTTTCTCGACATCGGCGCCGGCTGGGGCGGCCTGCTGATGTGGGCCGCCGAGCACTACGGCGTGCGCGGTCATGGCATCACCTTGTCGAAGAACCAGCATGCGCATGTGAATCAGCTGATCGAGGCGCGCGGTCTGCGCGGCCGCGTCACGATGGAGCTGCTCGACTACCGCGATCTTCCCGAGCACGAGCCCTGGGACAAGATCGCCTCGATCGGCATGTTCGAGCACGTCGGCCGGGCGCTGATGCCGGCCTACTTCGCGAAGATCCAGCGCCTGCTCAAACCCGGTGGCCTGTTGCTGAACCACGGCATCACGGCCGGCGGCACGCGCAACCACCAGCTCGGCGCCGGCATGGGCGACTTCATCGAGCGCTACATCTTCCCGGGCGGCGAGTTGCTGCACGTCTCGAAGGTCGCCGAGATGATGAGCGAGGCGCAGCTCGAGCCGCTCGACCTCGAGAACCTGCGCCCGCACTATGCGCGCACGCTGTGGGCCTGGAGCGATGCGCTCGAGGCGCAATTGCCGCAAGCCCGGGCGTTGACAAGCGAGAGCGTGGTGCGCGCCTACCGCATGTACCTGGCCGGCAGCGCGATGGGCTTCGAGCGCGGCTGGATGGCGCTGTTCCAAATGCTCGCGGCGCGGCCGAGCGGCTGCGTCGATGACGGCCCGATGCCGGGGGCACAATCGCAGTTCCCGTTCAACCGCGGCTACATGTACCGACCATGATCTACAAGTTCAAATCCAAGGCCGCCGGCGACGTGATCATGACCGGCCCGGCCGGCGACGACGTGCTGCGTGTGATCGGCAAGTCGCCGGCCGCGCAGGGCATCATCGAGACCGGCTCGATGAGTGGCGCGATCGCGGCGATCGAGCAGGCTGTGGCCGCCGACGAGGGGGCGCGCGCGCAGGCCGAAAAGGATGCGGCCGCCGAAGGCAAGACGCTCGGCCCCCGCGACGGCATCACGCTGCGCCAGCGCGCCTGGCCGCTGGTCGAGATGATGAAGCGCTCGATCGCCGAAGGTGCCGACATCGTCTGGGGCGTTTGAGGAGCGACGCATGAAACTGTGGAGTGACAGCTGGATCAACGGCGAGCGCATCCCGACCCGATACGCGGCCGGCAAGCCCGATGTGGCGAAGGGTGTCAGCTTCTCCGACAACATCAGCCCGCATCTCGCGTGGAGCGAAGTGCCGGCCGGCACGAAGTCGTTCGCGCTGATTTGCCACGATTTCGATGTGCCGAGCCAAGGCGACGACGTCAACCAGCCCGACCGCGAAGTGCCGGCCGATCTGCCGCGCGTCGACTTCTTCCACTGGGTGATGGTCGACGTGCCGGCCGCGGTGAGCGAAATCACCGAAGGCCAGTTCAGCCGCGGCTTCACGGCGCACGGCAAACCGGGCCCCGAGGTGCCGGCACTCGCCGGCGTGCGCCACGGGCTGAACGACTACACCGGCTGGTTCGCCGGCAACGCCGAGATGGCGGGCGACTACTTCGGCTACGACGGGCCGTTCCCGCCGTTCAATGACTCGCTGATTCACCACTACGTGTTCACCGTCTACGCGCTTTCGGTCGAGCGCGTGCCGGTCGAGGGGAAGTTCACCGGCCCGCAGGTGCGCGAGGCGATCTACCCGCACATCCTGGCCGAGGCCACGCACTCCGGCACCTACACGCTGAATCGCCGGTTCATTTGATGGAGCCCGAGCAGCAGGCGACCCGCATCCTCGCCATTCGCCACGGCGAAACGGCGTGGAACGTCGATGGCCGCATCCAGGGTCAGCTCGACGTGCCGCTGAACGAGACGGGCCGCTGGCAGGCGCAGCGGCTCGCGCTGGCGCTCGCCGAAGAAGACATCGCCGCCGTCTATTCGAGCGATCTGCTGCGCGCGATGGCAACGGCGCAGGCGGTGTCGCGCGGCTGGGTTGACGCGATCGTTCGCGACGCGGGCCTGCGCGAACGCGGCTTCGGCGAATTCGAGGGCCTGACCTGGGCCGAGATCAACGACCGCTGGCCCGCGAAGGGCGAACGCTGGCGCAAGCGCGATCCGAGCTTCGGCGCGCCCGGTGGCGAAACGCTGAGCGCGTTCTACGACCGCAGCATCGCGACGGCAACGCGCCTCGCGGCCCTGCACCCGGGCCGGACGATCGCGCTGGTCTCGCACGGCGGCGTGATGGACTGTCTGTACCGCGCCGCCACGCGCGTGCCGCTCGACGCGCCGCGTTCGTGGCAGCTCGGCAATGCCGCGATCAACCGCCTGCTGTACACGCCTCAGGGCTTCACCCTGGTCGGCTGGAGCGACACGCACCATCTCGACGATGACACGCGGGACGAGTCGGCCGATGCCGGCACGCGGGTGCAGCCACGGCGGGCCGTGAAGGCGAGGGCATGAGCCCGCCGGGCCGCCCCAAGGGCGAATTCACCGCAGTGCGCAGCACGGAGGTTGCCTGATGAGTTCGATGCCCGCGGCGCAGGTCGGCGATGCGGTCGAGGCGATCGACACGCCGGCGCTCGTGATCGATCTCGACGCGATGGATCGCAATCTGGCCGCGATGGCGGCGTTCGCGCACGCGCGCGGCCTGCGCTTGCGCCCGCACGCGAAGATGCACAAGAGTGCCACGATCGCGAAGCTGCAGATGCGCTCCGGTGCCGTCGGCGTGTGCGTGCAGAAGGTCGGCGAGGCCGAGGCGCTGGCCGACGCGGGTGTGACCGACCTCTACATCAGCAACGAGGTGATCGCGCCGGCCAAGCTCGCGCGCGTGGCCGCGCTTGCCGGCCGCGTGACGCTGGCGATCGCGGTCGACTCGTCGCTCGGCATCGAGCGGCTCGCTGCCGCGCTGACGGCGGCCGGCACCCAGCTCGACGTGTTCGTCGAGATCGACGTCGGCCAGGGCCGCTGTGGTGTCGCGCCTGCGGCCGCCGGTGCACTCGCACACCAGGTCGTCTCTCACGGCCTGCGCTTCGCCGGCCTGCAGGCGTACCACGGCCGGGCGCAGCACCTGCGCACGGTGGCCGAGCGCGAGGCGGCGATCCGCCATGCCGTGACGCTGGTGCGCGCCGCACAGGCGAGCATCACGTCGGCCGGCATGCGCTGCCCGCTCGTCACCGGCGCCGGCAGCGGGAGCTTCGCGTTCGAGGCCGCGAGTGGCGTCTACGGCGAGCTCCAGTGCGGCAGCTACCTGTTCATGGACCGCGACTACGCTGACAACGAGGCGACGCCGCAGGCGCCGGCCTTCGAGCACGCGCTGTTCGTCAAGTCGCAGGTGATGAGCCTGGGCGCCTCGCATGCGGTCGTCGATGCCGGCCACAAGGCGCACGCGCTCGACTCGGGGCTGCCGCGCGTCTGGCAACGCGAGCTTGTCTACAGCAACGGCGGCGACGAACACGGCGTCCTGATGCCGCGCCGCGCCGGCGCGCCGCTGCCGCGGCTCGGCGAGACCGTCTGGCTCGTGCCCGGGCATTGCGATCCGACCGTGAACCTGCACGATCACTACATCGCGGTGCGCGGCGGCCTTGCGAGCGGGGTCGTCGAGGCCGTCTGGCCGATCGACGCGCGTGGTCGGCTGACTTGAGATTTCGGCGACCGCCCGTCGCCGCGCTCGCGCGCGGATCGTGGCGCGAGGCAGAATCTGCGCCATGACGGGCCCGCAAATCATCGTCCTGGCGACGCCGCTGTTCTTTCTGCTGATCGGCATCGAGTACATCGTCGGCCGCACGCGCGGCCGCGACACCTACCGCCTGAACGACGCGCTGAACAGCATCGGCCTGGGCGTGCTGAGCCAGCTCACCGGCGTGTTCAGCGCGCTGCTCACGCTCGGCATCTACACGCTTGTCTTCCAACATGCGGCGCCGTGGCGGTTGCCGACGAACGCCGCGTGGGTCTGGGTCGTCGGCCTCGTGTTCTACGACTTCTGCTACTACTGGCACCACCGCTTCGGCCACACCGTCGCGCTGTTCTGGGCCGCGCACGTGGTGCACCACCAAAGCGAGGACTACAACCTCTCGACCGCGCTGCGCCAGACCAGCAGCGGCTGGATCGGCGGCTGGGCCTTCTACCTGCCGATGGCGCTGCTCGGCTTTCCGCCGCTGGTGTTCGGCGTCGTCGCACTGATCGACCTGCTCTATCAATACTGGGTCCACACCCAGCAGATCGGCAAGCTCGGCTGGTTCGATCGCTGGTTTTGCGCGCCGAGCAACCACCGCGTGCACCACGCGGTGAACGATCAGTATCTGGACAAGAACTACGGCGGCATCCTCATCGTCTGGGACCGGCTGTTCGGCAGTTACGCCGAAGAGGACGACGCCGTGCCCTGCGTGTACGGCACGCGCGGCCCGCTGCGCAGCTGGAACCCGGTCTGGGCGAACCTGCACAACTACGCTGACCTGGCGAAGGACTCCTGGCGCGCATCGAACCGGGGCGATCGCTTTCGCGTGTGGTTCAAGCATCCCGGCTGGCGCCCGGCCGATGTGGCGGCGAGGTGGCCGAAGCCGGCGTTCGATCTGCGCGCGGTCGAACGCTACGACCCGCCGATGACGCGCGGCGCACAACTCGCCGCGGTGGCGGTGTTCGGCCTGCTGCTCGGCGCGACCACGCTGTTCCTGTGGAACGCGCATCGGCTGACCTTGCCCGGACAACTCGCGAGCGCAGCCGGCGTCGTGGTGTTGCTGTGGCTCGTTGGCTGGCTCAGCGAACGGCGCACCGATGCCGCGGCTGAGCGCGCCGCGGCAATGTAAACAGTCTCGGTGTTTTCCCGGTAAATCGGCGTACAGGGCTTGCGGCGGCGGCCGGAGTGAATAGACTGCGCGCCTGATCCATTGAACGACGTTCAGCCTGTTGAACGTGCGATTCGCTGGGCAAAGACCGGAGACGATCCTGCACGCCACGCCTGTTTCACCGCGAACACTCGCACGCCGCCTGCCACCCGCGGCGGCGGCCGCGCCGCTGGTGCCGGCCGTGACGCGCGCGCTGACCCTGCTCGACCGCCTCGCGCAGCACCGCGAGCCGATGAGCCTGGCGCAGCTGACCCACGAGCTCGCGCTGCCCAAGAGCAGCGTGCATGGCCTGTGCAATACGCTGATGTCGTTCGGTTACCTGCGGCGCCAGCCCGATGGCGCGTTCCTGATCGGGCCGCGCGTGATGAGCCTGGCAGAAGCCTTTGTCTCGGGCACCGACGTGGCGCAGGAGTTCAACGCGCTCTGGGCCGATGCCGGCTCGGCGCCCGAAGAGACGGTCGTGCTGTCGGTGCTCAGCGGCACCGATGCGCTGTATGTGGCGGTGCGCAACAGCGCGCGGCCGCTCGGGCTGGCGTTCAACGTCGGCATGCGCCTGCCGGCGTACCTGTCGGGCAGCGGCCGCGCGATGCTGGCGTACCGCGAGCCCGACGAGGTGCGCAAGCTGTTCGCCGCGGGCCTGAACACGCACCTGACGCGCAAGGGCCCGCGCGAGATCGAGGCGCTGCTCAAAGAGCTCGCGCTGAACCGCAAGCGCGGCTACAGCATCGACGACGAAGCGGTGCGCGAAGGCGTGTACTCGTTCGGCGCGCCGGTATTCGACGCGAGCGGCC
>JAZJZJ010000258.1:0-14690 GCA_040389925.1 Pseudomonadota bacterium
CCGCGCGCACCAAGGCGCTGGCCGAGTTCAAGACCGGTGACCTGACGGTGCTGGTCGCGACCGACATCGCCGCGCGCGGCATCGACATCGACATGTTGCCGCACGTCGTCAACTACGAGCTGCCGAACGTGCCCGAAGACTACGTGCACCGCATCGGCCGCACCGGCCGTGCCGGCGCGAAGGGCGAAGCGGTGTCGCTGGTCTGCGTCGACGAGAACGGCTTCTTGCGTGACATCGAGCGCCTGATCAAGCGCGAGATCCCGAAGGAAATCATCCCCGGCTTCGAGCCGCACCCGAGCGAGAAAGCCGAGCCGATCGTGCTCGGCCGCATGGTGATCGGCGAAGGCGCCGGGCGCGGCGGCCAGCGCCATCACGCAGGTGGTGGTGGTGGCGGTGGCCGTGGCGGCCATGGTGGTGGCGGCGGTGCCGGACGCGGCGGCAGCGGTGGCGGCCAGCGTTCGGGCGGTGGCGGTGCCTCGCGCCCGCAAGGCGCGCGCCCGGCCGGTGGCGGCGGCGGTCGCCCGCCGGCGCGCTCGGGTCCGCCGAAGCGCTGATGGCCGCGACGACCTGTGTCGCTGCGGCAACGCAGGTACAGTGACCGGATGAGCGCTGCTTCTCCTCTTCCCCGAACGGCCGCAGAACGCGGCCGTTCTTCCGAGCGCGCCGCGCTGCTCGCCGGTGCGACCGGCCTGATCGGCCGCGCGTTGCTGCCGATGCTGCACGCCAGCCCGTCGTACGCACACACGCACGTGCTGGTGCGGCGCGCGCCGGCCGGCGTTGCGGCGGACGCGCGCACCACGTTCCACGTCGTCGATTTCGCGCAGCTCCCCGGGTTGCCGGCGGTCGACGATTGCTACATCGCGCTCGGCACGACGATCAAGGTCGCCGGCTCGCAGGCGGCGTTTCGCGCGGTCGACTTCGACTATGTCGTGAACACCGCCCGCGCCGCGCGCACCGCCGGTGCCACGCGCCTGGCGGTCGTCTCGGCACTCGGTGCCAACGCGAACTCGACCGTCTTCTACAACCGCGTCAAGGGCGAGATGCAGGCCGCGATCGGCGCGCTCGGCTTCGAGTCGGTCGTGATCGCGCAGCCCTCGCTGCTGCTCGGCGACCGCGCCGCGATCGGCCAACCCACGCGCAGCGCCGAGGTCTGGGCGGCACGCCTGCTGGCACCGACGATGTGGCTGGTGCCGCGCGCGGTGCGGCCGATCGCCGCCACCAAGGTCGCCGCCGCACTGCTCGCCGCCACGCTCGAAGCGCAACCCGGCGTGCGCGTGCTGAGTTCCTCGCAGATGCAGGGATGAGCGCGGCGACGGCGCCGCACCTGCCGCTGTCGGGCTTTCGCCCGTTCATGCGCTTCTGGTATTCGCGCCTGGCGAGCACCAGCGCAAACCAGATGCTGATGGTCGCGATCGGCTGGCAGATGTACGACCTGACCGGCAGCGCCTGGGATCTCGGCATGGTCGGCCTGCTGCAGTTCCTGCCCGCGCTGTTGCTGGTGCTGGTCGCCGGCCACGTCGTCGACCGCCACCACCGCGCACGCATCGTCGGCCTGTGCATGCTTGCGCAGACCGCGATCGCACTGCTGCTCGCAACCAGCACACAGCAGCAGGCGGCGAGCCGCGAGCTGCTCTATGTGATGTCGGTGCTGCTCGGCACCGTGAAGGCCTTCCAGATGCCGGCGCAGCAGGCGCTGACGCCCGCGCTGGTGCCGCCCGAGGTACTGCCGCGCGCGCTCGCGTTCAGCTCGATGGGCTCGCAGGGCGCGATCGTCGCCGGGCCGGCGCTCGGCGGCTTCATCTACGTCGCCGGGCCGCAGGCCGTGTACGCGGTGTGCGCGGCGCTGTTCGCGCTTTCGGGCGCGCTCGTCGCGGGCGTGCGCTACGCGCATGTGAAGGCCGCCGCGCGCAACATGAGCTTCGACACGCTGCTCGCCGGCGTGCGCTTCGTGCGCCACAAGCCGGTCGTGCTCGGCGCGATCTCGCTCGACCTGTTCGCGGTGCTGCTCGGCGGCGCGACCGCGTTGCTGCCGATCTTCGCGAAAGACATCCTGCACACCGGCCCGTGGGGCCTCGGCTTGCTGCGCGCGGCGCCGGCGCTCGGCGCGTTCGCGCTGTCGCTGCTGCTGACGCGCTGGCCGGTCACGCGCCACGCCGGCCGCGTGCTGCTCGGTGCGGTCGCGGTCTACGGTGTCGCGACGATCGTGTTCGGGTTCTCGACCTCGTTCATCGTCTCGTTCATCGCACTGATCGTGGCCGGCGCCGGCGACATGGTCAGCGTCGTGATCCGCCAGTCGCTGGTGCAGCTCGACACGCCCGACGCCATGCGCGGCCGGGTCAGCGCGGTCAACTCGGTGTTCATCGGCGCGTCGAACCAGCTCGGCGAGTTCGAGTCGGGCGTGACGGCGGCGCTGCTCGGGCCGGTCGCATCGGTCGTGCTCGGCGGCCTCGGCACGCTGCTCGTCGCGGGGCTGTGGTTCAGGCTGTTCCCGCCGCTCGCGAACCGGGACGCGCTGACGAGTCCGCGCTGATGACGATCGCCTTCGAGCCGGTGCATGTCGATGCGCACTGCATCGTCGCCGTGAAGCCGAGCGGCCTGCTGTCGGTGCCGGGCCGCGGCGCGCACGGACAGGATTGCCTCGCGGCGCGTGTGCAGACCGGGTTCGCCGATGCGCTGGTCGTGCACCGGCTCGACATGTCGACCTCGGGCCTGATGCTGTTCGCGCGCGGCGCGGCGGCGCAGCGCGTGTTGAGCGCGGCGTTCGCGGCGCGCGCGGTCCACAAGCGCTATGTCGCCGTCGTGCATGGCCGTGTCGCCGCGGCGCAAGGCGAGATCGACCTGCCGCTGCTCGCCGACTGGCCGAACCGGCCGAAGCAGAAGGTCGATCGCGACGCCGGCAAGCCGTCGCTGACGCGCTGGCGCGTGCTCGCATGCGACGCCGCGCGCGACGCAACGCGGCTCGAGCTCGAACCCGTCACCGGCCGCGCGCACCAGTTGCGGGTGCACCTGCTCGCGATCGGCCATCCGATCCTCGGCGACGCGCTGTATGCGCCGCCGCAGGTGCTCGCGCAGGCCGATCGTTTGCTGCTGCATGCGAGTTCGCTGCGCTTTGCGCATCCCGTCAGTGGCGCGCAGATCGCGCTCGAATCCATTCCGGCTTTTTGAGGCGGTCACGCCTCGTCGCGCTTCTGCTTCATCCGCTCGCGCCCGGCCCGCCCGCGCGCCTTCCACATCGCCAGTTGCTGCTGGCGCTCCAGCACGCTCATCGTGTCGCGGCGCGCTTCACGCAGCAGCTTGTGATAGTTCTTCACCCGATCGGCCGGCACGCCTTCGCGCACCGCGCAACCGGGCTCGTCAACGTGCTTGCAGTCGCGGAAGCGGCACTGCATCGCGAGCGATTCGATGTCGCCGAACGCCGCCGCGAGCGTGGCCTCGTCGACATCGGGCCGCAGCGCGCGCAGCCCCGGCGTGTCGATGATGCAGGCGCCGCCCGGCAGACGGTGCAGCGAGCGCGAGGTCGTCGTGTGCTTGCCGCGGCTGTCGTGCGTGCGCACCGCGCCGGTGTCTTGCGTCGCGCGGCCGAGCAGCGTGTTCGTCAGAGTCGACTTGCCGGCGCCCGACGAGCCAAGCACGACCAGCGTCTGGCCCGCGCCGAGATACGCCTGCAGCTGCTGCACCGTGTAGGGGTCGGTGCCGTCGATCGCGAAGTAGTCGACGTGCGCCGGCACGCGCCCGCGCAAGGCCTCGATGCACTCGGCGAGCCGGCCAGGCACATTCGCGACCACGTCGGCCTTGGTCAACACGACCACCGGCACGATGCCGTCGGCGGCCTGCACGAGCGCGAGGTAACGCTCGAGCCGGCGCGGGTTGAAGTCGTCGTCGAGGCCCATCACGAGCAGGGCGGTGTCGACGTTGCTGACGACCGTGTGGCGCCGGCCATCGGCATCGCGGCGGTTGATGTGCGTCAGCGGCGGCACGCGCGCGTGGACCCATATCTGGCCATGCGCGTCGGTGGCCGCCAGCACCCAGTCGCCGACCGCGAGCATCGCGCCCTCCTCGGCGAGCGTGCGGGTCAGGCGCGGCAAGACGCGCGCGGTCAGCTCATCGGCGCCGTCGTGCAGGCGCACGGCGTCGCGGTGCACCTCGGTCAGGCGCAGCAGTTCGAGGGAAAGTGAATCATCGGCCGAAGCCGCCGCGCTGGCGGCCAGCTGGGCCAGCGCGGGCGTGAGGCCCAAGCTGCGCAGGCGCTCGAATTGAATGTCGATCATGGTGGGGTCTGAACTTTCGTTTCTCGCAGCGCGCGGCGCGAAGGACGCGCGCGATTCGACCCGGCGCATACCAATGCAGGCGCAGGTCAGCGGAGGTGGAAACGTCGGTCGCGCGGGGCGCGCGGATCAGACCCGAGTGGGGTGTGAGAAAGAACTCGAGGTGAGTGCAGCGCAGGTCAGGCAGCGGCCGACGAAAGGGCAATGGTCGATGGCGTCATGGTGGTACCTCCTGCGCGGCTGTGGGAACTGCGGAATGCGAATGCGGTCGGCATCGCAAGGCGCGCAGTCTGCACGCGACGATTGCGGTCGTCAATCGCCGCCTTGTGTTTTCGCAACGCGCCCGCAGATGTCACCGGTCGGCAGTGGGGTGATGGCAGTGGGGGCATTCGCGCCTCGTATGATCGCGCCGGCCGTGCCGCTTGATGGCTCTGCAACCGACCTGTCCACCGAAGGAACGCACTGATGAAATCCCTGATCCTCGCCCTGTCGTTCGCCGTGATGTCTGCCGGCATGGTCGTGCCGTTCGAGGCCGAAGCCAAGCGCATGGGCGGCGGTTCGTCGTCGGGCATGCAGCGCAGCGTGCCTGCGCGCGCGCCGGCACCTGCCACGCCGACCCAGCCCGCACAGGCTGCGCCGACCTCGCCCGCGATGGCCGGTGCCGCACCCGCGGCCGCCGCGCCGAAGCGTTCGTGGATGGGCCCGCTCGCCGGCCTCGCCGCGGGTCTGGGCATCGCCGCACTGATGAGCCACCTCGGCATGGGCGCCGCATTCGGCAACATCCTGACGATGGTGCTGCTGGCCGGGCTCGCGTTCTTCGCGATCCGCTTCCTGATGAACCGCTTCGCGCGCAACAACAACTCGCCGGCGATGGCGACGCCGAACGGCATGCAGTTCAATGGTGCGAACAACGCGCCGCCGGCCGCCTCGAGTGCCCCGACCGGCGCGTCGGCTTGGACGCAGACCACGCCGAGCGCCGCCTTGATGCCGGCTGCCGCCGCAAGCACGCTGCCGGCGGGTTTCGACGCCCCCGGCTTCGAGCGCATCGCGAAGATGATCTTCATTCGCATGCAGGCCGCGAACGACACCGCCGACCTGAACGACCTGCGCGCCTTCACCACGCCCGAGATGTTCGCCGCCGTCAAGCTCGACCTGCAAGAGCGCGGCAGCGGCGCGCAGACGACCGATGTGGTGCGCATCGACGCCGAGGTGCTCGATGTCGTCAGCGAAACCGAGCGCCAGATCGTCAGCGTGCGTTTCCACGGCCTGATCCGCGAAGACAAGGACGGCGTGGCCGGACCCTTCGACGAAGTCTGGCACCTCGTGAAGCCGGCCGACGGCAGCCGCGAGTGGGCGATCGCCGGCATCCAGCAAGCGCAAGCGGCCTGACCAGCCGTGGCGAAGAAAAAGCTGTTCGTCCTGACGGGCGCATCGCGCGGCATGGGCGCGGCGATGGCCGAGCAGCTGCTCGCGCCCGATCATGTGCTGCTGTGCATCTCGCGCCGGCGCAGCGATGCGCTCGCGGCCCAAGCCGCCGCAGCCGGTGCGGCCTGCGAGCAATGGTCGCTCGATCTGTCGCAATCGCTCGAGGCGGCCGCGAAGCTGCAGGCCTGGATCGCGGCGCTCGACGGCACCGCGTTCGACGCCGTCGCGTTGATCAACAACGCCGCCGCGCTGACCCGCCTCGGCCCGATCGACGAAGACAGCGATGCCGACCTCGCGTCGGCGCTGCGCGTCGGGCTCGAAGCGCCGCTGCTGCTGAGCGCGGCGTTCCTGCGCGCCACCCGAACCTGGACGGCCGACAAGCGCGTGCTGAACATCTCGTCGGGCCTCGGCCGGCGCGCGATGGCGGCTTCGGCCGCCTACTGCGCCACGAAGGCGGGCATGGACCACCTGACCCGCGCGATGGCGCTCGACGAGGCGAATCGCCCGAACGGCGCGAAGCTCGTCTCGCTCGCGCCCGGTGTGATCGACACCGACATGCAGGTGCATCTGCGCGCCGGTGATGCGGCCGGCTTCCCGGAGAAGGCCAACTTCGTCGGTCTGAAAGAGAAAGGGCAGCTGACGTCGCCCACCGACGCTGCTGCCCGCGTACTGGCCTGGTTGGCCCGCGCCGACTTCGGTGCGAGCGCGGTGGCCGACGTGCGCGACGCCTGAGCGCTCAGCCGCGCTCGGCGCGCACGCTGCGCTGCGCGAGCAGCGCGGCCTGCGGCGTCAGCCGCTTGGCGACGACCACGACGCGCTCCAGCTCGATCACGCGCATGCGCTTGGCGACAACGACGACCGGCTGCAGTTGCACCACCCGCACTTCCTTGTCGGCGGCCTGCGCGGTTTGCATCGTGAAGCCAGCGGCCAGAACCGCGGCCAGCATCGTGAGGCGGGTCAGTTGGCGTGCGATGGTGTTCATGAAGTGCTCCTTGGCTTGATCGCTTGACTTGGCGAATGTGCCGGCCGTGCCGGTGTCGATGAATGAAGTATCGGCAGGCCCCGCGCGCTGCTCCAGCGGGTTGCGACGAACGGCGGGCAGCGGCGCACGAGCTGCAGCCACGCGCGATGAACCCGACGCGCCGCGTGCGCACGGTTTGCCACAATCGCACCCACCCCACCCACCCCACCCACCCCACCTGCCCCGGCGGCCACAAGCCGCGCGCATCCGCATGACGCACTTTCGCAAGAGACGACTCGCTGCCGCGGCGATCCTGACCGCACTCGCCTCACTGCTGATCGCCTGCGGCACGACGCCCACCGCCACGATCGCCCCGAACGCCAACCTCGTCGCCCAGGGCATCCCGCCGATCCCGGCGAGCATCGCCGCCCAAGTCGCGAAGTACACCGACTTTCGCGGTCACAGCTTCGTCGACTGGCACCCGGCACGCCGCGAGATGCTGGTCTCGCACCTGTTGGCCGGCGCGAGCACGCCGCAGCTGTTTCGCATCACCGCGCCGCTGGCCGCGCCCGAGCAGTTGACCGACACGTCCGACCCGGTGCGCGATGCGAGCTACGCGCCGCGCGACGGCACCTACATCGTGTTCGCGCGCGGCAGCGGCGGCAACGAGCAATTCAAGCTCTATCGCCTCGATTTGCCGGGCAAGCAGGTCACGCTGCTGACCGACACGCCCGAGCGCCACACGATGGAAGGTTGGCTGCACACCAGCGCGCAGATGTTGACGCTGGCGTCGCCGCTCGACCGCACCGCCGAAGGCGGCTCGCGCGCCGCGATCACACAGACGCTGCGCCTGCTGGACCCGCTGCAGCCGCAGGCCGCCGTGACGCTGGCCAAGCTGCCCGGCGGTGGCTGGGGCGTGGGTGGCATCTCGTGGGACGACAAGCAGGTCGCACTGACGCGCTACCTCTCGGCGAACGAATCGCAGGTCTGGATGCTCGATTTGGCGACCCGGCAGCTCGCGCAGTTGCTGCCGGCCGCGGGCAGCACCGGGAAGGCAAGCTGGTTCGCCGGCGACTTCAAGCGCGACAACAGCGGTCTGTTTCTGCTCAGCGATCAGGGCAGCGAGTTCCGCGAACTCGTCTTCTATTCGTTCGCCGACCGCCGCATCACGCCGATCACGCGCGACATCCCGTGGAACGTTAGCGGCGCGACCGGCAACGAGGCCGGCACGCTGATTGCCGCGCAGGCAAATGTCGACGGGCGCGACGAACTGCGCCTGTACGACGCGCACAGCCTGAAGCAGCTCGCCGCGCCGACCGTGCCGGCCGGCAGTGTCGGCACGACGAACTTCCACCCGACGCTGCCGGACCTCGCGTTCTCGCTCAACAGCGCGCAGGGGCCGAGCCAGATCTGGTCGCTGAACCCGACCAGCGGCGCGGTCGAGCAATGGACGCGCGCGTGGGCGCCGCCCGGCGTCGACACGCGCAGCTTCCCGGAGCAGCGGATCGTGCGCTGGACGAGCTTCGACGGCCGCACGATCTCGGGCATTCTGAACCTGCCGCCGGCGCGCTTCACCGGCAAACGCCCGGTGCTGATCGCGATCCACGGCGGGCCCGAAGGCCAGGCCACACTGAGCTTTCTGGGGCGCAGCAACTACTACGTCAACGAGCTCGGCATCGCGGTGATCCAGCCGAACGTGCGCGGTTCGAGCGGCTACGGCAAGACCTTTCTCGCGCTCGACGACGGCTTCAAGCGCGAAGACTCGGTCAAAGACATCGGCGCGCTGCTCGACTGGATCGCGACCCAGCCGGGCCTCGACGCCGCGCGCGTCGTCGTCACCGGCGGCAGCTACGGCGGCTACATGAGCCTGGCGGTCGCGACGACCTATTCGGACCGCATCGCCGGTTCGATCGACGTCGTGGGCATCTCGAGCTTCCTGACCTTCCTGAAGAACACCGAGAGCTACCGGCGCGACCTGCGCCGGGTCGAGTACGGCGACGAGCGCGACCCCGCGATGCGTGCCCACCTCGAGAAGATCTCGCCGCTGACGAATGCCGGCGGGATCCGCAAGCCGCTGTTCGTCGTGCAGGGCAGGAACGACCCGCGCGTGCCGGTCACCGAGGCCGAGCAGATGGTCGCGAAAGTGCGCGCGAACGGCTCACCGGTCTGGTATCTGCGCGGCGAGAACGAAGGCCACGGCTTCGCGCGCCGCGAGAACGCCGATTTCCAGTTCTACGCGACCGTGCTGTTCCTGCAGCAGACGCTGGGATTGCAGTAGCCGTTCAAATCGCGCCGGGGCCCTGGAATCCGTTCGCCCTGAACGTCAGCACCAGCGTGTCGCGGTAGCCGCCGGGCGCGACCGGCTGGATCGGCGTGCTCTCGTGAATCACGCGGGCGTCGTCGAGCAGCAGCGTGGTCCACGGCTCGGTCAGCGTGAAACGCAGGCCGGCCGGGCCGTCGGCCTCGAACACGCGCGTCTCGCCGCCCTTGATGCCTTGCCGGTCGATCAGCAGCACCGCGACGAAGTCGACGCCGTCGCGGTGCGCGCCTTCGGGCGTCGGCCGGCCGATGCCGTCGGTCGTGTCAATGCGGAACTGATGCGCCTCGACGTACCAGGGCTGTGCGCCGCGCAGCGCGCTGCAATGCGCGCTCAGCACCGCGAGCAGGCGCGACCAGACCGGCTGTGCGACCACCTCGGCGCGCATCGGCTCGAACCAGCGCTCCAGCCCGCCGTGCAGCGCGTTGTACTCGAGCGGCTGCCAGTGCGCGCGGTGCGGCATGGGCGTCACCGCGTCGCCCTCGACGACGAAGCAGGCGTGGCGCCGGCGCCGGTAGCGGCCGCCGTCGCGCATGTGCTCGTCGGGCGGCAGGTCGGCCCAGCTCGGGCGCAGCGCGTCGAGTTCGGCGAGCGATGCCGGCAGCAGCGCGCGCAGCCCGGCGGCGCTGAGCACGGCGTGACCGCTGCCGCGCAACGCGTCGTCGAGTTCGGCCGCTTCGGTGAGTGGAGGGTTCAGCAAGGTCGTCATGCCCTCAATGATGCCGTGACTTGCGTGCGGCGCCCGCCGCGGCGGGAACTTGCAGGCCTGTGCTTCAATCCGAGCACCTCTGCTGCCACCCGGGCCTGCCTTGCCACTGATCCGCTTTTCGATTCGGCGCGTTGTTCGGCGTTTCGCGTGTCTGCTGGCGTTGAGCGCCGCGGTGCAGGGGTTCGCGCAAGTCGCTGTGGCGCCCGCGGCCGCCAGCCCGGCCGCACCGCCCGAGACCCCGCTGAAAGAGATCTCGGTCGCCGCGGGTTCGTTCGTGCGCGGTGCGCCGCTGCCGGTCTGGGCCGACGTGCTGCCGATCCCGCCGGCCGCGGCCACGCGCAGCGCGCTCGCGGTGCGGCTCGAAGACACGCACCTGCTGGTCGACGACACCCCGGTGATGCTGGTCAACCTCGCGCAGCAGGTGAATGATGCGAGCGCACTCGGCCGGGTCGGCCAGATCTCGATGCAGTTCATTCCGCAGTACCAGAAGCTGGTGCTGCACCGGGTCGCGATCCTGCGTGGCGAGCAGGTCATCGACCACACGGCCACCGCGCAGGTGCGCTTTCTGCAACGCGAGGCGGGCCTGGAGCAAGGCATCTACAGCGGCGTGATCACCGCCAGCATGCTGCTCAGCGACGTGCGCGTCGGCGACACGCTGCAGCTGCAGTATTCGATCGCGGGCGCGAACCCGATCTTCGGCGGGCGCTACGCGCAGGGCGTGCCGTGGCAGCGGCCGGTGCCGGTGCAGCTGCGGCGCGTGACGCTGAACGTGCCCGAGGCGCGCCAGGTGCAGTGGAAGTGGAACGGCGACGCGCTTGGGTCGTCTGAGGCCTCGAAGCTCGCGCCCGAGATCACGCTGCAGGGCGGCATGCGCCGGCTGCGCTTCGAGGAGCGCGATCTCGCCGCCGTCGAACTCGAACCGATGCTGCCGCGCGGCGCGATGCCGCTGCGCTGGCTGCAGTTCAGCGAGTTCGCCGACTGGGGCGAGGTCGCGCGCTGGGCCGATGGCCTGTTCCCGCAGGACGAACCGCTGCCGCCCGAGCTCGTGCCGCAGGTAGCACGCTGGCTGCGCCTGCCGTCGCAGTCGGAGCAGGCCTCTCAGGCGCTGCAATGGGTGCAGAGCCAGATTCGCTATTACTCGGTCTCGCTCGGCGAGAGCTCGCACCGGCCGCACGCGCCGGCCGAGGTGCTGCGCAACCGCTACGGCGACTGCAAGGACAAGTCGTTTCTGCTGATGCGCCTGTTGCAGTCGCTGGGCATCCCGGCGCACGCCGTGCTGGCCTCGCTGAGCGCGCCGCAGAGGCCGGGCACGGTGCTGGCCTCGCCGCTGGCGTTCGACCACGCGATCGTGCAGGCCCGCATCGACGGGCGCGACTACTACCTCGACCCGACGCGCATGGGCCAGCGCGGTCCGGTCGAGCGCATGGGCCAGGGGCTCGAGGGCGCGCGCGTGCTGGTGGTCGACGCGCGCGCGACGACCGCGCTGACCGACGTGCTCTCACCGAACCGCAAAGACATCTTCCGCAACGAGCTGACCGAGAAATTCAAGCTCGATGCGTTCGGCGACGACGGCGAGCTCGCGACCCGCCAGCAATGGAACGGCGTGGCCGCCGAGCAGATGCGGCTGACGGTTGCGCGCCTCGACCCGCCGCGCCTGCAGCGCCTGCTGGTGACGAACCTGGAGCGGCGCTATCCCGGCATCGCCCTGGTCGGCACGCCGGAGCTCACCGACGAGGTCGACCAAAACCGGATCACGATCAGCGCCCGATTCAAGGTGCCCAAGCTCGCGAACGCCGACAACGGCAACTGGGTGATGCGCTTCGCGCCGGCCAACATGCAGAACACGATCGCGCTGCCGCCATCGCCGACGCGCCATTTCGCGGTGGCGCTGCCGGCGTTCCCGGTCACCGTTGTGTACAGCGCCGAGATGCAGTGGCCGGCCAGCGTCAGCGGCGTGCTCGACCCGGGCACGCGGCGCATCACGAATGCTGCGTTCGCCGCCGAGGTGACGCGCAGCTTCCGCGGCAATCTCGCGACGGCCACGGTGCGCTTCGAGCCGCTGACCCCCAGCGTGGCGGCGAAGGACGTGCCCGCACTCGTCACCGACGTGCGGTCGCTCGAGCGCGCGATCGGTGGCTCGATGGTGGTCACGCCGAACCAGATCCGCGACGGCGGCTTTCTCGGCATCGGCCGCAAGACGCTGCAAGACAACCTGCTCGCCCGCGCGAAAACCACGGTCGAGCGCACCGGCAAGGCGATTGGCGGCGGTCAGCTCGGCGGTGACGATCTGGCGCAGGCCCTGTGCCTGCGCGCCGAAGCGCAGACCGAGCTCGGCAACGTCGCCGAGGCGCTGAAGGACGCGCAGGAAGCGGTGAAGCAGGCGCCGTCGCTGGGCGCGGCCTGGTTCTGCCAGGGCAACGCGAACTGGGCGCGGGGCGACTTCGCCGCCGCGTCGAACGACTTCGGCAAGGCGCTCGCGTTCGGCGCCAACGCCGCCGATGTGTACTACCGGCGCGGCCAGGCGCGCTTCTTCGACGGCAAGCTCGAGCCCGCCGCCGACGACTTCGCCAAGGCCGTGCTCGACCGGCCCGACGCCGGCAACCGTGCCTACGCGCAACTTTGGCAGGCCTGGACGCTGCAGCGCCTGAACCGCCCGTTGCCGCCGGAATTGCTCGCCGCCGCGAGCGCCGGTCCGACAGGTGCCTGGCCGCGCCCGGCGCTGGCGATGTTCGCCGGACAGATGACACCGGAGCAGGTCATCGAGCAGATCGGCCGCAAGACCGGCGACGACCAGGAGCTCGCGCTCGCCGAAGGCTGGTTCTACATCGGCGAGTACCAGTTGAACGCGAAGCAGCCCGACAAGGCGCGCGAGGCGTTCGAGAAGGCGCGCGCCAAGGGCATCACGCGCTACATCGAGCACGCCGCCGCGGGCTTCGAGCTGCAGCGGCTGGGCGCGAAGCCTTGAAGCTCAGGCCGGGGTTTGCGCGTCGGGCGCGAGCACGCGCACGCGCGTGCCGTGCAGGCTGACGACCTGGCCCGCGCGGATCTTGCAGGTCTTGCGCAACTCCTCGCGGCCGTCAACCTGCACGAGCCCGTCGGCGACCATCATCTTCGCGATGCCGCCACTCGGTGCGAGGCCGGTGGCTTTCAGCAGCGCATCGAGGGTGATGTACTCGCCGCGCAGCGGGAAGTCGACGCGGTTCATGTGGCGGCTTCCAATCCGAATTCCTTTGCGAGCAACGCGTACGACGTGCGACGCACTGCCGGGTCGTGCGCCCAGGTGTTGACGACGATCTCGTCGAGGTCGAGCTCGTCGGCGAGCGCACGCAGTTGCGCACCGACCTCGGCCGCAGTGCCGACGAAGGCCTTCGCGCGCATTGCTTCGACGGTCGGCCATTCCTCCGCCGTGAAGCCGCGCTGCGCGATTCGCTCGGGCGCCTGCAGCGGCCCGAGCACCCCGCGCGCGCGGTCGACGCGCCAGCGCTCGCGGCCGAGCGCGTGGTGCGCGGCCTCGTCGCGCGTGGCGGCGACCAGCGCCCACACGCACACGGTCGCCTGCGGCACGGGATGGCGTTCGCTCGGCCGATACAGGCTGCGGTACAGCGCGAGCGCTTCGTCAGCGCCTTGCCCGTCGACGAAGAAATACGCGTAGGCGTACGGCAGGCCGAAGTGCGCCGCGAGCTGCGCGCCGTAGTACGAGCTGCCGAGGATCCACACCTCGGGCGCATCCGGCCCGAGCGGGTGCGCGGCGATGCCGTGGTGCTCGGGCAGCGTCGTCCAGGCCTGCAGGTCGCGCACCTGTTCGGGGAAGTTGTCGGCGGCTGCGTGTGCATTCGGGTTCAGTGCGCGTGCAGTGCGCATGTCGCCGCCCGGCGCGCGTCCGACGCCCAGATCGATGCGCCCCGGCGCCAGCGCTTCGAGCACGCGGAACTGCTCGGCCACTTTCAGCGCGCTGTAGTGCGGCAGCATCACGCCGGCGCTGCCGATGCGAATCCGCGTGGTGCGCGCCGCTATTCCCGCCATCAGTATCTCGGGTGCCGAGCCGACGATCGTCGGCAGGCCGTGGTGCTCGCTGACCCAGAAGCGGGCGTAGCCGAGGCGCTCGCAGTGCTGCGCCAGGTCCAGCGTGTCGCGGATCGCCGCGCCCTCGCTGCTGCCGACGACCGAAACCGATTGATCGAGGACCGAGAGTTTCAATGCGCGCATTGGCGTGTGGGTCGTCATTTCAGCCCTGCGGATGCGTCGGGTCGATCCAGCGCACCGCCTCGGGCTTTTCGACCGGCGCGATGTCGAGGTTCACCGCGACCGCCTCGCCGTCGCTGCGCACCAGCACGCACTCGAGCACTTCGGTCGGGCTCGCGTTGATCTCTTGATGCGGCACGAACGGCGGCACGTAGATGAAATCGCCGGGGCCGGCTTCGGCGGTGAACTCGAGCGCGTCGCCCCAGCGCATGCGGGCGCGGCCCTTGACGACGTAGATCACGCTCTCGAGCGGGCCGTGGTGGTGCGCGCCGGTTTTCGCGTCGGGATGAATGTGGACGGTACCGGCCCACAGTTTGTTCGCGCCGACGCGTGCGAAATTGATCGCCGCCTTGCGGTCCATGCCGGGCGTCTGCGCGGTGTTCGCGTCGAGTTGATCGGCGCCAACAACGCGCACGCCCTCGTGTTTCCAGTCCGTTTTCCCGCCCATTTTTCCGCCCTCGCCCGATTCGATCGTGTCGATTCTGAACCACAGCCTGAGCAGTTGCAGGCAGCGGTGAATCAGCCTTCGGCACGCGGGGGCGCGGTTTCGTGTACAGTCCGCTGCACAGTTATACGCAAGACAGTGGTTGTTAGAGATTCTTCCCCACCGGCGCGGTTCTCGCGGCGGGCGTCGATAGAAATCCCCCTGATCGTTTCTTGAGTGTCGCTGCATGCGCTGCATGTGCTGCGCATTATTCGAAATAGATAGGATAGTTTTCCATGACGACCCAAACCGGTACCGTGAAGTGGTTCAACGAGAGCAAGGGCTTC
>JAZJZJ010000259.1:0-2220 GCA_040389925.1 Pseudomonadota bacterium
GCGCGATGAACCACTCGACCTCGACCTGCACGCGCCGGTGCATCAGCCCGAACTCCGAGAGCAGCGGGCGCAGCGCCGCGACCTTGGTGGAATAGCGGCCGTCGAGCGGCGACAGGGCGGAGAGGGCAGACAGGTTCATGCGAGGACGCGCGCGGACAGCGCACCGGTGGGAGGCAGGCAAGGCCCCAATTGTAGAAGTGCGGCCGGCCCCGGGGCTCGCCCCACTTGCGCGCCCGGAATGGCTCTTGCTTAATCGCTGGCGCTTCTCGTTTCACATTCCACCTCCAACAACGCAACCGTCAGGAGATCATCCATGTCCCTTTCCCGTCGCCATGCCCTGTGGGCCACGCTGGCCGCCTCAATCGTCGGCACCAGCGGTGCAGCGTTCGCGCAAGCCAAAATCAAGGTCGCCGCGATCTACACCGTGCCGGTCGAACAGCAGTGGGTCAGCCGCATCGACAAGGCGCTGAAGGCCGCGGTCGCGCGTGGCGAGATCGAGTACGTGTTCAGCGAGAACGTCACCAACGCCGACTACGAGCGCGTGATGCGCGGCTATGCCGAGGCCGGCAACACGCTGATCGTCGGCGAGGCTTTTGCGGTCGAGGCGGCGGCGCGCAAGGTCGCAAAAGACTATCCGAAGGTCAGCTTTCTGCTCGGCTCGTCGGGCAAGCCGCAGGCACCGAACTTCGGCGTGTTCGACAACTTCATCCAGGAGCCGGCCTACCTGAGCGGCATGATCGCCGGTGGCATGACCAAGACCGGCAAGATCGGCATGGTCGGCGGCTATCCGATCCCCGAGGTGAACCGCTTGATGAACGCCTTCATGGCCGGCGCGAAAGAGACGAACCCGAAGGTCGAGTTCATGGTCAGCTTCATCAACAGCTGGTTCGATCCGCCGAAAGCCAAGGAAGCCGCTTTTGCGATGATCGACAAGGGCGCCGACGTGATGTATGCCGAGCGCTTCGGCGTCTCGGATGCTGCGAAGGAGAAGGGCAAGCTTGCGATCGGCAACGTCATCAACACGCAAGACAAGTACCCCGACACGGTGGTCGCCTCGGCGCTGTGGAACATGGAGCCGACGATCGATCTGGCGATCAAGTCGGTCAAGGCCGGCAAGTTCGAGGCCAAGGAGTACGGCGACTACTCGATGATGAAGCACAAGGGCAGCGAGCTCAGCCCGCTCGGCACGTTCGCGAAGAAGGTGCCGGCCGACGTGGTCGCGAAGATGGAAGCGAAGCAGAAGGCGATCCTCGCCGGCAGCTTCACGGTGAAGGTCGACGACAGCCAGCCGAAGCCGACGGCCAAGTGAGGAGCAGGTGACCGCGGAGGCCGGCACGCCGGTCCTGCGCCTGCAGGCCATCACCAAGCGCTTCGGCAGCCTGGTCGCGAACGACGCCGTCTCGCTCGACCTGCATCGCGGCGAAGTGCTCGCGCTGCTCGGTGAGAACGGCGCCGGCAAGAGCACGCTGGTGTCGATCCTGTTCGGCCACTACGTTGCCGACGCGGGCCGCATCGAGGCCTTCGGCCAGACACTGCCGCCGGGCGACACGCGCGCGGCGCTCGCCGCCGGCATCGGCATGGTGCACCAGCACTTCACGCTGGCCGACAACCTCAGCGTGCTCGACAACGTGATGCTCGGCACCGAGCCGCTGTGGCAGCCGTTCTCGCGACGTGCGGCGGCGCGCGCGAAGCTGGTCGACACCGCGCAGCGTTTCGGGCTGCAGGTGAACCCCGATGCGCTGGTCGTCGACTTGTCGGTCGGCGAACGCCAGCGGGTCGAGATCCTGAAGGCGCTGGTCCGTGGCGCAAGGATCCTGATCCTCGACGAGCCGACCGCCGTGCTCACGCCGCCCGAAGTCGTCACCTTGTTCGACACGCTGCAGCAGCTGATCGCGCAAGGCCTCGGCGTGATCTTCATCAGCCACAAGCTCGACGAGGTGCTGCGCGTTTCGCACCGCGTGGCCGTGCTGCGCGGCGGCCAACTGGTCGCGACCGTGGCGGCGAAGGACGCGAGCAAGGCGTCGCTGGCCGCGCTGATGGTCGGGCGCGAGGTCGCGCCGGCAACGCGCACCCCTCGCGCGGCAGGCGCCGTGGTCTGCGCGTTGCGCGGCGTCGGCGTGGCCGGCGCGGGCCACGGGGCGCGGCTCGACGGCGTCGACCTCGACCTGCGCGCCGGCGAGATCGTCGCGATCGCCGGCGTCGCCGGCAACGGCCAGCAGG
>JAZJZJ010000260.1:0-7639 GCA_040389925.1 Pseudomonadota bacterium
CGCCGGCTTCGGCCACGCCGATGATGATGCTGCGGCCCCAGCCCTTGTGCGTGCACTCGAGCGCCTGGCGCATCAGCTTCGTGTTGCCGACGCACTCGAAGCTGTAGTCGGCACCGCCGTCGGTGAGCTGGACGATCGCATCGACGACGTTCTCCACATTCTTCGGGTTGATGAAATGCGTCATGCCAAACTTGCGCGCCATCGCTTCACGTTCGGGGTTCAGGTCGACGCCGATGATCTTGTCGGCGCCGACCATCTTCGCGCCCTGGATCACGTTCAACCCGATGCCGCCGAGGCCGAACACGACGACGTTCGCACCGGCCTCGACCTTCGCGGTGAACAGCACCGCGCCGATGCCGGTGGTCACACCGCAACCGATGTAGCAAATCTTGTCGAACGGTGCATCCGAGCGCACCTTTGCGACCGCAATTTCGGGCACGACGATGTAGTTGCTGAACGTGCTCGTGCCCATGTAGTGCAGGATCGGCTTGCCGTCGAGCGAGAAGCGCGAGCTCGCGTCAGGCATCAGCCCTTTGCCTTGGGTGCCGCGGATCAGCTGACACAGATTCGTCTTGCGCGACAGGCAAAACTTGCACTGCCGGCACTCGGGCGTGTAGAGCGGGATGACGTGGTCGTCCTTGCGCAGCGAGGTCACGCCCGGGCCGACGTCGACGACGATGCCCGCGCCCTCATGGCCGAGGATCGCCGGGAACAGGCCTTCGGGGTCGGCGCCCGAGAGCGTGTAGTAGTCGGTGTGGCAGATGCCGGTCGCCTTGACCTCGATCAGCACCTCGCCGGCGCGCGGGCCGGCCAGGTCGACGGTTTCGATCGTGAGCGGGGCGCCGGCTTTCCAGGCGACGGCGGCTTTGGTTTTCATGCGGGTGAACTCCTGACGACAAACGGTTGCCGCCATTTTCACCCGAAGATGGAAGACCTCAGGCCGCGGCCTTGATCAAGTCGGCCGCCTTCTCGGAGATCGCGATCACCGGCGCGTTGGTGTTGCCGCCGATGATGCTCGGCATGATCGACGCATCGACCACGCGCAGCCCCTGCACGCCGTGCACGCGCAACTGTGTGTCGACGACGGCCCAAGCGCCCGAGCCCATCCGGCAGGTGCCGACCGGGTGGTAGATCGTGTCGGCGTGACCGCGGATGAAGTTCTCGATCTGCGCATCGGTCTGCGCGCCGGCCGAGGCCGGCAGCTCCTGGCCGCGGTAACCGGCGAGGGCCGGTTGCTGCAGGATGTTGCGCATGAGCTTGAAGCCGCGCAGCAGCTTGTCCATGTCGTCGCGCTCGGCCAGAAAGTTCGGGTCGATCAGCGGCGCGGCGAAAGGGTCGGCGCTCGCGAGTTTCAGCGAACCGCGGCTCTTCGGGCGCAGCAGGCACACATGGCACGAGTAGCCGTGGCCGAAGCTCGGCTTGCGGCCGTGGTCGATCAGCTTGCCGATGACGAAGTGCAGTTGCAGATCGGGCAGTGCCTCGCCGGGCGCGCTCTTGATGAAGCCGCCGGCTTCGGCGAAGTTCGTCGTCAGGATGCCGCGGCGCGCGTTGCGCCACTCGAAGATGCCGCGGATCGCGTTGACCGCGCCGGGCAGCGACAGGCCGAACAGCTCGGTCAGCCCCGGCGTGTTGACGACCTGGACCACGTCGACGTGGTCGTGCAGGTTCGCGCCGACGCCGTTCAGTTCGTGCACGACCGCGATCCCGTGCTTCTGCAACTCGGCACCGGGCCCGATGCCCGACAGCATCAGGAGTTGCGGCGACTGCAGCGAGCCCGCGCTGAGCAGCACCTCGCGCGCGGCCTTCAGCTGCTGCAGCGCGCCGTTCACACGCACTTCGACGCCGACCGCGCGTTGGCCCTCCATCAGAATGCGCGTGGTGTGCGCGCCGGTCATCACCGTGAGGTTCTTGCGGCCGAGGTTCGGCGTGAGGTAGGCCTTCGCGGCGCTGTGACGTTCGCCGTTCTTGTGCGTCACCTGGTACAGGCCAACGCCTTCTTGCGCCGACCCGTTGAAGTCGGCGTTCTTCGGATAGCCGGCCTGCACCGCAGCCTCGACGAAGACGGGACCGAAGCGGTTCGGACTGCGCAGATCCATCACGTTGAGCGGGCCGCCGGTGCCGTGCCAGGCATCGGCGCCGCGCTCGTTGTGTTCCGACTTCCTGAAGTACGGCAGCAGGTCGTCGAAGCCCCAGCCCGGCGCGCCCTCGGCGGCCCAGCGGTCGTAGTCTTCGCGCGGGCCGCGGATGTAGCACATCGCGTTCACCGAACTCGACCCGCCGAGCACCTTGCCGCGCGGCTGGTAGCCGCGACGGCCGTTCAGGCCGGCTTGCGGCACGGTCTGGAAGGCCCAGTTCGCCTGATGGGTCTGCGCGAGCAGCGCGAGGCCGGCCGGGCAGTGGATCAGCACGCTCTTGTCGACCGGGCCGGCTTCGAGCAGGCAGACGCTGACGTTCGGGTCTTCGCTCAGGCGCGCCGCGAGCACGCAGCCGGCCGAGCCGCCGCCGATGACGATGTAGTCGAACATGCAGTCTCCGAGTGAGGTGGCACGCGCTGCCGGCGGCGCGCGTGCTTCGATGCCGGCGGATCATATCGGCGCGGCCGGGTTCAATTTAGGGCGTGCTGCCTGGGTTGCCCGGCTGCATCCGGCAGGGTCTATCGGCCGTATGGAAGCGGGCCGGAACGCTTCTGGCAAGATCGCGCGGTGTCAAGGAGAAGGCGATGAAGAAGATCATGGTGATGGCGAGTGTCCTGGCGATGGCCTCGTCGGCTTGGGCCGCGCTAGACATCGGCGAGAAGGCGCCCGATTTCACGACCCAGGCCGCACTCGCCGGCAAGCAGTACAGCTTCTCGCTGAGCCAGACGCTGGCGAAGGGGCCGGTGGTGCTGTATTTCTTCCCGGCGGCGTTCACGGCCGGCTGTTCGGCCGAAGCGCACGAGTTCGCCGAAGCGACCGAGAAGTTCAGCGCGCTCGGCGCGACCGTGATCGGGGTCTCGACCGACGACATCGAGACCCAGCTCAAGTTCTCGATGCAGGCCTGCCAGGGCAAGTTCGCGGTCGCCTCCGATGCGGCCAAGACCGTGATCAAGTCCTACGATGCGGCGATGATGATCATGCCGGACTACGCCAACCGGGTGTCCTACGTGATCACGCCCGACCGCTCGATCATCTACAGCTACCAGAGCCTGAATCCGGCCAAGCATGTGACGAACACGCTGACCGCGCTGCAGAACTGGGAAAAGACGCGCAAGAAGTAGCCGCGCGGCTCAGCGCGGCAGGCGGACCTCGATCAGCAGCCCGGGATGGGCGTTGCGCAGGGTCAGCGAGCCGCCGTGCGCTTGTGCGACGAGGCGGCACAGGTACAGCCCCAACCCGACGCCGCCGGTGGTGCGCTGGCGTGCGCTGTCGGGGCGGTAGAAAGCTTGGGCGAGTCGCGGCAGTTGCGCGTCATCGACGCCGGGGCCGTGATCGCGCACCGTCAACGTCAGCGCATCGGCATCGAACGCGGTCGTGACGCTCGTCGGCGAGAGCGCATCGGCGCTGTGGCGCAGCGCGTTGTCGATCAGGTTGCGCAGCAGCAGCTTGATGCGCGTCGGGTCCAGCGCCAGCGTTGGCAGGTTCGGATCGAGTGCGAGCGTGATGCCGCGGCTCGCGAACTGGCTCGAAACCACCTCGTGCACCAGCGCGTTCAGGTCGACCGCCTCGGTGTGCAGCGCCGCATGCCCGCCGGTGAGGCGCTCGCTCTCCAGCAGGTCGGTGATCAGGTCGCGCATCTCGGCAAGGTCGTGCAGCAGTGCATCGCGCGCACCGCCTGCGTCGACCAGCTCGGCATTCAGCCGCGCACGGGTCAGCGGCGAGCGCAGTTCGTGGCTGATCGCGAGCAGCAGCTGGCGCTTCGCGTCGAGCATGCCGTGCAGCCCATCGGCCATGCCGTTGACCTGCTGCGCGAGTTCGCCGAGCTCGCCATGCGCACGCGCCGGGATCGGCTGCGAGAAGTCGCCGGCGCCGTAGCGGATCGCGCCGGCGCGGATGTCGTCGATCGGCCGCAGCAACGCGCGCACCCGCGCGTAGGCGAGCCCGACCAGTAGCAGCAGCGCCAGCAGCGTGGCCCAGCCGATCAGGCGCGCGCGGTCTTCGGGCGCGTCGTCGCCGCGCGGCAGGCTCGCCAGGCCGAAGCTGATGCGGTGGCCGTCGGCCAGCAACCGCGTCGGGCGCCAGGTGCTCGCGGGGCGCTCGGCGTCGCGGCGGTTGCGATCGCGCGCGTGCCACTCGTCATCCGCCGCGCCGGCGCGCGACGACCAGTTCACCACCGGCCCGTCGATGCGAATGCGGATCGGCAAGCTGCGTGTCAGCGCCTGTGCCTTCGCGACATCGGGCGGCGTGCCGATCTCGGCCGTGAGCCGGTCGACGTAGTTCGCGACCAGCGGCCGCGCGATCTCTTGCCAGCCCGAGCGCATCACGGCCTGCATGCCGCCGACGAAGGCCAGCGTCATCGCCAGCGCGAGCAGCAGGAACAGCAGCGTGAGCCGCGCGCGCAGCGAGTGCCGCGTGTTGCGCCATGCGCGTCTGAGCGGGTTCACACGCGCGCCCCGGCGAAGGTGTAGCCGGCGTTGCGCAGCGTCTTGATCGCGTCGAGCGGTTCGAGCTTCTTGCGCAGGCGGCTGACGAGGATGTCGACCGCGCGCGTGTGCAGGTCGGCCTCGATGCCGCGCAGCTTGTTCAGGATCTCGTCGCGGTTGAATACCTTGTTCGGTTCGCTCGCGAGCAGCACCAGCAGGTCGAACTCGGTGCTCGTGAGTTCGACCGGCTGGCCGGCGCATTCGACGTGGCGGCGTTCGAGATCGATCTGCAGGCCGTCGAAGCTCAGCCGCTTCGGGTTCGCGGGCGACGGCGCGCGGGCGCGGCGCAGCACCGTCTGCAGGCGCGCGAGCAACTCGCGCGGCTCGAACGGTTTCGGCAGGTAGTCGTCGGCGCCGATCTCCAGGCCGACGACGCGGTCCATCACGTCGCCGCGTGCGGTCAGCATGATGATCGGCAGGTCGCTTTCACGGCGGATCGTCCGGCACAGCTCGAAGCCGTCCATCTCGGGCAGCATCACGTCGAGGATCGCCGCGTCGTAGGCGGTCGAGCGCAGCATCGCGAGGCCGGCGCTCGGTCGCACGGCCGCATCGAGCGTGAACTCGAAGCGGCCGAAGAAGGCGGCGAGCGGGGCGGCGAGCAGTTCGTCGTCGTCGATCAGCAGGATGCGGCGCATCGGGTGATTCTCCCTTGCGCCGCAACGGTTCAGGATCTGCGGCCGTGGCCGTGACCGCGGCGCTTGTTCATGAACTCGCGCACCTGCTGTTGCTGCTCCGGATTCAGGCTGTCGAAGAAGTCGGCGGCCGCGCTGATGAGCTCGGGGCTCCTGGTGCGCACCGCCGCAGTCTTCGCTTCGACCAGCGCTTGCGCGTTGGCACGATCGAACTTCGGGCCGGCGACCAGCGCCTGGATGTCGGCACGCGGGTCGGTCGCGCCCATCACGGCCGCACGCGAATCGCGCAGCTTGTCGGCCAGCGTCGCCAGCTTCTGCTTTTGCGCGTCGTCGAGTTTGAGGTCCTTGCCGGCGCGCTCGAGCATGTGTTCGCGCATCTTGGTCGAATCGGCTTCGCTCATGTTGTTCCAGCCGCCGCGGTGGCCGCCGCAGGCCGTCAGGCCGCCGACGAGGATGGCGGTGCCGAAGACGGCGACGAGGGTTCGTTTGATCCAGCGTTTCATGTCGGTTTCCTTGGGTGAGAGAGGAGATGGCGCTTGTGTGTTGAGCACAGAGCCATCGTGCCGGCGCGCTCGCGCTGCGTCCTTTCGCCGCCGTATCGGCGTGTTTCGTTTCATGTCATCGGCGTGGCAACATGTGAAGCACAAGGCGACGGAGACGCGATGAAGAAGTCAGTTCAAACCGCGCTGATCACCGGCGCGTCGTCGGGCATCGGCGAGGCGCTCGCGCACTGTTTCGCGGCCGATGGCCATGCGCTGGTGCTGGTCGCGCGCAGCGCCGACAAGCTGCAGACGCTCGCGGCCGAACTCGCAGCCGCGCACGGTGTGAAGGTGGTGGTGCAGCCGGCCGATCTGGCCGAGCCGGACGCGGCGAAGCGCCTGTTCGCCGCGCTGAAGCGCAAGCGCATCGCGGTCGACATGTTGGTCAACAACGCGGGCGTGCTGGAGCAGGGCGCGTTCACCGGCATGACGCCGCAGCGGCATCAGGAACTGATCGCACTGAACGTGGCCGGGTTGACCGCGATGCTCGCGCACTTCCTGGCGCCGATGCAGGCACGTGGCTTCGGGCGCGTGCTGAACGTCGCATCGATCGCGGCGTTCCAGCCGGTGCCGACACTCGCGACCTACGCGGCCACGAAAGCCTACGTGCTCTCGCTGACCGAGTCGCTGGCGGAAGAATTGAAGGGCAGCGGCGTGACGCTCACCGCACTGTGCCCGGGCGTGACCGCCACCGGCATGCTGACGACCGCCGCCGCGGCGAACGATCAACTCGGCAAGCTGCCGGGCTTTCTGGTCGGCGACGTGAACGAGGTCGCCGCCGCGGGCTACAAGGCCTGCATGAACGGCGAGGTCATTCGCGTGCCCGGCGCCGTGAACCTCGCGGCCACGTTGGCCGCGCGGGCAACGCCGAAATGGTTGCTCCGGCGAATGGCCGGAACGGTCACGCGCAAGGCGCTGTAGTCAGCGCCTTCTTGCTTCAGCGCATGAAGATGCCGTAGGCGCCGATGGCGTACAGGTTGTGGCGGCCGGAGTCGACCTGGCGCATGCGGCGCTCGAGGTCATAAATATCGGCGGCTTCGGCCAAGTACTGGTCGTCGCGATCCTGGGCCGGGGTGGCCGACACGTTGAACAGGTTCTTGATCGACTGGAGGACGGAAGACATGATGGTCTTTGGAGTGGCTAGGGTTTGTATTATGCGGGAAAACCCTAGGCCATGCCCGATGCAGGGGCAAGAACCTGAAGAGAGGCACCTCTAACGTGCCATTTGCACATCATGGAACCAGATTGGTGCGATCCGGCGCGCCGCGTGATGCGCGGTCGAATCGGCTAACCTCTCGCCCCTTCTCCCGGTGACCCCGTCACAACGAATCCATCAGAGGTCCCACGTGTTCCAGTTCTTTGAAAGACTCGTGCAGCCTTACCCGGATGCCGAGCCCGAGCCGCCCCCGAGGCGCTTCTTTGCGTTTCTGTGGGCCTGCACGCGCGGGCTGCGGCCCTACATGCTGGCGATGACCTTGTGCACCGCGGTCATCGGTGCGTTCGAGGCGCTGTTGTTCGCGTTTCTCGGCCGCGTCGTCGACTGGCTGGCTGCCACCACCCCGGCACGCCTCTGGGCCGACCAAGGCCACAACCTCGTGCTGCTCGCGGCAGTGCTGACCGGCAGCGTCGCGCTGGTCGCGGTTCAATCGTTGCTGAAGCAGCAGGCGATGGCCGGCAACTTTCCGATGCTGCTGCGCTGGAACTTCCACCGCCTGATGCTCGCGCAGAGCATGCACTTCTACCAGGACGAATTCGCCGGCCGGATCTCGACCAAGGTGATGCAGACCGCGCTCGCGGTGCGCGACGCGTGGATGATCCTGGCCGAGCTGATGGTGTTCGTGGTGATCTAC
>JAZJZJ010000260.1:7719-11411 GCA_040389925.1 Pseudomonadota bacterium
GTTCTCGCACTCGAAGCGCGAGGCCGGCTACGCGCGCTCGGCGATGCAGGAGTTTCTGGCCACGGTGCAATCGCAGATGCGGCTCGTGACGGCGTTCGAGATCGTCAACCACGCACTCAGCATGGCGCTGATCGCGAGCACGACCGGCGCCGCGCTGTGGCTGTGGACGCAGGGGCAGGTCGGCGTCGGCGCACTCGCCGCCGCGACCGCGATGGCGCTGCGCCTGAACGGCATTTCGCACTGGGTGATGTGGGAGATGGCCTCGCTGTTCGAGCACATCGGCACGGTCCAGGACGGCATCAACACCTTGAGCCGGCCGCACGCCGTCGTCGACGCGGCCGATGCGAAGCCGCTGCAGGTGAGCCTGGGCGACGTGCGCTTCGACAAGGTCAGCTTCGCCTACGGCGGCAGCAAGCGCGTGATCGACGAACTCTCGCTGCACATCCGCCCCGGTGAGAAGGTCGGGCTGGTCGGCCGCTCCGGCGCCGGCAAGAGCACGGTCGTGAACCTGCTGCTGCGGCTGTACGACGTCGAGCGCGGCCGCGTGCTGATCGACGGCCACGACATCGCGCATGCGACGCAAGACAGCTTGCGCGCGCAGGTCGGCATGGTCACGCAAGACACCTCGCTGCTGCACCGCTCGGTGCGCGACAACATCCTCTACGGCCGCCCCGACGCGAGCGACGACCAGATGATCGTCGCCGCGAAGCGCGCCGAAGCGCACGAGTTCATCCTCGGCCTGACCGACCCGAAAGGCCGCAGCGGCTACGACGCGCACGTCGGCGAGCGTGGCGTCAAGCTCAGCGGCGGCCAGCGCCAGCGCATTGCGATCGCACGCGTGATGCTGAAGGATGCGCCGATCCTGCTGCTCGACGAGGCGACCAGTGCGCTCGATTCGGAAGTCGAAGCGGCGATCCAGGCGAGTCTCTATCGGTTGATGGAAGGCAAGACGGTGGTCGCGATCGCGCACCGCCTGTCGACCATCGCCGCGATGGACCGCCTGATCGTGCTCGACCTGGGGCGCATCGTCGAGCAGGGCGACCACCGCAGCCTGCTCGCGCAGGGCGGGCTGTACGCGCGGCTGTGGGCGCACCAAAGCGGCGGATTCCTCGGCGAGGAAGACGACGAGCCGGAATCCGAACTCGCGACGAGCTAACGGGGCGTGTGCGCGCTGCGGCCTTGCCGCAGCGTCCGGATCAGGTACGCGACCACGAACCACGGGCCCCAGGCTTCGGTCCAGCGCAGCACCGAGTACGCGACGGCGAGCGCCGCCAGGCCCCACAGCCGCGCGTCGGTGAGGTGCGCGGCAGCGTTCAGGAAGATGCCGGCGAAGTGGTTGTCGGGGTGGATGTGCAGCCGTGTCACCAGCGATTCGGCGACGTGGCGCAGATCGCGGTGCAGCAGCGTCAGCAGGCCGAAGCCGGCGCCGAACACGATGAAGCCTTTGACGGCCTCCATCAACGCGACCAGCTGCAGCGTGCGATGTGGGGAAGAACTCTCGACAAACGACGCCATGCGGTGTTGTGACGAGCCGTAAGTTGTACTTGGTGCGCCGATCATTTCACACCTGTTGCGCGGCGCGCCTGCCGACAATCGGCGCTCGCCGGGAGACTGAATGATTCAACAAGCAGATCGACGCAAGGCCATGGTGACGCTGTCGGCGCTGTGGCTGGCCGCGTGCGGTGGTGGTGGTGGGGGTGGCGACAGCACGGCATCCGCGCCTGTGCCAGCGCCGGCGCCGGGCTCTGCACCCGCACCGACGCCCGTCCCGCTGCCTGCACCGTCCGCGGGCTACGGCGACTTCAATGCTGCGGCGCTCGGTGTCGGTGCGGCGTTGAACGGCGCGCTCGCCTTCCCGGCAAACAACCCGTGGAACACCGACGTGTCGGCCGCGGCGGTCGATCCGAATTCCGACGCACTGATCGCCAGCATCGGCTTGGCCACCGGCCTGCACCCCGACTTCGGTGCCGGCCTCTACAACGGCACGAAGATCGGCATCCCGTTCGTCGTCGTTGCCGGCACGCAGGCGAAGGTCACGATGAACTGGACGGCCTACGGCAGCGAGAGCGACGCCGGCCCGTACCCGGTGCCGTCGACTGCGCCGGTCGAAGGCGCGCCCGACACCAGCGGCGACCGCCACGTGCTCGTGATCGACCGCGACAACAACCGCCTGTACGAGCTCTACCGCGCGTTCGCGAACGCCGATGGCTCGTGGAACGCCGAGTGCGGCGCCGTCTTCCACCTCGACAGCAACGCCGTGCGTCCGACCGCGCAACCCGGTTGGACGAGTGCCGACGCGGCCGGGTTGCCAATCTTCCCCGGCCTCGCGAAGTACGAGGAGGCGGCGCTCGGCCCCGGTGGTGTGAAGCATGCGCTGCGCTTCACGGTGCAGCGCTCGCGCCGCGCGTATGTGCCGCCGGCCACGCACTTCGCGTCGAGCAACACCAGCACGAGCCTGGCGCCGATGGGCATGCGCGTGCGGCTGAAGGCGAGCTACGCGATCCCCGCCAGCTTCAGCACCGAGACGCGCGCGCTGCTGACCGCGATGAAGACCTGGGGGATGATCGTCGCCGACAACGGCAGCAACTGGTATGTCAGCGGTGCGCCCGACGAGCGCTGGAACAACGACACGCTGGTCAGTGAGTTCGCGCAGGTCAAGGGCAGCGACTTCGAGGTCGTGCGGATGGACGGTCTCGTGACTGGCTGACCACCTCCTTCAACGCGCGGCGCTGACGCGCCAGATCACGTTGCCGACATCGTCGGCGACCAGCAGCGCGCCCTTCGCGTCGAGCGCCACGCCGACCGGCCGGCCGTTCGCCTTGCCGTCGTCACCGAGAAATCCGGTCAGCACGTCGACCGGCTCGCCGCTCGGCTTGCCGCCTGCGAACGGCACGAAGATCACCTTGTAGCCGCTGTGCGGCCTGCGGTTCCACGAGCCGTGCTGGCCGATGAACATGCCGCTCGCGAAGCGCGCCGGCAGGCTCGTGCCCTGCGACGACGCCAAGCCGAGCGACGCGGTGTGCGGCCCGAGCGCGTAGTCGGGCGCGATCGCCGTGGCGACGAGATCGGGGCGCTGCGGCTCGACCCGCACGTCGACATGCTGGCCGAAGTAGCTGTACGGCCAGCCGTAGAAGCCGCCGTCGCGCACCGAGGTCAGGTAGTCGGGCACGAGGTCACTGCCGATCTCGTCGCGCTCGTTCGCGACCGTCCACAGCGCACCGGTGCTCGGCTCCCACGCCATGCCGTTCGGGTTGCGGATGCCGGTCGCGAACAAGCGCTTGGTGCCAGCCTTCGGATCGATCTGCCAGATCGCCGCACGGCCTTCTTCGGCCGCCATGCCGTTCTCGCCGACATTGCTGTTCGAGCCGACGGTGGCGTAGAGCGCCGCGCCGTCCTTGCTCGCGATCACGTTCCTGGTCCAGTGGTGGTTGATCGTGCCGGCAGGCAGCTCGACCACGTTGTGGCCGGCCGTGTCGATGCGCGTCGCGCCGGGCACGTAGTCGTAGCGCACGATGCCGTTCGAGTTCGCGACGAACAGGTCGGTACCGACCAGCGCCATGCCGAACGGCGACGTCAGGTTGTCGAGGAACACGCTGCGCGTCTCGGCCACGCCGTCGCCATCGGCATCGCGCAGCAGCGTGATGCGGTTCGCGCTCGGCGGCGCGGCGCCGGCCCGCTTCATCACGAGGCCC
>JAZJZJ010000261.1:0-7176 GCA_040389925.1 Pseudomonadota bacterium
GATCCGCCATGCCGCAAACCTACAACGTTGGAGCCCGTTCGCTGTTCGTCACCGCCACGGCGTGGGTGTTCATTGTTCTGGCGGTGCTGACGAGCGCGTCGGCACTGGTGCAGAACGCCGCGGTCGTGTCGCTGATGCCGGGTATGCACGTCGCCACCGAGCGCTTGCCGCTCCTCACTGGCTTGCTGATCGGCTACCTGCCGTGGGTCGTGGTCACCGGCTTGGTGATGTCGCTGGCCACGCTTGCCTCGGCGATCGGCCTGCTGCTGCGCCTCGACTGGGCGCGCCGCAGCTTCATCGTGCTGCTGGCGGTGGCGATTTGCGCGAACCTGCTCGGCCTGTGGCTGCAGCACGAGTTGGTGCAGTCGGTGGTCAGCAGCACGCTGAGCCATGCCGCGATCCCGCAGCAGGCGCTGGGCGTGTTCGGTGGCTTCGTCACCGCGGCGCGCGTGATGGCGGTGCTGATGACGCTGGTCGGCTGTGCCTTCCTCGGCTGGATCATCCGCCGCTTGATGTCGGCGACCGTGCGGCAGGAATTTGCCTGATCAGTTGGTTCCGCCGTCGACGTAGAACCAACGACCTTCCTCGCGCACGAAACGGCTGACTTCGTGCAGCCGCTCGGCGCGGCCGCCGAGCTTGTGGCGGGCGACGAACTCGACGGTTGCGTGGTCGGCGTCGATCACGGTGTGGCGTCGCACTTCCAGTCCCAACCATTTCAACCCGGGTGGATTCGGCGTCAGCGACGCCGGCCGCGTGCTGGCGTGCCAGGTCGCGAGCAGGTAATCGAGTTCGTCGCGCACGAAGGCGCTGTAGCGGGATCGCATCAGCGCTTCGGCCGTCGGCGCTCGCAGATGCAGCGAGCCGGCGTGGTGGCGGCCGCAGCAAGCGGCGTAGAGCAGGGTGTCGGCGGTGCCCCGGCACGGGCAGATCACAGTTCGAGTTCCCAGATTTCGCCGACCAGGTCGTGGCCGAAACTGTGGTGCTGCTCGGTGTGCGTCAGCACGTAGCCCGCCTTGGCGTAGATGCCGCGCGCGGCGAGCAGGTTGGCGTTGGTCCAGAGCATGATCTTGCGGTAGCCGGCCTGGCGCGCGAACCGCGTGCACTCATCGACCAGCCGCTTGCCCAGACCCAGCCCGCGCGCCGACGGCTCGATCAGCAGCATGCGCAACTGCGCGGTGCCGTCGATTGGCGCTTGCGTGGTTTCGTCGCGCGCCTGCACCAGAAAGATGCTGCCGATGCGTTCATCGCCCCGTTCGGCGATCCAGCAGGCTTCGCGCTGCGCATCGAAGCGATCGATGAAGTCGGCGGCGATGCGCGCGACCAGCGCTTCGAAGCGCAGGTCCCAGCCGTACTCGCCGGTGTAGAGCGCGCCGTGGCGCGAGACCACCCAGCCGATGTCGCCGGCGCGGTGCGGGCGCAGCGTGTACGGCGGCTCGGCGCGTGGCGTCGGCTCGCCGAGCAGGCGCTCGATCGTGGTCATCGACGCGAGCAACTGTTGCTGCTGGGGCTCACCGAGCGTCGCGAGCAGCGCGCCCACGTCGGCGCGCGAACGCGTGTCGAGCGGCGCGAATGCGCGCTTGCCGGCGGCGGTGAGCGCGAGGTGCTGCTGGCGGGCGTCGTCGGTGGAGCGCGTGCCCTTGATCAGCCCGCGTTCCTTCAGGCCGGTCAGCAGGCGGCTCAGGTAGCCGGTGTCGAGTTCGAGCGTGCGGGCCAGATCGGTGGCGGTCTGGTTATCGGCATGGGCCAGCTCCCAGAGCAGGCGCGATTCGGTCAGCGTGAACTTCGAGTCGAGCAGCCCCTCGTGCAGCACGCCGATGCGGCGCGTGTAGAAGCGGTTGAAGCGGCGGATGGTTTCGATGCGGGTGTCGGGCATGCGGGCGATTCTTGCGCATATGGTTGCCAAAAGCAATCAATCGGAAAGCCCTCGGGCTTGCGGAAGTAACTGTATAAACGTACAGTTATTCAAATGGACTTGCTGCCCGCTATCGCCACGCAATGGCCGCTTCTGTTGCCGCCTCTGTTGTCGCGATCACTGCCACCGGCAATGGCTGCTGCGCGGCAGCGCCCGCCACCGATCCGTCCCGAGAGCCTGCATCCGTCGCTCTGGCTCGGCCACCAGCTCGCCCGCCATGCCGATGCCGCCGTCGCGACCGGCTTTGCCGCGCTCGATGCCCAGTTGCCCGGCGCCGGCTGGCCGCGCCGCGCGCTCACCGAGTTGCTGCTGCCGCATCCGGGTGTCGGCGAGATTCGGCTGGTCGCGCCGAGCCTGGTCGCCACACAAACCGCCGGCCGTCTGGTGATGCTGTTCGACCCGCCCGCCAGCCTGTCGGCCAGTGCGCTCGCGCAGCTCGGCTTCGCGGTCGAAGACCTGCTGATCATCAACACGCGCACCCGCGCTCGCACCCCCGTGATCCCCGGCACCGACAGCCTGTGGGCGCTCGAACAGGCGCTCAAGAGCGGCCATGTCGGCGCGGTGCTCGCGTGGCTGCCGCCGCGCCTGCGGGCCGAGCGCCTGCGCCGGCTGCAACTGGCCGCGCACGCACACGACGGCCCCGCCTTCGTGCTGTGCGAAACGAGCGCGGCGCAGCGCCCCAGCGCCGCGCCGCTGCGGCTGGCTTTGCGCGCGAACGGCGCCGATGCGCTCGCGGTGCGTGTCCTCAAGCGCCGCGGCCCGTTGCTCGAGGCGCCGCTGCAGCTCGCGCTGCCGCCAGTGTTGTCGGAGGTGGCGCAGCAGCGGGCAAGGGCGGGCGTGGTGCCGGCGCATGCCGGGTCGAATGCGGGGTTGGCGCAGCAGGGTGATCTGCGCGCCGCCACCTTCGTCAACCTCGCCGCCGGGTGAGCGGCCGGGCACCGTACCAGTCGCATGCCACAACGCATGAACGTCATCGCGCCTCGCCCGAGTCTTGTCCGTGCTCTGGATCGCCCTGCACCTGCCGCTGCTCTCGCTCGAATCGTTCGCGGCCACCTTGCCGCACGCGGCGGGCGAGCAGCCGCTCGCGCTGGCGGACGCGCACACCATCCTTGCCGTCAACGCAGCGGCGCGCGCGCTCGGCGTCCAACCCGGCTTCAAACGCGCGACCGCGCTGGCGCTCGCACCGCAGCTCACGTTGGGTCTCGCCGACCCGATCCGTGACACGCAGGCGCTGACCGCGGTCGCACACGCGGCGCTGGCGTTCACGCCGACGGTCGTGATCCAGCCGCCGAGTGATGCGGCCTCCACCACCGCGCCGGGCGCAGCGCCGCACACCGTGCTGCTCGAAGTCCGGGCCAGCCTGCGCTATTTCGGCGGCCTGCCGGCACTGCAGCAGCGGTTGAAGGATGCGCTCGCGCCGCTCGGTCACCGGCTGCACATCGTCAGCGCCAGCACGCCGCTCGGCGCCGCGCTGCTCGCGCGCGTCAACGCCAGGCTCGATTGCGCCGATCTCGCCGCCACCGCCCGCGCGCTGGCCTGCGCGCCGGTCTGGCTGCTCGGCCCCGGCCGCGCGCACTGGGAGGCGCTGCAGGGCATGGGCTTGCACACGATCGCCGACCTGAAACGCGTCCCGCGCGACGGCCTCGCGCGCCGCTTCGGCCCAGTCGTGCTCGACGAGCTCGATCGCGCGACCGGCCAACGCCCCGATCCGCGCGTGCCCCTCGCGCTGCCGCCAATGTTCGACAGTCGGCTCGAACTCTTCGCCCGCGCCGACACCACCGAGCAACTGATGCACGGCGCCGCGGTGCTGCTGGCGCGGCTGGTGGCGTGGCTCTCGGCACAGCACGCGTTCGTGCGCCGCTTCACGCTGGTGATGGAACACGAGCAGCGCTCGCGCCGTGACGCGCCCGGCAGCGGCATCACGACACTCGAAGTCGCGCTGGCCGAACCCTCGCGCGACAGCGCCCACTTGGGGGTGCTGCTGCGCGAGCGCTTGGCGCAACTCCACCTGCCCGCGCCGACGCTCGACCTGCGCCTGCACGCCGAAGACAACGCGCGTCGCGCGCCGCCGAACACCGAGCTGTTCCCCACGCCCGCTGCCGAGCACGAAGGCCTCACGCGCCTGATCGAGCGCCTGCAGGCCCGCCTCGGCCGCGAGCAGGTGCAGCGGCTGGTGCCGGTGCCAGACCACCGCCCCGAGCGCGCGACCGGATGGCGCACGGCCGATGCGCAGATGCGCCCGGCGCGCGCGCGCAGCGCGGCGGCGAGCGCGCATGAGCCAGCCAACGCAGCGCGGCTGGTGCGGCCGGTCTGGTTGTTTCAGCAGCCCGAGTCGCTGCACGAGCGCGAAATGGCCAGCGGCGAACGCGGCCCGTGGTGCGAAGGCCAGCCGCTGCTGTTGCTCAGCGGCCCCGAGCGCATCGAATCCGGCTGGTGGGATTTCGATGCCGTCGAGCGCGATTACTACATCGCGCAGTTGCCGGAGGGTGCGCTGGTGTGGATCTTCCGCGAGCGCGTGCCGGTGGCCGGCGCGAACCTCGCTTGGTTTCTTCAGGGAAGATTCGGCTGACGCGCGGGCCAGCAGCCCGCGCTTGGCTCATCCCAAACAGCTTCGGTTTCGATCACTTGGACGAAGCGCTCAACGCTGAATCCATCGGGATACAGCGTCCAGTCAGACTGACGGGAAGAGTCCTCACCGGACTTGTCGGCGACGTGATTCCCGGACAGCAGTCCCTCCGGGTCGTTCAGGAGATGGCGGTCGTCTCGAAGCGCAATCAACATCTCTTCGATCGAAACTTTCAGATAGCCAGCAAAGCGCTGGTGGTCGCACTCGATGCAGGTGTCGACGATCCAGCCGTGATGGTGTTGCGGCAACACCCGCTCGGTCAAGTCGAGCGCGTTGCACAAATCGGGGTCTGAGTCGATGGCCCGCGACACGGCTTCGACCTTCCGCTGGAGCTGACGACCCGCCTTGCGCAAGGTGCTGGTGGCATGAAGCCAAGCTTCCTGCTGCGAGCGCCGCAGGAATGTTGACTTCACCTCGAGGACGAAAAGATGCTCTCCCAGCGTGGCGATCAGGTCCACTTCGCCAGCGGCGTCTTCGTCTCGCGGAGGCTTCCAGTTGAGCAGTGTCCTGAATCCCCGAGTCTCGAGCGACTGGGCCAGCGAAGCCTCAATTCGTTGCGTCTCATCGCGCGCTTGTCCACGACGCGCGCCGAGCCGACGCAGGTTGTTGATCGCCGCAGTGCTGTTGTTCTGCATGCCGACGATCCAAGGCAGCTGAACCAATGTCGCTCCGAACTTCAACACCGGTCGCTCGTAGAAGTGCGGCCGCAGACCGGGCGCATCGCGCTTGAATTGCGCTGACATCGCGATAGCGTCGTAGGTCCAAAAATCCAGGATCGCGGACGCCATCTTGGCATCGCCTTGAGGTTGGGATGCCGTGATGGTCCACCCCGTGATGTTGACCACCTTGGCCTCTCGGCCGGACCAAGTGAGAGGCATCCGGTTCTGCAGCCCGTCCCGCAAGCCGTCGAAGGCCAGCCGCTGCAACGCGCCCATCCACCCAGCCGTGGCATCTAGGCGATCTGCGAAAGCGGCCAGAAAATCGCGCAGGAAGAATGCCGACATCAGGTTCAGCGACAACAGCGCCTGAAAGAGATCAAGCCGCTCACCGGATTCGGTCTTCAAGTCGTCGGCAACGCCGTACACCTCACGCAGGCAGAGTTGTGTTTGCAGCGCCCGTATCCATGCCAGCCTGTTGGCCTCGGCATTCTCCGGACGACCGATCGTCCACCGGGCCGGATCGGCCGCGACATAGGCGATGAAGCTATCCATTGCGCGATGGAACCAGTAGCCATGCAGTCGCTCGAGTTTGCGGCCGTCTCGTCGCCACGCGGTTCGTGCTGTAGGGTCCACCTCCTCGATCTCGAGGCGATCGCCCTGTCGCACAAACCGAATACTGTCGTCGTAGCTGAAGGCATTGGCCGACCTGCTGATGAACTCGTTCAACTCGATCTGAGCTTCCAGCAGGTCGTGGAAGGCATGCAGGTTGCGGAGCGCCGCGGCAGCGCTGTATTCGCCAGATTCAAACAGGATGGGGCGAAGGTGAGCTGCCACCGATCGTCCGATGTGCCTCTCGGTCAACTGCAGCGAGGACACTTCAGCGGTTTCCAGCTTCCAGACTAGCAAATCGTTGATGGCATCCCAGGCGACCGGTAGATCGGGGTCCGAGACCGGCGTGGGCGTCCGGGTCTCGAAGTCCTTGGGAACCAGACGCTCGAACGCGTAGAGGCTGGCATGGATCAGAACGTCGAAGGCAGAAAAGTTGACCAGAACCGCTTTCCGCGCGGCGACTGCCGCCACACGGTCGCGGTACGCCAGATCGAAACCCGCAAGTACGCGGCACAGATCGACGATCTCCGGATGCCCGGCAGCAGCCTGTTCCAGTTCCGCGCGATGCGGCGAGCACTCTTTCAGGACCAAGCCCGAGTACCTGACAGCACGAACCAGGGCGGCAGGGGCGGATTGCGCGACGCGAGAAACTAGCCCAGATGAAGCGACAGGCTCTTGTCCGAGGTATCGCGCCAGTGCGAGCACCATCACCTCGGCGTTCCAGGACGCTGGCGGGCAATCGATCACGGACCGGCTCGACCAGAACAACTCGTCGCGCTCACGTCGCGTGAACTTTCGCCTTCCATGCGCCTGAGGCTTGCCGTCCAAGTACGCTTCGGCGACCGACTCGACGGCGAAGGCCACAGGCATACGAGCCGAGAGGCGCGCGAACAACTCGTCGTAGTAGTTCTTCGCCGATGTCTCGTCCGGTGCACCCGTCATGTCGTCACCGGCAGCCGTCCGGGAAGTCCGGCTATGCGACCCGCCCGAACCACCATACCGACAAGCCCGCCGACAACACCACCAGCAGCGCACCCACCGCCGCGAACAGCCCGCTGATCTCGGTCTCCTTCTTCTCGACGATCAGCCGTGTCGACAGGTTCTGATAGACCTGCTTCAGGTCGGCCGCGGTGCCGGCGTAGAAGTAATCGGCGCGGGTCAGGTTGGCGATGTTCTTCAGCGTGTCTTCGTCGAGCCGCACGCGCATCGACCAGCCCTCGAAGCCGATCGTCTCGCCCTCTTTCGTGCCGACGCCCACCGTGTACACACGGATGCCGCGGTCGGCGGCCATCTTCGCGGCCTCGACCGGGTCGGGGCCGGTGGTGCGCTGGCCGTCGGTCAGCAGGATGATCGCGGCCGAGCCGTACGAG
>JAZJZJ010000262.1:0-3776 GCA_040389925.1 Pseudomonadota bacterium
CGCGGCCCTTCCCACGCCTGATCCTTGTAGCTCGAATAGTCGACACCGCAGAGGTCGATGTTCTGCTCGAACTTCAGGTCGGCGTGGTCGCGCAGCAGCAGCGCGGATTCGATGTAGTCGGCGGACGCAACGGTCACGGTCAGCTCGCCACGATCGCGAACGAGCTTGTTCAGGCGCTCGCCGAGTACTGCCGTCAATGCGGCTTCGAGGTCGTCAAGCTTCATGCGCGCGCAATCGTCGTCTCGCGACGAATCTTCGCCTGCAATTGCAGCACGCCGTAGAGCAGCGCTTCCGCCGTCGGCGGGCAGCCGGGCACGTAGACGTCGACCGGCACGATGCGGTCGCAGCCGCGCACGACCGAGTAGCTGTAGTGGTAGTAGCCGCCGCCGTTGGCACACGAACCCATCGAGAGAACCCAACGCGGTTCGGCCATCTGGTCGTAGACCTTGCGCAGTGCCGGCGCCATCTTGTTGCACAGCGTGCCGGCGACGATCATCAGATCGCTCTGCCGCGGGCTGGGCCGGAACAGCATGCCGAAACGGTCGATGTCGTAGCGGGCCGCGCCCGCATGCATCATCTCGACTGCGCAGCAGGCGAGACCGAAAGTCATCGGCCACAGCGAGCCGGTCTTCGACCAGTTGATCAGGGTGTCGACACTGGTGGTGACGAAACCTTCCTTGAGTACACCTTCAATGCCCATGTCGTACTACTCCCAGTCGAGAGCGCCCTTCTTCCATTCGTAGACGAAGCCGACGACGAGGATGCCGAGGAACAGCATCATGGCCCAGAAGCCGGTCGCGCCGATCTCCTTGAGCGACACCGCCCACGGGAAGAGGAACGCAATCTCGAGGTCGAACAGGATGAACAGGATCGCGACGAGGTAGTAACGCACGTCGAACTTCATGCGCGCGTCTTCGAAGGCCTCGAAACCGCATTCATACGGCGAGTTCTTCGCCTTGTCGGGCCGGTTCGGGCCGAAGATGAAACCGATGACCTGGGGCGCGACACCCACTGCCGCACCGATGAGGATGAACAGGATGACGGGCAGGTAGGGTTCCAGATTCATGAGGTCGCTGCAGGCCCGCGAGAGCCTGGAATAGCTGGAGCGGATCGACCTTGTCGTGCAGCGCATCGCGCCACACCACAGGGCCGAGCAATTTCTGGTGCCGTCGGCGAGACTCGAACTCGCACAGCTTTCGCCACTACCCCCTCAAGATAGCGTGTCTACCAATTTCACCACGACGGCAAGCACCAACTTGTACTTGAAACAGCATCCGGATTGCGTGAGGAGTGGCTCACCGGACAGCTGCGCATTCTAACCTCAAAGCCCCGCACTTTCGCGCTGTGCGCTGCAGTGCAGCAACGCATCCGACGCCCCGCAGCGGGGCTGTCGAACGCCACGACTCACTTGGTCGGGACGGCGCCCGCGCCCGACGCTTGCGGTGCCGGTGTGGCAGGCGTCGCGGCGGCCGATGCAGCCGGTGCGGCCGCAGCCGGCGTGCTGGCGGCACCCGGCACTTGCGCGGCGCCGGTCAGCGGCCCGCTCGCGGCCGGCGCGTTGATCGTCGGGCGATCAAGCACGCTGCCGGTCGCAGGACGCGAGCGATCATTCGCGTAGAACGCGAGCGCCAGCGTGCAGGCGAAGAAGACCGCAGCGCAGACCGCTGTCGAGCGCGACATGAAGTTCGCACTGCCGGTCGCGCCGAACAGGCTGCCCGAGGCACCACTGCCGAACGACGCGCCCATGTCGGCGCCCTTGCCGTGCTGGATCAGCACGAGACCGATCATCACCAGCGCCGAGATGATCTGCAACGCCACCACCAGATTCAACAACAGGTTCATTCTTTTGACTCCAAAATTCTTCTCGATGCGCGGCAGCTGAGAACGCTCAGCCTGCTGCGCGGCAGATGGCGGCGAAATCGCTCGCCTTCAATGAGGCACCACCGATCAGGCCGCCGTCGATGTCGGCCTGCGCGAACAGCGTCGGCGCGTTGTCGGCCTTGACGCTGCCGCCGTACAAAATCTTCATGTCGCCCGCGTGTTCGGTCGCGGCCTTCAACTGCGCGCGCAGCAGCGCGTGCACGGCTTGTGCCTGCTCGGGCGACGCGGTCTTGCCGGTGCCGATCGCCCACACGGGCTCGTAGGCGACGACGATCTGCGCGATGCAGTGGCCCAGCGTGTGGATCACCGCCGAGAGCTGGCGCTTCACGACCGCATCGGTTTGCCCCGCCTCGCGCTCGGCCAGCGTCTCACCGACGCAGACAATCGGCGTGATGCGGTGTGCGAGCGCCGCCTTCGCCTTGTCGGCGACGAGCTGATCGGTTTCAAAGTGCATCGCACGGCGCTCGGAGTGGCCGACCAGCACGTAGCGGCAACCGAACTCGGCGAGCATCGCGGCCGACACTTCACCCGTGTACGCGCCCGACTCGAACGCCGAGCAATCCTGCGCACCCCAGCCGATCGCCTCGCCCTGCAACGACAAGGCCACATCGCCGAGGTACGGGGCTGGCGCGCACACCGCCACGTCGGCGACCCACGGGCCGGCGGCCTTCAATGCGGCCAGCAACTCGGCATTGGCCGCGCGGTTGCCGTTCATCTTCCAGTTGCCGACGACGAGTTTGCGACGCATGGCTGAAGCCTCCGAAATTGTCGCCATCACCACTGCAACACCAGCTTGCCGATGTGCTCGTTCGATTCCATCAGCGTGTGGGCCGCGGCGGCTTGCGCGGCCGGGAACACCTTGAAGATCACCGGCCTGATCGCGCCCGCCTCGATCCACGGCCACGCGTTCGCGCGCAACGATGCCGCGATCGCCGCCTTGAACGCGATCGGCCGCGGCCGCAATGTCGAGCCGGTGATCGTCAACCGTTTGCGCAGCACGGTGCCCGCGTCGATCTGCGCATCGACGCCGCCCTGCACCGCGATGAACACGAGCCGGCCGTCTTCGGCCAGACACTTCAGTTCACGCGCCACATACTCGCCGGCGACCATGTCGAGAATCACGTCGACGCCACGCCCGGCGGTGATGCGCTTCACTTCTTCGACGAAATCGGCGCTGCGATAGTTGATCGCGTGGTCGGCGCCGAGTTGCACGCACGCGGCGCACTTCTCGTCACTGCCGGTGGTCGCAATCACGGTCGCGCCCGCGGCCTTCGCCATCTGGATCGCGGTGACACCGATGCCGCTCGAACCGCCCTGGATCAGCAGCGTTTCGCCAGCCTTCAGACGCGCGCGGTCGAACACGTTCGACCAGACGGTGAAGAAGGTCTCCGGCAGGCTCGCGGCCTCGATGTCGGTCAGGCCTTTCGGCACCGGCAGGCATTGCCCGATCGGTGCGACACACAACTGCGCGTAGCCACCGCCGGCGACCAGCGCGCACACGCGATCGCCGAGCTTGAAGCCGGCCGCCGCAAGGGCATCCGCATCGCCGCCCGCGATCACGCCCGCGATCTCCAGCCCCGGCAGATCAGACGCACCCGGCGGTACCGGGTAGTGACCCTTGCGCTGCAGCACGTCGGGCCGGTTCACGCCCGACGCGGCCACGCGGATCAGCGCCTCGCCCGCACCCGCACCCGGGTCAGGGCGATCCACCTCGCGCAGCACCTCGGGCGCGCCGAACGACGCGATCTCGATGGCTTTCACCGAAAAAACCTCACTCTTGGTGTTGCGGCTGCTGCGGTTGCGCGTCGCGATCGATCAGCGCCTTCATCGACAGCTTGACCCGGCCCTTCTCGTCGGTCTCGAGCACCTTGACCTTGACGATCTGGCCTTCCTTC
>JAZJZJ010000263.1:0-55018 GCA_040389925.1 Pseudomonadota bacterium
TCTCGATCGGCGAGATCGAGCTCATGTCGACGACGGTCTTGCCTTTCGACAAACCGGCGGCGACGCCGTCGTCGCCGAACAGCACTTTCGCGACATCCGGCGTGTCGGGCACCATCGTGAAGACGATGTCGGCTTTTTCGGCGACTTCCTTCGCGCTCGCGCAACGCACTGCGCCGGCGGCGAGTACCTCGGGCTTCGGCTCGCTGCGGGTGTGGATGAAGAGTTCGTGCCCGGCGGCGCGCAGCCGCAGCGCCATCGGCAGACCCATGATGCCGAGGCCGATGAATCCCAACTTGCTCATGTCGATTGCTCCGATGTCAGTGAATTCAGGCGCCAGTCGCCATGTAGCGATCGCGCAGCGCCTGCGTGCCCGCGCGGAACACGCCCAGATCGCTGCCGACCGCGACGAAGGTCGCGCCCATCGCGAGGTAGCGGCGTGCATCGACCTCGGCCGGCGCGAGGATGCCGATCGGCTTGCCATGCGCCTTGCCGGCGGCGAAGACCTGGGCCATCGCGGCCTGGACTTCCGCGTGCGCCGGGTTGCCGAAGTGGCCGAAGCCCGCGGCCAGGTCCGACGGCCCGATGAACAGCCCGTCGACGCCGTCGACCGCGGCAATCTCGGCCGCCGCGGCCACGCCCTTGCGGCTCTCGATTTGCACCATCACGCAGATCTGCTCGTTGACGCCTTCGAAGTAGCCCGGCACGGTGCCGAAGCGGTTGCCGCGCTGCGCGACCGACACGCCGCGAAAGCCCTGGGGCGGGTAGCGCGTCGCCGCGACCGCGCGCTGCGCTTCGTCGCCGCTCTCGATGAACGGGATCAGGAAATTGTAGAAGCCGCCGTCGAGCAGGCGCTTCAGCTCGACCGGGTTGTTCCACGAGGGCCGCACGACCGGCGCGCTGGCGCTGTCTTTCAGCGCCATCAGCTGCGGGATGAAGGTGATCACGTCGTTCGGCGAGTGTTCGCCGTCGAGCAGCAGCCAGTCGAAACCGGCGACGCCGAGCACCTCGGTGGTGATCGGGTTCGCGAGCGAGCACCAGCAGCCGATCAGCGTCTTGCCGGCGCGCAGGTCGGCGCGAAAGCTGTTCGGAAAGGCCTTGTAAGGCGTGGGCAATGTCATGGTTGAAAAGTCTCGCGGATTCAATCGATCTTGATCCCGCCCTTCGCGACGACGCCAGCCCAGCGCTTGCGTTCGCCCTCGAAGAACGGCGTGAACTCGGCCGGCGACATCGTGTGCACCTCGGCGCCCTGCGCCGTCAGGCGTGAGCGCACGTCGGGCGAACGGATGATGCGGGTCAGCTCGGCCGCGAGCCTGGCGACGACCGCCGGCGGCGTCGACGCCGGCACCAGCACGCCTTGCCAGGTGCCCGATTCGAAACCGGTCACGCCTTGCTCGGCGATCGTCGGCACGTTCGCGAGCAGCGGCATGCGCGTCGCCTTCGAGATGCCGAGCACCTTGAGCTTGCCCGACTGCACCGAGGGCAGCGTCGCGAGCATGCCGTTCATCAGCACCTGGGTCTGGCCGGCCATCGTGTCGCCGATCGCTTGCGAGCCGCCCTTGTACGGGATGTATTCCCACTTCGCGCCGGTCGCCTTCTCGACCGCGACGCCGGCGAGGTGCGGCGCGCTGCCGATCGCGGTGACCGCGAAGTTCAGCTTCGTCGTCTGCGACAGCGCCACCAGTTCCTTCAGGTTGTTCGCCGGCACCGAGGGGTGCACGACCAGCATGTGCGGCGAGTAGGCCAGCATGCCGACGCCTTTCAGGTCCTTGCTCGGATCGAACGGCAGCTTGCTGTAGACCGAGGGCGTGATCGCGAGCGCGCCGACGTCGCACAGCAGGATCGTGTAGCCGTCGCCGGGCGATTTGGCGACCAGGTCGGTGCCGGTGTTGCCGTTCGCGCCGGGCTTGTTTTCGACCACGACGGTGGTCTTCAGCGCCTCCGCGAGCGGGCCGCTGATCACGCGCGCGATGATGTCGGACGAGCCGCCCGGCGTATAGGGCACGACGATGCGGATCGTCTTGTTCGGCCACGCCTGAGCGTGCGCGACGGGGGTGGCGAGGGAGGCCGTCAGCAGCACGGCTGCTGCGGTGATCAGGGTCTGGCGCTTGTTCATCTGTCTTGTCTCCACGGGATGGTTGTTCGGGGTCAGCGGACCATGCACGGGCGCTTCGGGTCGAAGCGCCAATTCGGAATCAGGTGCTGCATCGCGACCGCGTCGTCGCGCGCGCCAAGGCCATGCTCGTTGTAGAGCCGGTGCGCCTTCTCGATCTCGGCCATGTCGAGCGTCACGCCCAGGCCCGGCGTTTTCGGCACGTCGACGAGGCCGCCCTTGATTTGCAGCGGCTCGGTCGTCAGGCGTTGGCCGTCCTGCCAGATCCAGTGCGTGTCGATCGCGGTCACGCGGCCCGGCGCGGCGGCCGCGACGTGCGTGAACATCGCCAGCGACACGTCGAAGTGATTGTTCGAGTGCGAGCCCCAGGTCAGGCCCCAGTCGCGGCAGGTTTGCGCGACGCGCACCGAGCCGGCCATGGTCCAGAAATGCGGATCGGCGAGCGGGATGTCGACCGACTGCAGCGAGAGCGAGTGCGTCAGCTGGCGCCAGTCGGTCGCGACCATGTTGGTGGCGGTCGGCAGGCCGGTCGCGCGGCGAAACTCGGCCATCACCTCGCGGCCCGAGAAACCGTCCTCGGCGCCGCACGGGTCTTCGGCATACGCGACCACGCTGTGCTGGTCGCGCATCAGGCGGATCGCGTCTTTCAACAGCCAGCCGCCGTTCGGATCGAGCGTCACGCGCGCGGTCGGGAAGCGTTCGTGCAGCGCGCGGATCGCGTCGACCTCGGCCTCGCCGGCGAGCACGCCGCCCTTCAGTTTGAAATCGTTGAACCCGTAGCGCGCGTGCGCGGCTTCGGCCAGGCGCACGATCGACTCCGGCGTCATCGCTTCTTCGTGGCGCAGGCGGAACCAGTCGTCGCTCGCACCCGGATCACTCGCATACGACAGACCGGTCTTCGCCTTGTCGCCGACGAAGAACAGGTAGCCGAGCATCTCGACCTGGTCGCGCTGCTGGCCTTCGCCGAGCAGCGCCGCGACCGGCAGGCCGAGGTGCTGGCCGAGCAGGTCAAGCAGCGCCGATTCGATCGCGGTGACGACATGGATCGTGGTGCGCAGGTCGAAGGTCTGCAGCCCGCGCCCGCCCGCATCGCGGTCTTTGAAGCGATCACGCACCGCGCGCAGCAGGCGCTGCATCTGGCCGATCGGCTGACCGACGATCAACTCGCGGGTGTCTTCGAGCGTCTGCCGAATGCTCTCGCCGCCCGGCACCTCGCCGACGCCGGTGTGGCCGGCGCTGTCGGTCACGATCACGAGGTTGCGGGTGAAGAACGGCCCGTGCGCGCCGGAGAGGTTCATCAACATCGAGTCGCGGCCGGCGACCGGGATCACGCGCAGTGCGGTGACGACAGGGGTCGTGTTCATCGCGCTCAGTCCGCGGTGATCTTGCCGGTCTCGATGACCGTCTTCCAGCGCGCGAACTCGTCGGCCTGGAACTTCGCCATCTGCTCCGGCGTGTTCGCGACGATCTCGAAACCCTGCTCGAGCAGCTTCGGCTTGACCTGCGGATCGTTCAGCGCGGCGACCATCGCGGCGTTCAGCTTCGCTTTCACGTCGGCCGGCAGCCCGCGCGGCGCGGCCACGCCCTGCCACGAGTACACGTCGGCACCCTTCACGCCCGATTCACCCAGCGTCGGCACCTGCGGCAGCAGCGTCGAGCGCTTGTCGCCGGTGACCGCGAGCGCACGCAGCTTGCCGGAGTTGATGTGCTGCACCACCGCGTTGATGTTCTGGAACGAGGCGCTGACGACACCGCCGAGCAGATCGGTCACCGCCGGTGCGCCGCCCTTGTACGGCACGTGCACGCCGCTGGTGCCGGTGCGCTGCCAGAAGAGTTCGGCGGTCAGGTGGTCGGACGAGCCGTTGCCCGATGACGCGAAGGTCTGCTTGCCCGGGTTCTGCTTCGCATCGGCGAGCAGGTCGGCGATGCTTTTCAGCGGCGAGGCCGCCGGCACGACGAGCACGTTCGGCGCCTGCACCGCGACGGTCAGGTAGTCGAAGTCCTTGGTCGCGTCGTAGGGCACGCTCTTCAGCAGGTGCGGCGCGATCACGTACGGGCCGAGCGACGACACCAGCAGCGTGTAGCCGTCGGGCGCGGCGCGCTTGACGAAACCGGCGCCGATCGTGCCGGTGGCGCCGGCCTTGTTGTCGACGATGACGGTCTGGCCGAGCTTCTCCTGCAGCTTGCTGGCGAGCGTGCGCGCGATCACATCGGTCGAGCCGCCGGGCGGGAACGGCACGACGATCGTCACGGTCTTCTCGGGCCAGGCCGCAAACGCGGCCGGGGCGGCGGCCAGCAGCGCGGCGCTCAGCAGCAGGCCAGCGGTGCGGGCAAAGGAAGTGATCGCGGTCATCTCGTCGAGTCTCCAAGTTGTACGTTGTCGTACAACTATCCTAAACGACAGCCCCCATCGGCACAAGCCGGGAAAGCTCGGATCAGGGGCTTTCTTCGCCGAGCGCGGCGGCGCGACGGCGGCGCTCGCGGCTGTTCGCGAGGTGGGTGCGCATGGCCGCGCGCGCGGCCTCGACGTCCTGGCTCTCGATCGCGTCGAGGATGCTGAGGTGCTCGGCGTTGACGCGCCGCAGGTACGCGAGCCGCGCCTCGTCGGGCGGGCGCGACGGGTCGAGCCGGGCGCGCGGGATGATCATCGTGCCCAGTGTCGCCATCAGGCTCGCGAAGTGCGGGTTCTGGGTCGCGCGGGTGATTTCGTGGTGGAACTGGAAATCGGCCGCGACCGCGTCGCGCCCGGCCTCGACGGCCTGCGTGAAGGCGTCGAGCGCATCGCGCATCACGCTCAGATTCTGCGCCGTTCGCCTCTGAGCGGCGAGGCCGGCCGCCTCGGTCTCGACGCCGATGCGCAGCTCGAGCATCGCGACCACGTCGCGCAAGGTCGCGAGCTGCTCGGGCGCGATCCGGAACGCCGACGCATCGCCCATGCCGACCACGAAGGTGCCGACGCCGTGGCGCGTCTCGACCAGGCCGGAGGCCTGCAGTTTCGAGATCGCCTCGCGCACGACGGTGCGGCTGACGCCGAACTCGCCCATGAAGGCCGCTTCGGTCGGCAGCTTGTCGCCGGGCGCGAGGCGGCCGTCGCGGATGCGGTCGCCGAGCGACTCGACCAGTTCGTGCGCGAGCGTGCGGGCGCGCCGCAAAGGGACCGTCGAATTCATCGCTTCAGTACAAACCCCGACGGGGCGCCATTGACAGGTGAGTGACGGTGGATAAGACTGCGGCCATGGCTTGGTTGTACGACAACTGACGACTTTGTGTCAAAAGAATCGGGCCGATCTGCCGCAAAGACAATCCGTGGCAACCCTTCAAACTTCGCGTTCGAGAGTTCCAGACCGCTGCCATGACCGACGCTGCCGCACCCGCTCCGATGTTCCGCCGCCTGCTGCTGACCGGCGCTGCCGGCGGCCTCGGCCGTGAGTTGCGCTCGCGGCTGAAGGCGCATTGTGGCGTGCTGCGCTTGAGCGACATCGCCGTTCTGGGCCTGGCGGCGGCTGGCGAAGAGCTGATGCCGGCGGCGCTCGAACAGGCCGATGCGGTGCTCGCGCTGCTCGACGGCGTCGACGCGGTCGTGCACCTCGGCGGCGTCTCGGTCGAAGGGCCGTTCGAGCCGATCCTGCAGGCTAACATCGTCGGCGTCTACAACCTGTACGAGGCCGCGCGCAAGCACAAGGTGCGGCGCATCGTGTTCGCGAGCTCGAACCACGTCACCGGCTTCTACCGGCAAGACGAAGTGATCGACGCGACGATGCCGATGCGCCCCGACGGCTACTACGGCATCAGCAAGGCGTTCGGCGAGAACCTGGCGCAGTTTTATTTCGACCGTTACGGCATCGAGACCGTGAGCCTGCGCATCGGCTCGTCGTTTCCCGCGCCGGTCGACCGCCGCATGCTCGCCACCTGGATGAGCTTCGACGACCTGGAGCGCCTCGTCGTCGCCAGCCTGAGTGCGCCGGTGGTCGGCCACAGCGTGATCTACGGCATCAGCGACAACACCACGAGTTGGTGGGACAACACGCCCGCGAAGCACATCGGTTACCGCCCGCAAGACAGCTCGGAGCCGTTTCGCGCCGCGCTCGAAGCACGCCAGCCGCGCATCGATCCGACCGACCCGGTCGCGAAGTTCCAAGGCGGCGGCTTTTGCGTCAAGGGGCCGTTCGGCTGAGCCCATGAGCGCCAGATCCGGCGTGGAAACGCCTGCCTTCGACGTGATGGCCGCGCCGCGCGCCCGCGTCGGCGAGAGCCCGCTGTGGTCGGTGGCCGAGCAGGCGCTGTGGTGGGTCGACATCGAAGGGCGCGCGCTGCATCGCCACGACCCGGCGAGCGGCCATTCGCAGCAGTGGGCCACCGCGCAGCGCCCGGCCTGTATCGCGCTGCACGCCGCCGGCGGGCTGATCGCCGGGATGGACAGCGGCGTGTTTCACCTGCGCCCGCAACCCGACGGCACGGTCACGAGCGCCGAGATTGCCGCGGTGCGGCATCCACGCGACGGCATGCGTTTCAACGACGGCCGCTGCGACCGCCACGGCCGCTTCTGGCTGTCGAGCATGGTGCGCGACATGGGCCTGGCCGCCGCCGACGGCGCGCTGTACCGGGTCGACGCGCACGGCCTGTCGGCGCCGCTCGTGCCGGGCCTGATCACCGGCAACGGCCTCGCGTTCAGTCCGGCCGGCGACGTGATGTACCTGTCGGATTCGCACCCGAGCGTGCAGCGCATCTGGGCCTTCGACCTCGACGTGCACGGCGCGCTCTCGAACCGCCGCGAGTTCGTCGACATGAACCTGCACCCCGGCCGGCCCGACGGCGCCGCGGTCGATGCCGATGGCGGCTACTGGACATGCGCCAACGACGCCGGCCTGCTGCTGCGCTTCACGCCCGATGGCGCGCTCGACCGCAGGCTCGCGCTGCCGGTCAGCAAGCCGTCGATGTGCGCGTTCGGCGGCGCGGCGCTCGACACGCTGTACGTGACCTCGATCATTCCGGCCCGGCCCGCGCCCGGCTTCGACGCCGCGCTCGACGGCGCGGTGCTCGCGCTGCGCCCCGGCGTGACCGGCCTGGCCGAAGTGCCGTTCCGGCCCGCTGATTGATTTCGACCGTTCAAACCAGACCCACCGAGGAGACAAGCCCATGAAATTCACCCACCTCTTTACCGCCGCGCTGCTCGCCAGCGCCGGCCTCGCTGCCCACGCCATCGAAATGCGCTCGGCCGACGTGCACAACAGCGACGAGTACCCGACCGTCGTCGCCGTCAAGCACATGAGCGAGCTGCTCGACAAGCGCTCGAACGGCAAGTACCGGATCAAGGTCTTCAACAAGAGTGCGCTCGGCAGCGAGAAGGAGACGATCGACCAGGTCAAGATCGGTGCGCTCGAACTGAACCGCGTCAACATCAGCGCGCTGAACTCGATCTGCCCGAAGACGCTGGTGCCGACGATGCCGTTCCTGTTCAGCTCGATCGCGCACATGCGCAAGTCGCTCGATGGCCCGATCGGCGAAGAGATCCTGAAGGGCTGCGAAGGCGAAGGCCTGATCGGCCTGGCGTTCTACGACAGCGGTGCGCGTTCGATCTACGGCAAAAAGGCCGTCAAGACCGTGGCCGACACGAAGGGCATGAAGATCCGCGTGCAGCAGTCCGACCTGTGGGTCGCGCTGGTCGGCGCGATGGGCGCGAACGCCACGCCGATCCCGATCGCCGAGGTCTACACCGGCCTGAAGACCGGGCTGATCGACGCCGCCGAGAACAACATCCCGTCGTACGAAGGCTTCAAGCACTACGAGGCCGTCAAGTTCTACTCGCGCACCGAGCACTCGATGGCGCCCGAGATGCTGGTGATGTCGAAAGCCGTGTTCGACAAACTGCCGAAAGCCGACCAGGACCTGTTCCGCGCGGCCGCGAAAGAGTCGGTCGCGTTCCAGCGCCGGAAGTGGGATGAACAAGAGGCGAAGTCGCTCGCCGCCGTCACCAAGGGCGGCGCGACCATCGTCGACGGCGTCGACAAGGCCTCGTTCCAGGCGGTGATGGGGCCGGTGTACGACAAGTTCATCACCACGCCCGACCTGAAGCGCCTGGTCAAGGCGGTGCAGGACAACAAGTAACGCGACCTGCGGCACGACGGCGATGTACACCAGGTTCTGCGCATTCCTGTCCAAGGCCAGCCTGATGCTGGCCGTGGCCGGGCTGATCGCGATCATCCTGTGCGTGCAGTACCAGGTGATCGGCCGCTATGTCTTCAACGACACGCCCACCTGGGCCGAGGCGCTCGCGCTGCTGCTGGTGCTGTACGTCACCGCGCTCGGCGTTGCGGTCGGCGTGCGCGACGCCGGCCACATCGGCCTCGAGTCGCTCGTCTCGCTGCTGCCCGATGCCTGGCGGTTGCGTTGCGAGCTGCTGATCCATGGGCTGGTCGGTCTGTTCGGCGCGATCATGGCTGTCAGCGCCTGGCAGTGGACCGTGCTGAAGTGGAGCGACATGAAGCCGATGCTGCACGTGCCGGTCGGCATGGACTATTTCGCGCTGGTACTCGCGGGCGTGCTGATCGTGCTGTTCTCGATCGAGCATGTCATCGCGCTGCTGCAAGGGGAAGACGTGGTGCCGTCATGGAACTGACCGTCCTCGCTGTCAGCTTCACGCTGCTGCTTCTGATCGGCGTGCCGGTCGGCTTCTCGATCGGTTTGGCGTCGATCGCGACCATCCTCGTCGCCGGGCTGCCGGTCGCGGTCGTGTTCCAGAAAATGATCGGCGGGATGCAGGTGTTCTCGTTCCTGGCGATCCCGTTCTTCGTGTTCGCCGGCGAGCTGATGCTGTACGGCGGCATCGCCGACCGCATCGTGCGCTTCGCGAACAGCCTGGTCGGCCACGTGCGCGGCGGCCTGGGCATGAGCAACGTGCTCGGTTGCACACTGTTCGGCGGCGTTGCCGGCTCGCCGGTCGCCGATGTCTCGGCGATGGGCTCGGTGATGATCCCGTTGATGAAGAAGGAAGGCTACGACGCCGACTACGCGGTCAACGTCACGACCCACGCCGCGCTCGTCGGCGCGCTGATGCCGACCTCGCACAACCTGATCATCTTCACGCTCGCGACTTCGGGGATCGCCTCGGTCAGTGCGCTCAGCCTGATGCTGGCCGGCGTGATCCCGGCGCTGATCCTGACGCTGTGCAATCTCGCCGCCGCGTACTTCGTCGCCGTCAAGCGCGGCTACGCGACGCGCGGCGCGTTCAAGGGCTGGGGCGAGGTGCTGCGCGCGTTTCTCGGCGCACTGCCGGGGCTGATGATCGTCGTGATCATTCTGGCGGGCATCCTGTCGGGCGTGTTCACCGCGACCGAGTCGGCCGCCACCGCGGTGCTGTGGGCGCTGCTCGTGACGGCGTTCGTGTACCGCTCGCTGAGCCGCAAGGACTTCTTCAAGGCCTGCGCGAAGGCCTGCAAAACCACCGGCGTGGTGTTGCTGCTGATCGGCATCTCGTCGGCGTTCGGCTACTTCATGGCGCTGTACGAGGTGCCGCAGAAGACCGGCGAGCTGATGACGGCCGTGTCGAGCAACCCGTGGGTCATCTTTCTGCTGATCAACCTGCTGCTGTTCGTGCTCGGCACTTTTCTCGACATGGCCGCGACGATCCTGATCTGCACGCCGATCTTCCTGCCGATCGCGATGCAGTTCGGGATGGACCCGGTGCAGTTCGGCGTCGTGATGCTGATCAACTGCGCGCTCGGCCTGAACACGCCGCCGGTGGGCACGACGCAGTTCATCGGCTGCGCGATCGGCGGGGTGTCGGTCGGCCAGGTGATGCGCTCGATCTGGCCGTTCTACGGCGCGCTGCTGGTGTGCCTGCTGCTCGTGACCTACGTGCCGGCGTTCTCGCTCTGGCTGCCGGGGATGTACAAGTAGCGCGTGACGCGGCGGGCGGTAGAGTCGCCGCCATGCCACCATCCGCCATCTCGTTCGCCGAGGCCCTGCGTTTCTGGCTCAAGCTCGGTTTCATCAGTTTCGGCGGGCCGGCCGGGCAGATCGCGATCATGCACACCGAACTGGTCGAGCGCCGCCGCTGGATCAGCGAAGCGCGCTTTCTGCACGCGCTGAACTTCTGCATGCTGCTGCCCGGGCCCGAGGCGCAGCAGCTCGCGACCTACCTCGGCTGGCTGATGCACCGCACGCGCGGCGGCATCGCGGCCGGCGTGCTGTTCGTGCTGCCGTCGCTGTTCATCCTGATCGCGCTGTCGTGGGTCTACCTCGCGTTCGGCGAGGTGCCGGTGGTCGCCGGTATCTTCTTCGGGCTCAAGCCGGCGGTCGCGGCGCTGGTCTTGCACGCTGCCCACCGGATCGGTACGCGGGCGCTGAAGAACCGATGGCTGTGGGCGGTCTCGGCGGCGGCCTTCGTCGCGATCTTCGCGTTCGACCTGCCGTTCCCGCTCATCGTGCTCGCGGCGGGCCTGATCGGGCACGTCGGTGGCCGCTGCGCGCCGGGCGTCTTCGCGCTCGGCGGCGGTCACGGCGCGGCGCAGACCTCGTACGGCGCCGCGCTGATCGGCGACGCCACGCCAACACCACCGCATGCGCTGTTCACGCGCGGCCGGCTCGCGCGCGTGCTCGCGATCGGCTTGGCGCTGTGGGCCGCAGCGATGGGCGTGCTGCTCGCGACCGTCGGCATCGACGGCACGCTCACGCAAATGGGCTGGTTCTTCACCAAGGCCGCGCTGCTGACCTTCGGCGGCGCCTATGCCGTGCTGCCTTACGTCTACCAGGGCGCAGTCGAGCACCAGCACTGGCTGAGCGGTGCGCAGATGATGGATGGCCTGGCACTCGGCGAGACCACGCCCGGCCCGCTGATCATGGTGGTCGCATTCGTCGGTTTCGTCGGTGGTTGGGCCAAGCAGGTGCTCGGCCCTGACGCGCTGTTTCTCGGCGCGGCGCTCGCGGCCGGCGTGGTCACCTTCTTCACCTTCCTGCCGTCGTTCGTGTTCATCTTCGCGGGCGGGCCGCTGGTCGAGTCGACCCACGGCAACCTGGCCTTCACCGCGCCGCTGACGGCGATCACCGCCGCCGTCGTCGGCGTGATCCTGAACCTCGCGCTGTTCTTCGCGTACCACGTGCTCTGGCCGCAGGGCTTCGGCGGGCCGTTCAGCCTCGCCTCGGCGCTGATCACGGCCGGTGCGGTGATCGCGCTGTTCCGCTTCAGGCTCGGCGTGCTGCCGCTGCTGCTCGGCTGCGCGCTGATCGGCCTGGCGCTGACGGTGGCGGCGCGCGCCGTAAACTGATGCGCCCGAACCCCGCCCGCCGAGGAACCGCGATGAAGCTCACGCATGCCCTGTCCGCCACGCTGTTGGTGCTCACCGGGATCGGCGCGAACGCGCAGACCCAGGCGCCCGGCCTGTGGGAGCACAGCTTCACGATGACCTCGCAGGGCGGCGAGATGGAGAAGGCGCAGGCCGAGATGCAGAAGCAGCTCGCCGCGATGCCGCCGGCCGAGCGCAAGAAGATCGAGGACATGATGGCCAGCCGCGGCGTCAAGATGGGCACGCAGGGCGCCACCGTGAAGTTCTGCCTTACGCCGGAACAGGCCGCGCGGCCGGCCGAGCCGCGCATGGCCGGCGACTGCACGCAGAGCGACATCCAGCGCAGCGGCGGCACGATGAAGTACAAGTTCTCGTGCACGAAGCCGCAGCAGGTCAGCGGTGAAGGCCAAGTCAGCTACGCCGGTGACAAGGCGTACACCGGCAAGTCGACCATGAGGTCGCAGGCCGCAGGCATGCCGCAGCAAATGACGATGACGATGGCGGGCAAGTGGCTCGGCGCCGAGTGCGGTGACGTGAAACCCGTCGGCGCGCGGCCGGGCCAGTGACGGGCCGCGCCGCGCGGGCGGCCGAGCCCGGCCGCTGGGCCGTCGCACTCGCGGGCGCGGTCGCGCTCGCGGTTGCGATGGGCATCGGCCGTTTCGCGTTCACGCCGCTGCTGCCGATGATGTTGCACGACGGCGTCGTCGACCTGCATGCCGCGAGCTGGCTCGCCAGCGCCAACTACCTCGGCTACCTCGCCGGCGCGCTGCTGTGCACGTTTCAGCCGTGGATCTGGCAGCGCGCGCCGCGCCTGCCGGCGGTCAACGGCGTGTGGCTGCTGCGCGCCGGGCTCGTCGCGACCGGCGTGCTGACGCTCGGCATGGCGCTGCCGCTGCCGGCGCTGTGGCCGCTGCTGCGTTTCGCCGCCGGCGTGGCGAGCGCGGTCGTGTTCGTCTACACCTCGGGCTGGTGCCTCGCGCAGCTGGCGCGGCGCAATGCCGCGGCGCTCGGCGGCGCGATGTACACCGGGCCGGGCGCCGGCATCGTCGTCAGTGGCCTGTTCGCCAGCGGCATGGTGCAGTGGGGCTGGTTGGCGCAGACCGGCTGGGCGATCTTCGGTGTGCTCGCGTTCGTGCTGATGGCCGGGGTGTGGCGCATCTTCCGCAGCAGCGCCGGGCCGCAACCGGCGCCGGGCGCCGGCGCGGCGGCGGCGCGCGGCGGCGCGAGCGACATCGCGCATGGCCGTGCCGAGATCGGCTGCCTGGCGCTCGCCTACGGCATCGCCGGCTTCGGCTACATCGTCACCGCCACGTTCCTGCCGGTGATCGCGCGCGAGGCGCTGCCCGGCTCGCCATGGCTCGACATGTTCTGGCCGATCTTCGGGCTCGGCGTGATCGCCGGCGCGCTGCTGTCGACGCGGCTGCGCATGACTGGTGACCTGCGCCTGCTGCTCGCCGGCAGCTACCTGATCCAGGCCGCCGGCATCGGCATCAGCGTGTGGCGCCCGAGCCTGGCCGGCTTCGCGATCGGCAGCCTGCTGCTCGGCATCCCGTTCACCGCGATCACCTTCTTCGCGATGCAGGAGGTGCGGCGCCTGCGGCCGCTGCTCGCGGCGAGTTTCATGGGGCTGCTGACGGCGATGTACGGCATTGGCCAGATCGTCGGACCGCCGCTGGTCGCGCTGCTGTTGAAGCGCAGCGCGAACGCGGGCGCGGGGTTCACCTTGTCGCTGGAGATCGCGGCGAGCGCGCTGCTGGTCGGCGCGGGGCTGTATCTGTGGATGGCGCGGGCCTGGCCGAGGCGTTAGCCGGGCCAGCGATCGGCGCATTCCGCCAACCCCGCGAACTGCAGCGCGACCTTGCAAGACCTGACAGTTGTCCGGCGGCGGCAGATCACCCGCAATCGCGCTCCACGGGTCATGCCGCTTGCCGTCTTCGCCGCTTCGATGGCCTCGTGCGCATCACCCCGGCCGCATTGACGCGGCATTGATGGCGGCGTGGCACAGTCCGCGTCACCATGTTGCGACTGCTGCATTCACCCTGTTGGGACGCATTGAACGGCCGCTCGGCGGTACCGGCCACGGTGCCGGGTGCCTTGCTGCTGTGCCTGGCGGCACACGGTGACGGCCGCGGCAGCTGGATCGACCGCGAGACCCTGGTCGCCCGGTTCTGGCCCGATCGTCCGCAAGCGGAAGGCCAGCACAACCTGCGCACCAACCTGCACCGCCTGCGGTCGATGCTCGCTGACTGGGGCTGTGCCGAGGCGATGAGCGCCGAGCGCACGCGCCTGCGCCTGAACCTGCCCACCGACTTGGCCCTGCTGGCCGAGGCCGTGGCCAGCGCCGAAACCGCCGCCCTGTTGGCGCACGCACCGCGCCACTGGCTGCAGGGCTATCGCTTGCCCGGCTTCGCCGAGTTTCGCGCCTGGATCGACGACACCGGCGCACACTGGCAGACAGCCTGGCACGGAGCCTGTGCACGCGCGCTGGAACGCGCGCCCGGCGACGAAGCGGCCGAGGTGCGAGCCGCTCTGCGCGATGCCTGGCACGAGGCCGGCGGTGCCGCGGCCGTCGATCGCCTGCCCACCGTCCGCGGCACACCGCAGGGCCTGAGCACGGATGTCAGCCTGCCCGGACGCAGCGCCGACCAGGCGCGCCTGCGCAGCCACGTCGGCCCTGCGCTGGTGGTGCTGGGTGAGTCCGGCATCGGCAAGACCAGCCTGCTCACCAGCACTTGGCCCGGCGCACCGCTGGTGAAAGGCCGCGACGGACTGAGCGACGTGCCCTATGCCCCCGTGCTGGAGTGGCTGCGCCAGCACCCGGATGTGCTCGAGGCGGCGCTGCGCGGGCCCAAGGCGCCGCTGTCCGCCTACCGGCTGGACCTGGCGCGCCTGTTGCCCGAGATCGCGCGCGAAGAGGCGCTGCCCCCGCTGGACGCACAGACCGCCAAGGCACGTCTGCTGGAGGCTTTGGCGCGCCTGTTCGAAGCGCAGGGGCCGGTGCTGCTGGTCGACGATCTGCAATGGCTGGACCTGGCCACGCTGGAGTGGCTGGTGCTGCTGGCCCACCGCGGCCAGCTGCACTGGCGCGGCAGCGCGCGCCGCCACGAGCTCGTCGGTGCTGCCCGCCAGGCCTGCAACTCCCTGCAGGCGGCCCGCCTGTTGCAGTTCCAGTCGCTCGACGGCTTGGTCGACGAGGCCTTGGCGGAAGCCTGCCGCGCCCGCTGGCCGCAGCGCGCCTGGAATCCCGCACTGTTGCAAGGCCTGCAGCAGGCCAGCGCCGGCAATCCCTTCGTGATCGGCGAACTGCTGGCGCAAGGCGCCGACGGCGCCTTTGCACGTGGCGAACCGGTGACGCTGCCGCGCCGCGTGCTCGAACTCGTCGGGCAGCGCCTGCGCCTGCAGTCGGCACCGGTGCGTGCCGTGGTGGACGCCGCCGCCGTGCTCTCGACGCCAGCCACGGCCGAACTGCTGACGGCGTTGTGCGAGGGCATGGGCGAGGCCGAGGTGGCCGAGGCTTGCGACGATGCCGTGGCCAACGGCCTGCTGTCCGAGGACGGCACCGCCTTGCAATGCCGGCACGATCTGATCCGCAGTGCGACCATCGCCGGCCTGGGTGCGGCACGGCGCCGCTGGTTGCACCGGCGCGCCGCGCTGGCCTTGGGCGCAGCGGGCGATGCCGACCCGCTGATCGTCGCCGGCCATTGGGAGCAGGCGCAGGAACTGCAGACGGCCCTGGCCTGGGTGCACCGCGGCGCCGGGCAGCAGAAGGAGCGCGGCCGCTTCGACGAGGCGCGCGCACTCTGGCAGCGCGTGGCCACCGAGTCGCTCGACGCGACCCAGGCGTTGCGCGCCCGCTTGGCGCTGGCCGAGTGCGAGCTCTTCCACGACCTGGCACGCGGCCGTGACGCGCTGGAGGCCGTGCTCGACGAGGCCGCCGCGGTGGCCGACGACGTCCAGCGCCACCAGATCGAGGGCCAGACACTCGCCGGCCTGATCGACAACGCCGTCTTCAGCGGCGAGCTGCCGCGCGCCATCGCGCTCGCGCCACGCCTGCGCGCCCTGCTGCCCCGGCTGCCCACGGCCGAGCGGGTGCACGCCTGCGAGGTGCTGATCGAACTGGCGATGCGCCAGCCCGACATCGAGGGCGCCCATGCCCTGCTGGCCCAGGTGCGCCGCCTGGCGCCGCGCCGGCCGTCCACGCGCAGCTTCGAGGCGCAGATCCACTGGTTCGGTGGCGATCCACGCGCCGCGCGCGATGCCTTCGAGGCCCTCATGGCCGAGCACCCCGATTACTGCAGCGGCCTGACGATCGAGAACGACCTGGCCGTGATGCTGCATGCACTGGGCGAACTGGCGCGCGCCGAGGCGATGGCGCGCCGCAGCCTGCAAAGCTGGCGCGGCGTGCCGCACACCGAGACGCTGTCGCTGCTGGTGCTGGGCTCGGTGCTCACGAGCGCCGGCCGCTTGGCCGAGGCGCGCACGGTTCTGGAGCAGGCCTTGCGCCTCGGCCGTGAGCAGAGCTCGGGTCTGTTCGAAGGCGAGGCGCTGGTGCGACGGGCGCGTTTGTGGCTGGCCTGCGGCCGCTACGCCGAGGCGGCATCGGACCTGGACGCCGCCGAGCCGATGCTGCACGACAGCGCCGAGCCGCTGCGCGTATCGGCCTACGCGCTGGCGCGCGCCCAGCTGGCGACGGCGGCGTGCGGCGCGATCCGCACGCTGGATCTCATCACCCTCCACGGGCTGGTGGACCGTCTGCGCGGCATCAGCCTGAACAGCACGCATCCGGTGATGCATGCGCGCATGGCGCAGGTGGATGCGCTGATGGCGCTGGCGCAGGGCGATGCCGCGCGCGCCCATGCGGCGGCGGCACGGCAGGCCGACATCGCGCGCCGCGCCGGCCTGCTGGAGCCGTTGTGCGATGCGCTGCTGCTGCAGGCGCGGGCGGCTCGGATGGCCGACCGGCCCGAGGCCGGGTGGCCGATGCTGCTGCGCGAGGCTGCCGACCTGGCCGAGACGCAGGGCCTGGCCGATGCCGCGTGGCGTGCCCGCGAGATGCTGTCCCAGGCGCAACCCGATGCGGCGCAGCACTTGGCCGCCAGCCAGGCCCGCCTGCGCCTGGAAGCCGACGGTCCGGACTCACCGTTCGATGCGGCCGCGGCCCGGCAACGCGAGCCTCGGCTCGACCTCGGCCCGGATTGACGCGGCATTGACGCGGCCTGCGTAGGCTGGCCGCCATCGTTGTCACTTCCCCGTCCTTGCCGGCGGGCCGCGCCATGACTTCACTGCGCTCACTGACGTCAGCCTTGCTCTCCACTGCCCTGCTCGCCCTGGCTGGGTGCGGCGGTGGTGACGGGGATACTCCCCCGTCCGCCGTGCAGGTGGACAGCGCGCGCACCGCGAGCGCCACCCTGGGCCCGGCCGGCGGCACGGTGGTCGCCACCGCGGCCGATGGCCGGCGCTACACGCTCACGGTGGAACCGGGCGCCCTGGCCGCCGCCACCGAGATCACGGCCACGCCGGTGCTGTCGATGGGCAGCGCGCCGCTGGCCGCCGGCCTGAAAGGCGCGGTGCGCTTCGGGCCGGCGGGCCTGCGCTTCGCATTGCCGGCCACGCTGCGCATCGAGGGCGCGGACCCGACGGCCAGCGCCGGCAGCACCCTGGTCGGGTTTCTGCGCAGCGCGGACGGCACGTCGATGCAGCTCGTGCCCCCCACCGTCACGGCGAGCGCCATCGAGATGGAGGTGCGTCACTTCAGCGATGTCGGCGCCAGTCAGGCCACGACGCAGGACCTGGCGCAGGTGCCGGTCGATCCGAACGAGACGCCGGAAGAAGCCCTGTTGCGTGAGTTCGTCTCCGGCATCTTCGCGACACCGGACGACGCCGCCGCGCTCGCCTTCGTCGTGCGCCTGCACGACACCCGGGTCGCGCCGCGCCTGACGGTGGCGGAGCTGCGCACAGTCGCCACCGACACCGAGCGCGAAGAGGCCATCCTGGTGGCCAGCGCCTGGATGGCCATGGCCCTGGACTCGTTCGAGGTGTTGCCCGCCAGTTTGGAGCCCCTGCTCACGGCGCTGCGTCAGCGCGTGCTGGCCATCCTCACCGAGGACTTCGAAGCCGGGCGCACGGCCTGCATGGGCCCGGCGCCCATCGGCAGCGCCCACCTGATCGGTCTGCAGAACGCCCTGCGTGCCCGCGCACAGGTCGGTCTCTTTCGCAAGGTCGGTGGCCTGCCTGGCCTGGACGCCGATACCGTCGCGCGCCGGCTGAACGACTGCGTGCGCGTCGTCTTCGAGCCGCGCACGCTGCCCAGCTTCGAGATCGGTCGCCCGGTCTCTCTGGACATGCGGGCCCAGCTGGTGTTTGCCGCCGACCCGAACGCCTCGATCCAGGTGCCCTTCGAGTTCGACGTGTTCACCAGCACGGCTCGATTCGGCGCTGAATTCTTTGTCACCGGCTTTTCGGATGCGCAAGGCAGCTTCACGGCGGTCGCGACACCGACCGAGGCCAACCCCCAGTTCGACGTCGAAGCCTGCATGGTGGTGAACTTGCGCAACGGCGGGCCGATCGGCTCGGCGCTGTGCGGGCGGCAGACGCTGCGCGGCGGCGCGCCGGCCCCGGTGGTGCTGCAGGGGCTGGTGACGGCCAACGTCGTGATCACGGCGACCCTGCGCGGCAACCGTGACAGGGTGGAAAGCTTCGAAGGCCTGCTGCCGGTCTTTGACACCACGTCGGAATTGGTCGACGTGACCCTGGCCTACGGCGTCAGCATGCCGGTGCCCGCTGGCACCGTGGTGCAGCCTGGGGCGCGAACCTCTCTCCCCGACGCGGCGGTGAGCAATCTCTCCGGCTCCGGGCAGGCGCGCGTTGATTCACAGCTCCAGGCCAGGACGGGCAGCTGCGTGATCACGAGGCTGGGCACCGCAGGGACCTCGGTCACCTTGGCCACCCCGCAGGCCCCTGGCGGCGCGCTGGAGCTGACGGACGACGGCCAGCTGGGCATCACCATCGGTGGCCTGCAGGGCACCTACGTGACCACGAGCGCGGGGTCGCTTGTTCAGACCAACAGTGTCGGCTGCAGCACGCCGGGCACCTTCAACAGCCCCTTCGGGCCTCGGCCCGTTGCGAGCGAGTTCCTGACCCTGGCTGATGCCCGCGCCACCACCGCGCTTCCAAGTCGCGGCAACACCACCGCCGCATCGTCGACCTTCGCCGGCAGCGTCTTCTTCTCGACCAGCGCCTGCAACAACTTCGCGCGCGAACACCTGCGGCTGCTGGAGCCCCGGCTGCTGTCGAGCGAGCACATCGTGTCGTGCACGCAGCAAACCACCCTGTCGTGGCAGCTGCAGCGGGAGTAGCGCCACCGCCCGAGGGCGTGCTCGCCCTCGCCAAACACCGGGCCGGGCGGCGTCTGCGGGTGGATCGCGGTCAGGTCTTGCCTCTTGCATTCCTCACACCACGAGGCTCCATGAGGCGCGACCGCCAACAATCGCGCACCGCCTGGACGCTTGCATCGACGCCAGTCACACCCCGCCGCGCGGGTGTCATCCGCCCGCGCGTTTGACGCTCCGCCCGGCCTTCTTCAACAGCTCGATCACGCGCTCGACGTGATCGCCCTGGATCTCGATCACGCCGTCTTTCACGGTACCGCCCGAGCCGCACGCCGCCTTCAACTGCTTGCCCAGCGCGGTGAGCGCTGCGGCGTCGAGCGCGAGGCCCTTGACCAGCGTCACGCCCTTGCCGGCACGGCCTTTCGTTTCGCGCGAGACGCGCACGATGCCGTCGCCGGCCGGCACCGGCTTCTGATTGCAGATGCACGCGGCGATCGGCTGCCGGCAGGCCGGGCACATGCGCCCGGCGTCGGTCGAGTAGACGAGCCCGCCGCTCGAAGATCGGCTCGTCATCGGCGGCCCTTCATCGCCGGACGATCTTCGCGCCGGTCAGCTGTTCCTGCGCCTCGACCAGCGCCGGCACGTGCTTCGCGCCATGCCCGAGCGCGCTCGCGATGGCGAGCGACTGGTGCACCGCCTCGCCGACGATGCTCGGCACGTTCAGCGACTCGGCCAGATGCGTGTAGTAGCGCAGGTCCTTGCGTGCGTTGTCGAGCTCGAATTTCAGGCCGCTCATGTCGCCGTCGAGCGTTTTGGCCATCGCCTGGAACAGGCCCGAGTTGACCGCGCCGGCCGAGACCAGCTCGACCAGCTTCTTCAGGTCGACACCGGCGCGCTGGCCGGTCGCGAAGGCCTCGGCGGTCGCGGTGCAAATCGCCTGCGCGATGAAGTTGTTCAGCAGCTTGATCGTGTGGCCGGCGCCGGGGCCGCCGACGTGGATCACGTTTTCGGCGAAGGTCGAGATCACCGGTTTCAACAGCGCGAAGTGCGCGTCGCTCGCGCCGACCATCACGTTCAACTTGCCGAGTTCGGCCTCGACCGGCGTGCGCGCGAGCGGCGCGTCGATGAAGCTCACACCGGCGGCGCCGCATTGCACACGCAGCTTCGTCGTCGATTCGGGCTCGCTGGTCGAGCAATCGACGATCACGAGGCCGCGTCTGCCGGCCGACAACAACCCGTTCTCGCCGGTCACGGCCGCCTCGACCTGCGGCGAGCCGGTCACGCAGATGAACACGATCTCGCAGGCCTGCGCGAGCGCGGCCGGCGAAGCCGCCTCGGTCGCGCCGGCCGCGAGCAGATCGGCGACGCGCTCGCGGTTGCGGTGCACCGTCAGTGCGAGCGGGTGGCCTTTCGCGCGCAGGTTTTTCGCCATCCCGTGGCCCATCAATCCCGACGCGCCGATGAATCCGATCTTCTCCATGCCATTCACTCCAGCTTGATGTTCGCGGACTTGATCACCGCCGCCCACTTGGCCACCTCGGCCTTCTGGAACGCCGCGATTTGCTCGACCGTCATGTCGGCGCCCTGCATGCCGAGTTTGGCGATGCGCTCCTGCATCTCGGGCTCCTTGAGGATTTTGCCGATGTCGGCGTGCAGCTTGTCGACGATGGGCTTCGGCGTGCCGGCCGGCGCGAAGATCGCCTGCCACGAAATCACCTCGTAGTCGGCCAAGCCGGGCCCGCCGCTCTCGGCCACCGTCGGCACGTTCGGCATCGTCGCCAAGCGCTTTGCCGAGGTCACCGCGAGCGCGCGCAGCTTGCCGCTCTCGATGTGCGGTCCGGCGACGACCGTGGTGTCGAACATCATGTCGACCTGGCCGGCCATCACGTCCTGGATCGCCGGGCCGCTGCCCTTGTACGGGATGTGCGTGATCTCGATGCCGGCCTTCGCTTTCAACAGTTCGAGTGCCAGATGCTGCGAGGTGCCGCTGCCGGCCGAGGCCGAGTTCAGCGGCTTCTTCGCCTTCGCCGCGGCGACCACGTCGGCCAGGGTCTTGTACGGGCTCGCCTGGTTCACGACCAGCACGACCGGGTTCGTGCCGATCAGCGTGATCGGCGCGAACGACTTGATCGGGTCGTAGCCGAGTTTCGGATACAGGCTGACGTTGATCGCGTGCGAACTGATCGTGCCGCCGAGCAGCGTGTAGCCGTCGGGCGCGGCGCGCGCCGCGATCTCGGAGCCGAGGCTGCCGCCGGCGCCGCCCTTGTTGTCGATCACGATCGTCGTGCCCAATGCGGTGCCGAGCTTCTGGCCGATCAGGCGGCCGAGCACGTCGGTCGTGCCGCCGGCCGGGAAGGGCACGATGTAGGTGATCGGCTTGCTCGGCCATTTGTCCTGCGCGAAGGCACTGCCGGCGACGGCGACCAGCGTGGCTGTGAGCGTGAATGTGCGGCGCGAAAGTGTCATGCGGATGTCTCCTGTGATGTGCGTGATTCCGAACGTATGACGATTGCGGCAAAGCGTGCCCGCGTCAATCGGTGCAGATGCCCAGCCCTGAACTGACCGAAAATCGCGAGGTCGATCCACGAAAGCTCGCCATGACAGAAGTTGCTGCAGCCGCCATTGCGCGCGCCCCGTTGTTCATCACGATGAACGCGCTCGACAACGTCGCGATCGTCGCCAACGACGGCGGGCTGCCGGCCGGCACGGTGTTCGCGTCCGGGCTGACGCTGGTCGACAAGGTGCCGCAGGGGCACAAGGTCGCGCTGGTGGACTTGGCGGCGGGTGACGAGGTGCGGCGCTACAACGTCGTCATCGGCCGCGCGGCCAGGGCGATCCCGAAAGGCAGCTGGGTCCACGAGCGCCTGCTCGAGATGCCCGATGCGCGCTCGCTCGACGGCCTGCCGATCGCGACCGTCAAGGCGCCCGCGCTGCCGCCGCTCGACGGCCACATCTTCGAGGGCTACCGCAACGCCGACGGCTCGGTCGGCTCGCGCAACATCCTGGCGATCACGACGACGGTGCAGTGCGTCGCCGGCGTGCTCGACTTCGCCGTCAAGCGCATCAAGGCGGAGCTGCTGCCGAAGTTTCCGAACGTCGACGACGTGGTCGGCCTCGAACACAGCTACGGCTGCGGCGTCGCGATCGACGCGCCCGACGCGATCATCCCGATCCGCACCTTGCGCAACATCTCGCTGAACCCGAATTTCGGCGGCGAGGTGATGGTCGTCAGCCTGGGCTGCGAGAAGCTGCAGCCCGAGCGGCTGCTGCCGCCGGGCAGCTTCGCGATCGTCGACGAGCGCAACGTTGCCGACGTGGGCGCCAGCGAGGAGACGAAGCTCGACGTCGTCTGCCTGCAGGACGAAGCGCATGTCGGCTTCATGTCGATGATCGATTCGATCATGTCGACCGCCGAGTTCCACCTCGAACGCCTGAACGCGCGCCGCCGCGAGACCTGCCCGGCGAGCGCGCTGGTGGTCGGCGTGCAGTGCGGCGGCAGCGATGCGTTCAGCGGCGTCACCGCGAACCCGGCGGTCGGTTTCTGCACCGACCTGCTGGTGCGCGCCGGCGCGATCGTGATGTTCAGCGAGACCACCGAGGTGCGCGACGGCATCGACCAGCTCACCGCACGCGCGGCCACGCCCGAGGTGGCCGACGCGATGATCCGCGAGATGGCCTGGTACGACGCCTACCTCGCGAAAGGCCGCGTCGACCGCAGCGCGAACACGACGCCGGGCAACAAGAAGGGCGGATTGAGCAACATCGTCGAGAAGGCGATGGGCTCGATCGTCAAGAGCGGATCGGCGCCGATCGGCGGCGTGCTGTCGCCCGGCGAGAAGCTCAGGGATCGCGGCATCACCCGCGGCCTCGTCTACGCCGCGACGCCGGCGAGCGACTTCATCTGCGGCACCCTGCAACTCGCCGCCGGCATCAACCTGCACGTCTTCACGACCGGGCGCGGCACGCCGTACGGCCTGGCCGAGGTGCCGGTGATCAAGGTCGCGACGCGCTCCGATCTGGCGCGGCGCTGGCACGACCTGATGGACGTCAACGCCGGCCGCATCGCCGACGGCGACGCAACGATCGAAGAGGTCGGTTGGGAACTGTTCCGCCTGATGCTCGACGTCGCCAGCGGCCGCAAGAAGACCTGGGCCGAGCACTGGAAGCTGCACAACGCGCTGGTGCTGTTCAACCCGGCGCCAGTGACCTGAACGGGCGTTGAGCGCTGCGGGCGAATGCGTTATGTATTGGAGTACATTTCGATCCAGCCTCCGCTTCGTTGAACCCGCATGAACCGCACCTTCCCGCGCCCGATCCTGGCCGCCGCGCTGCTGGCGGTGTCGAGCCTCGCGGTGCACGCCGCCGACCTGACCGTCTCCGCCGCCGCGAGCCTGACGAACGCCTTCCGCGCGCTCGGCCCGGCGTTCGAGATACAGAACCCCGGCACGAAGGTCGTCTTCAACTTCGCGGCATCGGACGCGCTGCTCGCGCAGATCGCGAAAGGCGCGCCGGCCGACGTGTTCGCGTCGGCCGACCAGGACGCGATGGACCGCGCCGCGGCGCAGAACGCGATTCAAGCCGGCACACGCCGCAACTTCGTCGCGAACACCTTGGTGATGATCGTGCCGGGCGACAGTGCGCTCGGCCTGAAAGCGCTGGCCGATCTGCGCAAGCCGGAGGTGAAGAAGGTCGCGATCGGCAACCCCGCCGGCGTGCCGGCGGGCCGCTACACCAAGGGCGCGCTCGACGCCGCGAAGCTGTGGGGCGCCGTCGAGCCGAAGGCCGTGATGGCGCAAAGCGTGCGCCAGGCGCTCGACTACGTCGCGCGCGGCGAGGTCGAGGCCGGCTTCGTCTACGCGACCGACGCCGCGATCATGAAAGACAAGGCCAAGGTCGTGGCGACGATCCCGACCGAGACCGCGATCACGTACCCGATCGCCGCGGTGGCCGGCAGCCCGAACCCGGACGCGGCGCGCAAGTTTCTCGAGTTCGTCGTCACGCCGGCGGCGCAGGCCGTGCTGGCGCGTCATGGCTTCATCAAGCCGTAGTTACGCCCGCGGATGGACTCATCGGTATGGATCACGCTCGCGCTCACCTTGAAGGTGGCCGGCTGGGCCACCGCGATCAACGCGGTGCTGGGTGTGGCGGTCGGCTGGTTGCTGGCGCGCAAGCGCTTCATCGGCCGCGAGTTCATCGACGCCGTGCTCACGCTGCCGCTGGTGCTGCCGCCGACCGTGATGGGCTACTACCTGTTGGTCGTGGTCGGCAAGCGCGGCTGGCTCGGCGGCTGGCTCCAGAGCGTGTTCGGCATCAACCTGATCTTCACTTGGCAGGGCGCGGTGATCGCGGCGACGATCGTCGCCTTCCCGCTGATCCTGAAATCGGCGCGCAGCGCGTTCGAGGCGGTCGACCCGCAACTCGAGAACGCCGCGCGCGTGCTCGGCCTGGGCGAGTGGGCGGTGTTCTTCCGCGTCACGCTGCCGATGGCCTGGCCCGGCATCCTCGCCGGTGTGCTGCTGGTGTTCGCGCGTTCGCTCGGCGAGTTCGGCGCGACCTTGATGGTCGCCGGCAGCATCCCCGGCCGCACGCAGACGCTGTCGATCGCGGTCTACGAAGCGGTGCAGGCCGGGCAGGACGACACCGCGAACTTTCTGGTCGTGCTGACCTCGATCGTCTGCATCGTCGTGCTGCTGGCGGCTGGACGGCTCGCGCCGCGGCCGCACGCGCGGAGCTGATCGGATGAGCTTCGACGTCGACATCGACAAGACCGTGCACAGCGAGCGCCGCAGCTTTCGGCTGCGCGTGCGCTTTCGCGCCAGCGCGAAGCGCAGCGTGATCTTCGGCCCCTCGGGCGCCGGCAAGAGCCTGACCTTGCAGGCGCTCGCCGGGCTGCTCACACCCGACAGCGGCCGCATCACGTTCGACGGCGAAACGCTGTTCGACGCCAGCGCCGGCATCGACGTGCCGGCACGCGCACGCGGCTTCGGCTACCTGTTCCAGGACTACGCGCTGTTCCCGAAACTCAACGTGCGCCAGAACATCGCGTTCGGCTTGCAGACCGGCTTGCGCAATCCGGCGTCACAGGTCGGCGGCGACGCGGTCGAGCGCTGGCTCAACGCCTTCGAACTTGGCGAGGTCGCCAGGCAACGCCCGGCCGAACTCTCGGGCGGCCAGCGCCAGCGCACCGCGCTCGCGCGCGCGCTGGTGCACTCGCCGCGCGCGCTGCTGCTCGACGAACCGTTCTCGGCCCTCGACCCCGCGCTGCGCGACCGCATGCGCGCCGAGCTCGACGAACTGCTGCAGCGCATCGACATTCCCGTCGTGATGATCACGCACGACCCCGAAGACTTGGCGTGGTTCGGCGACACCGCGCTCTACCTGCGCGACGGCACGATCACCGAGGCGCCGGCCGCACCCGCGCGCCGCGTGTCGACGCGCATCCGGGCCGTTTGACGTGGCGACCGCGATGGCCGCCCATTCGCACCCGATGAGCGTCGGCGCCGAGCTCTGGCTCAGCCTCGATGGCCGCAACCTCGCCGGCGCGCGCCGCGTCGCGCTGCTGGCCGAGATCGCGCGCGTCGGCTCGATCACGCAGGCCGCGAAGGCGGCCGGCTTCAGCTACAAGGGCGCCTGGAACGCGATCGACGACATGAGCAACCAAGCCGGCGAGCCGCTGCTCGAACGCAGTGCCGGCGGCAAGGGCGGCGGCTCGACCCGGCTCACGCCGCGCGGTGAACAACTCGTGCGCAACTTCGAGCTGATCCGGCTGGAGCACGCGCGCTTCGTCGAGCGGCTGAACCGGCAGGCGCATGGCCTCGTCGAAGACTATTCACTGATGGAGAGCATCGCGATGAAGACCAGCGCCCGCAACCAGTTCGCCGGCACTGTGCGCGCGGTGCGCGGCGGCGCGATCAACGACGAGATCGAGCTCGAGGTGATTGGCGGCTTGGCGCTCGTCGCGACCGTCACGCGCGAGAGTCGCAACGAGCTCGGCCTGGACGTCGGCGCGAAGGCGTTCGCGCTGGTCAAGGCCTCGTCGATCCTGCTGATGACCGAGGCCGGCGATGTGCGCCTGTCGGCGCGCAATCAGCTCGCCGGCACCGTCAGCCGGATCCTGCCGGGCGCCGTCAACACCGAGGTCGTGCTGCAGCTGCCGGGCGGCGGCACGGTGGCCGCGGTGATCACGAACGCGAGCGCGGCCTCGCTCGGCCTGGCCGAGGGCAGCGCGGCCACCGCGGTGTTCAAGGCATCGAGCGTGATCCTCGGCGTGGCCGCCTGATCAGGGTTCGACGACTTCGCTGATCTGCATCACCGGCGCGATGTCGGTGTAGTTCGGGGCGTCGGCCATGAACTCCTTCATGTGCGGTCCGAAGCCGGCCTGAAAGGCCTCGACCGAGTCGAAGTTCAGATGGCACATCGCCGCGTACGGCGCCGGCGCCTTGCCGCCGCCGCTCAGGCCCCTGTCGACCGAGTGCGACCTGCAACTCGCGCCGACCCGCGCGAGCACCATCGGCATGTGTTTCTCGTGATAGTAGTCGTGGTCGAAGCGCGCGCCGGGCGCGTTCGGGTACATCACGCTGACCTTGATCATCGGGTGCCTCCTCGGGTGGGTTGCTGCAGGCCCGCATTCTGATCGGTTCGAGCAGGCGGCGGCGTGCTGGGTTAATGTCGCGGCCTGATTTCCCAAAGCAGCGCCGAAAGCCACCCACCGCATGCCCTCCATCATCTCCGTCGCCGGCGTCTCGAAAACCTACGCCACCGGCTTTCGCGCGCTCGACCACATCGACCTCGAGATCGAGCAAGGCGAGATCTTCGCGCTGCTCGGCCCGAACGGCGCCGGCAAGACCACGCTGATCGGCCTGATCTGCGGCATCGTGCGGCTCGATCAGGGCAGCGTGAGCGTCGCCGGCCTCGACATCGGCGCCGACTACCGCGCGGTGCGCGCGATGATCGGCTTGGTGCCGCAGGAGCTGACGACCGATGCGTTCGAGACCGTTTGGGCGACCGTATCGTTCAGCCGCGGCCTGTTCGGCAAACCACCCGACCCGGCGTACATCGAGAAGACGCTGCGCGCGCTCTCGCTGTGGGACAAGAAGGACAACAAGATCATGACGCTCTCGGGCGGCATGAAGCGCCGCGTGATGATCGCCAAGGCGCTGTCGCACGAACCGCGCGTGCTGTTCCTCGACGAGCCGACCGCCGGCGTCGACGTGGCCCTGCGCAAGGACATGTGGGCGATGGTGCGCGAGCTGCGCGAATCGGGCGTGACGATCGTGCTGACCACGCACTACATCGAAGAGGCCGAAGACATGGCCGACCGCGTCGGCGTGATCAGCCAAGGCCGGATTATCCTCGTCGAGGACAAGGTCGCGCTGATGAAGAAGCTCGGCAAAAAACAGCTGACGGTGCAGTTGCAGGCGCCGCTCGCGCAGGTGCCGGCGAGCCTGGCTGCGCACGCGCTGGTGCTCAGCGCCGACGGCCATGAGCTCGCCTACGCCTACGACCCGCGCGCCTCGACGGGCGCGGTCGCCGCGCTGCTCGACGATCTGAGCGCCGCCGGCATCAAGCTCAAAGACCTGCAGACGACGCAGAGCTCGCTCGAAGACATTTTCGTCAGCCTGGTCGAGGAGAAATCATGAACTCCGCCCGGCCGCCCGAAGGAGTTCGCACCGCAGTGCGCAGCACGGAGGTTTCCCGATGAACTGGCACGCGATCAAGGCGATCTACCGCTTCGAGATGGCGCGCACCTGGCGCACGATCACGCAAAGCATCATCTCGCCGGTGCTGTCGACCGCGCTGTACTTCGTCGTGTTCGGCTCGGCGATCGGCTCGCGCATCGCCGAGGTCGACGGCGTGAGCTACGGCGCCTTCATCGTGCCGGGCCTGATCATGCTGTCGGTGCTGACCCAAAGCATCTCGAACGCGTCGTTCGGCATCTACTTTCCGAAGTTCACCGGCACGATCTACGAGTTGCTCTCGGCGCCGATCTCGCACGTCGAGATCGTGCTGAGCTATGTCGGCGCGGCGGCGACGAAATCGGTCGTGATCGGGCTGATCATCCTCGCGACCGCGGCGCTGTTCGTGCCGATCCACATCGAGCATCCGGTGTGGATGTTCCTGTTTCTCGTGCTGACCGCAGTCACGTTCAGCCTGTTCGGTTTCATCATCGGCATCTGGGCCGACGGCTTCGAGAAATTGCAGCTGATCCCGATGTTGATCGTGATGCCGCTGACCTTTCTCGGTGGCCCCTTCTATTCGATCAAGATGCTGCCGCCGCTGTGGCAGCAGCTGTCGATGCTGAACCCGTCGGTCTACCTGATCAGCGGTTTTCGCTGGAGCTTCTTCGGCCAGTCCGAATTGCACATCGGCGTGAGCTTCTCGGTCACGCTGGTGTTCTTCTTCGTGGCGCTGTGGGCCGCGACCTGGATTCTGAAGACCGGCTGGCGCATCAAGGCTTGAGTGGAGCCCCCGGCGCGGTGTACCGCGCCACCCCCCGAGGGGGTGCGGGGCCGCTTGGGGCGGCCCGGCGCTCGCCCCGCCTTCACCAGCCGCCTTTCGCCATCATCTCGTCGTAGCGGCGCTGCATCTCTTCGACCGAGACCTTCTCGATCTCGTGGCCGAGCAGCCACTGGTGGCCGAACGGGTCGCGCACACGGCACGAGCGCTCGCCGTAGAACTGGTCGGTCGGCGGCATTTCCAGCGTCGCGCCGCACGCGACGGCATGGGCGGCGAGCGCATCGCAGTCGTCGACATGCAGGTGGATCGACGCGCCCAGCACCTTGCCCGAGGTCGGCGCGAGCAGGTCGAACTCGGGATACGCTTCGCTGAGCATCAGCGTGATCGGCCCGAGGGTCAATTCGGCGTGGCCGATGCGGCCCGACGGCTCGCTCAGGCGGAAGCGCTCCACGGCGCCGAACGCACGGGTGTAGAAATCGATCGCCTTCGCAGCACCTTCGACCCGCAGATAGGGAAAGGCTTCGTGGATGGTCATCGGAACTCCTTCAGGGTGTGGCCGAATCATGGACCCGCCTGCACGGCGCGGTCTTGAACAAATTTTCAGTCGGGCGACGCGAGGTGCGTGGCTTCCGCTGAAGCGACGTGAGTCGCGAAGGCGGTCGCATGGCGCCGGTAGTGGCCCGGCGTCATGCCCGCGAGTTCGGTGAACTGGCGCGCCATGTGGGCCTGGTCGGCGTAGCCGGCGTCGGCGGCGAGCACGGCCCACGAAGGGTGCGACGCCGCCGCGCGCAGCAGCGCCTGAAAGCGCATCACCGTTGCATGGCGCTTCGGCGCGAGGCCGCAGGCCGCGCGGTAGCGGGCGATGAAGGTCGCGGCGGCGAAGCCGCTGGCGCGCTGCACGGCGCCGACCGCGGTGCCGAGCGCGAGTTGCTGCGTCGCCCAACCGGCCATCGGATCGGGCGCGACGTCGGCGCGCAAGCGCTGCAGCAGCGTTCGCTCCAGCTGCCGCAAGCGCTGCTCACCGGTCGCGCCGGCGCCGATCCGCTCGCGCAACTCGTCGGCGAAGCGCGGCCAGACATCGTCGAGCGAGAGCGTCAGGCCGGCGAACGCCTGCGCCGGTTCGCGCCAGAACGCCGCCAGGCCCGCGGGCTTGAACTGCACGCCGACGACGAGCGACGCGCGCGAGGTGTCGCGCAGCGCGGCGCGATCCTGCGCGCCCTGCAGCACGCCGCCGGCGAAGCTGCGGCCGAGTGCGTCGCCGGCACTGCCGAAGCGCCACAGGCGCTGGCCGTCGAGCGGGATCACCATGTCGGCGCAGCCGGTGGGCAGACCCCACTCGCGCGCGTGCGCCAGACCGGCGCTGCGCTGGCTCGTCCAGACCGTTTCGATGAAGCGATCGAGCGGTGCGACCGGCCGGCGGCTGTGGAACAAGGCGCTCATCGATGCGACCGGATGCGGTGGCCGACGCTGCGGGTCACGAGAGCCCTCATGAATCTTCCTCCGAACGCGGGAAGCGCCAAGTCTACGGTCCGGACGCGCCCGCAGTGAACCCGCGCAGAGCCCACTCCCGCGTGGACAGTTGATGCCGGCTGGCGTCGTGAGCGCGCCGTAGGACGGTGCCGACAGGGATTTGCGCCCTCGGCCGGTGGCCCCGGCGAGACGCCTTCCCTATCGTGATCGTCATTGCAACACCGTGGAGTTGAACCCCATGAACCGCACCCGACTCGTCCTGATTGCCGCGCCGCTGTTTTGCAGCGTCTACGGTGCCGCGCTGGCCGCCGACCCGACCTCGGAGTCGACCCGCCGCGAGCGCATGGACCAGGCCTACGAGGACTACCGCAATCCGCAGCCGGGCCCGGTCGCGCGCGCCGAGAGTTCGATCAAGCGCGGCGCGCACAAGACCGGCGAAGCGATCGAGCATGGCGCCAAGAAGGTCGGCCACGCGGTCGGCAAGGGCGTGCGCAAGACCGGCGAGGCGATCGGCCGCGGCGGCGAGAAGCTGGAAGAAAAGTCGGCACCGAAGCCGTAATATTCGCGCTCGTTCGATGCGTGGAGCGCGCGATGAAAACGTTTGCCGTCTCGAAGGTCAGGCTCGACAGGGACGGGCGCGTGACCCACGTCTACTGGGGCGAGGTCGATACGCACAAGAACGACTGGGCCCTGCCTGAATCGGTCGCCCCGGTGATCGACGCGGTGCGTGCGATCCACGACGGCCACCACGTTTTCGCGCTGTTCCCGTCGACGCACGGGCACTTGCCCGAGCGCCGCTTCAGGGTCGTCGACTACGACAGCGGCTGGGAAACCATCTCGCTCGACGGCCCGCCGACGCACGAGCGCGAAGTGCACGACATGGAGCGTCTTCCGGGCTGAGGCTATTCTTCGGGTTCCCCTCGCAGGAATCCGACAGAAAGGCCGGTCCCGGATGATCAACAAGCAAGTCGCGTCGGTGGCCGACGCCGTCGCCGGCACGCCCGACGGCGCCACCGTGATGATCGGCGGTTTCGGCGGCGCCGGCCAGCCGAACGAACTGATCGATGCGCTGATCGCGCAAGGCGCGAAAGACCTCGTCATCGTCAACAACAACGCCGGCAACGGCGAAACCGGCCTCGCCGCGCTGCTGAAGGCGGGTCGGGTGCGCAAGATCATCTGCTCGTTCCCGCGCCAGGCCGACTCGCAGGTGTTCGACGGCCTGTACCGCAGCGGCCAACTCGAACTCGAACTCGTACCGCAAGGCAACCTCGCCGAGCGCATCCGCGCCGCCGGCGCCGGCATCGGCGGCTTCTTCACGCCGACCGGCTACGGCACCGAGCTCGCCAAAGGCAAGGAGACGCGCGAGATCGACGGCCGCATGTACGTGCTCGAAGCGCCGATCCACGCCGAGCTCGCGCTGATCAAGGCCGAGCGCGGCGACCGCTGGGGCAACCTGACCTACCGCAAGACCGCACGCAATTTCGGGCCGATCATGGCGATGGCGGCGAAGACGACGGTCGCGTCGGTGCATGAATTCGTCGCACTCGGCGAACTCGACCCGGAAGTGATCATCACCCCGGGCATCTTCGTGCAGCGGGTCGTGAAGATCGCCCGCACCGCCACGGCCGCGGCCGGATTCAAGTCGGCCGCCTGAGCACACGATCATGCAAAAACTCAACCGTGACCAGATGGCGGCGCGCGTCGCCAAAGACATCCCAGAAGGCGCGTACGTCAACCTTGGCATCGGCCTGCCGACGCTGGTGGCGAATCACCTGCCGAAAGAGCGCGAGATCTTCCTGCACAGCGAGAACGGCCTGCTCGGCATGGGCCCCGCGCCGGCTGCCGGCGAAGAAGACTTCGATCTGATCAACGCCGGCAAGCAGCCGGTTACCTTGCTGCCGGGCGGCGCCTACTTTCATCACGCCGACAGCTTCGCGATGATGCGCGGCGGCCACCTCGACATTTGCGTGCTCGGCGCGTTCCAGGTCTCGGCCACCGGCGATCTGGCGAACTGGCACACCGGCGGGGCCGACGCGATCCCCGCGGTCGGCGGCGCGATGGACCTGGCGATCGGGGCGAAGAAGACCTTCGTGATGATGGAGCACCTGACCAAAACGGGTCAAAGCAAGCTCGTCGCGCAGTGCAGCTATCCGCTGACCGGCATCGGCTGCGTCAGCCGCGTCTACACCGACCTCGCGGTGATCGACGTGACGCCGCAGGGCCTGAAGGTCGTCGAGAACACCTCGGGGCTGTCGCACGACGAACTGCAGAAGATCAGCGGCGTGCCGCTGATCGCATGAACACTGAAACCGGAGAGACAACCATGACCCAAGCCTTCATTTGCGACGCGATCCGCACGCCCTTCGGCCGCTACGGCGGCGCGCTCAGTTCGGTGCGTACCGACGACCTCGCCGCGATCCCGATCAAGGCGCTGATGGCGCGCAACCCCAAGGTCGACTGGGCGCTGGTCGCCGACGTGATCTACGGCTGCGCGAACCAGGCCGGCGAGGACAACCGCAACGTCGCGCGCATGGCCGGGCTGCTCGCCGGCCTGCCGCTCGAGGTCGCCGGCACGACGATGAACCGCCTGTGCGGCTCGGGCATGGACGCGGTCGGCACCGCGGCGCGCGCGATCAAGTCCGGCGAGGCACAGCTGATGATCGCCGGCGGCGTCGAGAGCATGAGCCGCGCGCCGTTCGTGATGCCCAAGGCCGAGAGCGCGTTCAGCCGCGCCAACGCGGTCTACGACACGACGATCGGCTGGCGCTTCGTCAACAAGCTGATGAAGCAGATGCACGGTGTCGATTCGATGCCCGAGACGGCCGAGAACGTCGCGACCGACTTCAGGATCGAGCGCGAGGCGCAAGACCGCATGGCCTTGGCCTCGCAGCTGAAGGCGGTCGCGGCGCAGAAAGGCGGCTTCTTCGATGCCGAGATCACGCCGGTCAGCGTGGCGCAGAAGAAGGGTGATCCGATTCAAGTGACGAAGGACGAGCATCCGCGCGAAACCTCGCTCGACGCGCTCGCGAAGCTGAAGGGCGTCGTGCGGCCCGATGGCACCGTGACCGCCGGCAACGCCTCCGGCGTCAACGACGGTTCGTGTGCGCTGCTGCTCGCGAGCGAGTCGGCCGCCGCGAAGCACGGCCTGACCCCGCGTGCGCGCGTCGTCGGCATGGCGACCGCCGGCGTCGCGCCGCGCATCATGGGTTTCGGCCCGGCGCCGGCCACCCGCAAGGTGCTCGAACTCACCGGCCTGTCGCTCGCGCAGATGGACGTGATCGAGCTGAACGAAGCCTTCGCGGCGCAAGGCCTCGCGGTGCTGCGTGACCTCGGGCTCAAAGACGACGACGCGCGCGTGAACCCGAACGGCGGCGCGATCGCGCTCGGCCACCCGCTGGGCGCGAGCGGCGCGCGGCTGGTGACGACCGCGATCAACCAGCTGCATCGCATCAACGGCCGTTATGCGCTGTGCACGATGTGCATCGGCGTCGGGCAGGGCATCGCGATCGTGATCGAGCGCGTCTGACGCGCAGGACCGGCGGCTACACGTCGAGCAGGTAGATGTCGGCTGCGGCGCGCTCGGTGGCGCTGTGGCTCGCCAGCGCCTGATCCCAGTCGGCCGCGTCGGCGCCGGTTTGCGGCGCGAGGCCCTTCGCCATCACCGCGACCTCTTCGGTGCCGGCGTCGAATTCGGCGACTTGGGCGCGGCGCGCATCGAACAGCCGCGCGACCTGCTCACCGCCCGCGTCGATGATGACGAGGTAACGGGCAGGCGGCCGGTGTGTGCCGTTGCGGTGTGCACCGTGCGATTCCATGCCGAAGCCTTGTCCCATGCGGTGATCTTGCCACGCAATGTGGCGTGGCGGGCGGCGTATCGTGCAGGCTTTGCAAGTGGCAGGCAGGTCCCATGAAATCACTCGGCAAGAAACCCGACGGCAAGCGGCTCGAGCGCATGAAGGCCTCGAAGCTCTGGGTCGGCGACGCGTTCCGCAACCTGCACCCGATTGCACCCGGCCTGCGCGACCTGTCGGTATCGAAGCCGACGCTGAGCGAGTTTCTCTGCGGCGGCCCGCGCCGCGTGCCGGCCGCGCCGCTGCCGTCGGTGAACCCGCTGGCGGTTTGGGCCAAGCCGCCCGACACCGGCCTGCGCGCCACCTGGCTCGGCCACTCGACCGTGCTGATCGAGATCGACGGCTTCCGGGTGCTGACCGATCCGGTCTGGGGGCCGCGCGCGTCGCCGTCGCGCCTCGCCGGGCCGAAGCGTTTTCAACCGGTGCCGATCGGGTTGCGCGCGCTGCCGACCATCGACCTGGTGCTGGTCTCGCACGACCACTACGACCACCTCGACTACCCGACGATCCGCGAGCTCGCGACGATGGGCGTGCCGTTCGTGACCTCGCTCGGCGTCGGTGCGCACCTCGAGGCCTTCGGCGTCGCGCCCGCGCGCGTCACCGAGCTCGACTGGTGGGAATCACACACGGTGCACACGCTGGCGGGCGCGGAGCTGACGATCACCGCCGCGCCGTCGCAGCACTTCTCGGGCCGCGGGCTGAAAGACCGCAACGCGACGCTGTGGTCGTCGCTGGCGATCCGCACGCCGAAGCACGCGGTGTTCTTCAGCGGCGACACCGGCCTGACGAGCGAATACGCGACGATCCGCGAGCGGCTCGGGCCGTTCGATCTGGTGATGCTCGAAGTCGGCGCGTTCCATCCGTCCTGGGGTGACATCCATCTCGGCCCCGAGCACGCGCTCGAAGCGTACAAACTGCTCGGCGGTGGCGCGTTCCTGCCGGTGCACTGGGGCACGTTCGCGCTCGCGGTGCACGATTGGGATGCGCCGGCCGAGACGCTGCTCGCGCTCGGCCCGAAGCAGGGCGCGCAACTCGTGATGCCGCGCCTGGGCGAGGCGGTGGAGCCTTCGCGCGCCGAGGTGGTCACGCCGTGGTGGCGAGCGGTCGACACGCGCGGCGCGCGCGCGCCGGCGCCCGAGACCGAAGCGATGACGCTGCCGAAGGCGATGCCGTGGCCGATCGATTGAGCGCCTGCGTTGCGCCTACTTCTCGCTCAGCGCTTTCAGATTCGCGAGACCTTCCTCGAAGTCCTTGCCGATCATCGTGTCGAGGCTGACGAAGACCTGCATCAGCTTCGAGACGAAGGGCGTCGGCCCGCGCATCGACCAGTTCACCTGGGTGCTGTCGCCTTGCGGCGTCAGCGTGAACTCGGCGACGCTGTGGCTGTCGAATGGCTTGATGAAATCGAGCTGGATACCGACCTTGCTCGAAGGCGTCGATTCGATGATTTCCATGCGCCCGGCGCCGGCCTTGCTGTTGCCCTCCCAGGCATAGGTCGAGCCCTTGCCATTGGCCGGGCCGCCGAGCGTGCGCTTCATTGCGGGGTCGAGCTTCTCCCAGGGCGACCAGTCGGTCCAGCGGTGAAAGTCGTTCAGCACCGCGAAGATCTTTTCGGGCGGCGCCTTGATCGTGGCCGCGCGTTGCACTGTGAACGTGTCCGGCTTGGTGGTCGCGAACAGCAGCACGCCGGCGATCAGCACGACGACGGCGATGGCGATCTTCTTGATCATGTCGCGTCTCCGACCAGCACCATCCAGCCCATGCCGAAGCGGTCGGTCAGCATGCCGAACTTCGGCGCGAAGAAGGTCTTGGTCAGCGGCATCGTGACCGTGCCGCCAGCGCTCAGAGCGGTGAACAGCGTGTCGGCCTCGGCTTCGGTCTTCGCCGCCAGCGAGAGCGAGAAGCCCTGGAATGTCGGGTGGCCGGTGCAGTCGTCGGCGGCCATCACGGTGGTGTCGCCGATCTTCAGCGTCATGTGCATCACCTTGTTCTCGAAGCCCGGCGGCACCATGCCGGGCGGGTGCGGATCGGGGCTGTCGCTGTAGCGCATCATGTGGACGAGCTCGGCGCCGACCGCCTGCTGGTAGAACACGGCCGCCTCTTCGCAGCGGCCGTCGAAGAACAGGTACGTGGCGAATTGCATCACATGTCTCCTTGAAAGTTCTCGTCGTCGGCCCGCGCCGCACCGCACCGCACCGCAAACATAGCAGACCGGGCGATCGTTGCAAGCACGCGCCCTACACTGCGCGGGTGATTTGCTGCCACCTTTTCGCCCGAGCGCGGCGAGCCGCCCCGTGATGGACCTCGTCGAGCGCGAGTCGGCGCTGTCGACGCTGCAGCGGCGGTTGCAGGGGGCGGACGAGTGCGGCCACGTCGTGCTGCTCGCCGGCGAAGCCGGCATCGGCAAGACGAGTCTGCTGCGCGTGCTCGCCGAGCGCCACGCGGCGGTCTGGTGGGGCGCCTGCGACGCGCTCCACACGCCGCATCCGCTGGCGCCGCTGCTCGACATCGCGCGCGGCACCGACGCTGCGTTCGCGGGCCATCTGGCCGGGCCGCGCGCCGCGCTGTTCGAGGCCGTGCTCGACGCGCTGAGCTGCGCCACGACGCCACGGCTCGTCGTCATCGAGGACGCGCACTGGGCCGATGACGCGACGCTCGATCTGCTCAAGTTCCTCGGCCGGCGCATCGCGCGTGCCCGCGCGCTGCTCGTCGTCAGCTTCCGCGACGACGAGGTCGCGGCCTCGCACCCGTTGCGCCGGGTGATCGGCGAACTGCCGCCGGCGACGCTGACCCACGTCGAACTCGCGCGCCTGACGCCGAATGGCGTCGAGACGCTGGCGCGGCGCGCGCTGCGTGCCCCCGGCGGCCTGTTCGCGGCAACCCAGGGCAATCCGTTCTTCGTCACCGAGTTGCTGCGCCACGGCGTCGGCGAGCTGCCGCGCACGGTGCAGGACCTGGTCCTCGCCCGCTTCGCCCGGCTCGATCGCCCGGCCCAAGCCATCGTGCGCCTCGCCGCGATCGTGCCCGGCGGCATCGAGCGCTGGCTGGTCGATGCGCTGCTCGCGCCGGCGCTGCCGGAGCTCGAGCGCTGCTTCGACGCCGGCCTGTTGCAGGCCGATGCGACGACGCTGAGCTTTCGCCACGAACTCGCACGCGTCGCGATCGAATCGGCGCTGGCGCCGCCGGTCGCGCAGGCGCTGCATGCGCAGGTGCTGCGCGCGCTCACGGCCGAAGGCCGATCTGCCGCGGCGGCACGACTGGCGCACCACGCGGCGCTCGCCATGGATGCGGCGGCGGTGCGTCGCCACGCGCCGGCCGCCGGCGACGAAGCGGTCGAGCGCGGCGCACACCGCGAAGCGGTGCGGCATTTCCGGTCGGCGCTGCAGCACGCCGACGCGGCCGACGAGGTCGACCGCCTGCGCTGGCTCGACGCCTGTGCCGAGGCCTGCCAACGCGTCGACCGCCACGACGAGGCCATCGCCGCGCGCGAGCAACTCGATGCCTTGTACCGCCAGCGGGGTGACACCGACGGTGAGGCGCGCAACCTGAGCCGACTCGCCGGGCTCTACGTGCAAATGATGCGCAACGCCGAGGCCGACTTGGCGAGCCGGCGCGCGATCGATCTGCTCGAGGCGCTGCCGCCGGGCCCGACGCTCGCTGCGGCCTACGGCACCGAGGGCATCTTGCGCATGCTCAACCGCGACTGCGAGGAGAGCGCCGATTGGAGCCGCAAGGCGATTGCGCTGGCGCGCGGGTTCGACGATCGGCCGCGTCTGTGCACCGCGTTGAGCACGCTCGGCACCGCGCTGATGTTCATCGACTACGACGCCGGCTGCGCGCAGATGGAAGCGGCGCTGCAGATGGCGCTCGCCGAGCGCATGCCGGCGGTGGCGGCGAACGCGATGGTGAACCTGGGATCGGGGTCCGGTGAGCTGATGCGCCTGGATGCCGCCAATCACTGGTTGCGGCGTGCGATCGACTATTGCGCCGAGCGCGAGCTCGACAGCGCCCAACGCTACAGCAGCGCGTGGCTGGCGCTGTGCGAACTGAACACCGGCCACTGGGCCGAGGCGGGGCTGCGGGCGGGCGAGTTGGTCGCGCATGCCGGCAGCTCGGCGATCACGCGCGTGATGGCGCTGCTGGCGCTTGGCCGGCTGCGCGTGCGGCGCGGCGACCCCGGCGGCGATGCGGCGCTCGCCGAGGCGCTCGCGCTCGCCGGCCCGGCCGACACGCTGCAGCGCATCGCGCCGGTGCGCGCGGCGCGTGCCGAGGCCGCCGATGCGCGCGGCGACCCGGCCGCCGCCGTCGCCGAGGCGCAGGCGGCGCTGCCGCTGGCGCTGCAGCACCGGCACCCGTGGTTCATCGGCGAACTGGCGTTCTGGTGCTGGCGCGGCGGCGCACTCGACGCCGCCCCGGCCGGATGCGCCGAGCCCTGGGCACTGCAGATCGCCGGCCGCTGGCGCGAAGCCGCCACGGCGTGGCAGGCACTCGGCTGCCCCTACGAGCAGGCGCGCGCGCTCGCCGACGGCGACGCCGACGCGCAGCGCGAGGCGCTCGTGCTGTTCGACCGACTCGGCGCGCGCTCGGCCGCCGACGGCCTGCGTCGGCGGCTGCGCGAGGCCGGCATCCGCGGGGTCGCGCGCGGGGCACGGGCCTCGTCGCGTGAACGCCCGTACGGCCTGACGACCCGCGAGTTGCAGGTGCTCCAGCTGCTGTGCGAGGGCCTGCGCAATGCCGAGATCGCGCAGCGGCTGAGTCGCTCGGTGCGCACCGTCGACCACCACCTCGCGGCCGTGTTCGCGAAGCTCGAGGTCGACTCGCGCGCGGCCGCGGTGCGGACGGCGCAGCGCGCCGGGCTGGCCGGGCCGACCGCGCAATCTGGGTAAGCGCAGCGGCCGAACTGGGCAAGCCTGCCGTGGTGCGGCCGCGCCACCGCGGCGATCCTTGCCGGCGGCGGCGCGTTGCCGTCGATGCCAAGGAGAACGCGATGCCCCGCTATCTGGTCGAACGCAACTTTCCCGACGGTCTGTCGATCCCGATCAACGACGCCGGTCGCCAGGCCGTCGCTGGCGTGGTCGCCAACAACGCCGCCCAAGGCGTGACCTGGGTCCATTCGTATGTCACGCCGGACCGCAAGAACACCTTCTGCATCTACGACGCACCGGCGCCCGAGGCGATCCGCCAAGTCGCCGAACGCAACGGCCTGCCGGTCGGCCGGATCAGCGAAGTGACCGTGCTCGATCCGTACTTCTACCAGCCGTGAACGCGGGCGCGCGTCAGGCCGGGGCCGCCAGGGCGCGCGCGATCCGATGGCGCGCGACCTTGGTCTTCGGCACCGGGAAGTCAAACCACTGACGCACGTCTTCATCGAGCCCGATGCCGTGCATGTAGTTGTAGAGCGCTTTCTTCAGCCCGATGCCGAGCGCGTCGTGGTCGGTGCCGGTCGGGTCGATGAAGCCGATGTCGTTCTTCGCGAAACTCACGGGTGGCAGCGGCTGCAAGCTCACGCCGTAATCGGCCGGGCTCTGGCCGACCGGTGAGTGCACGGTGCACGCGAAGCGGTGAAAGAAGCCCGACTGGATGCAGCCGGTCTCGAACAGCTGCCGCACGTATTCGAGCGCGTCGACCGTGTCCTGCACCGTCTGGGTCGGGAATCCGTACATCAGGTAGGCGTGGACGAGGATGCCGGCGTCCGAGAAGCCTTTCGTCACGCGCGCGACCTGCTCGACCGACACGCCCTTCTTCATCAGCGTCAGCAGCCGGTCGGAGGCCACTTCGAGCCCGCCCGAGATCGCAATGCAGCCGCTGTCGGCGAGCTGCCGGCACAGCGCGGGGCTGAACGACTTCTCGAAGCGGATGTTGCCCCACCACGAGATCGAGAGCTGGCGGCGCTGCAGCTCGGCGGCGAGCGTCTTCAGCGCCTTCGGCGGCGCGGCCTCGTCGACGAAGTGGAAGCCGGTCTGGCCGGTTTCCTCGACGATCGCCTCGATGCGGTCGACCAGCGTTTCGGCCGACGCGCCCTCGTAGCGCGAGATGTAGTCCAGGCTCACGTCGCAGAAGCTGCATTTCTTCCAGTAGCAGCCGTGCGCGACCGTCAGCTTGTTCCAGCGCCCGTCGGACCAGAGCCGGTGCATCGGGTTCAGCATGTCGAGCAGCGACAGGTAGCGGTTCAATGGCAGGCCGTCCCAGGTCGGTGTGCCGACGTCGGCGAACGCGATGTCCTGCTCGATCCAGTTGAGGTACTTCACGGTTTCGGCCTCGCGCGCGAACGTGCGCACGAGGCGCTGGCGCGAGCGCCTGCCCTGCAGGTGCTCGAGCAGCGCGAGCAGCGGGCGCTCGCCGGCGTCGAGCGTGACGAAGTCGAAGTGGTCGAACACACGCGGCTCGGCGAGCTCGCGCAGCTCGGTGTTGACGAAGCCGCCGCCGAGCACGGTGGTGATCGACGGGTCGAACGCCTTGACCGCCTGTGCGATCCGAAAGGCTGCGTAGACCGAGCCGGGGAACGGCACCGAGACCAGCACGACGCGCGGCGCGTGGCGTTTCACTGCATCCAGTGTCAACGCGACCAGCGTGCGGTCGACCAGGTTCAGCGGCGCGGCGAGCGCCTCGGCCAGCGGGTCGAAGGTCGGCTGGCTCTGCGCCAGCGACTCGGCGTAGCGCACGAACTCGAAGCGCGGATCGACCGCGTCGCGCAGCACGTCGGCGATGTCGTTGAGGTAGAGGGTCGCGAGGTGGCGCGCGCGGTCCTGCATGCCGAGCGCGCCGAAGGCCCAGGCGAGCGGGTCTTCACCGTCGTCTGCCACATAGACATCGAGTGAGTCGAAGCGCGGGCCTTCGGGCAGGAACGCGCGGCCGGCGATGCGGTGGCCGATGGTCGGGTCGCGGCCTTGCAGGAACGCGATCGTCGGCGTGATCGTCGCGAGATAGCGCTCGAACTGCGCGACGAAGGCATCGACGAGCGGTGTGCGCGCCGGCAGCGCGTCGATGCACGAGCGTACTTGCTGCAAGCCTGCGACCGAGAACAAGTTCAGCACCAGCGTGAGCGCCAGGTCTTCCTGCGCCGCGTCGATGCCGCGCGAACGCAGGAAGCCGGTCAGGTAGGCGGTCGACGGGTAGGGCGTGTTCAGCTGCGTCATCGGCGGGATCACCGAGAGCACGCGGAAAGGGGAAGAAGCGGGCATGGCGCGAGTCTGCCATGCACGACTGCGCCGGATTGCCTACAGTCGCGCATGACCTCATCCGCCATCCACTTCTATGAACCCCGGCTCGGCCACGGCCTGCCGCACGACCCCTTCAACGCGATCGTCGGGCCGCGGCCGATCGGCTGGATCTCGTCGATGAACGCGCAGGGTGCGCTGAACCTCGCCCCTTACAGCTTCTTCAACGCCTTCAACTACACGCCGCCGATCGTCGGTTTCGCCAGCATCGGCGCGAAAGACACTTTGCACAACGTGCAGGCGACGCGCGAGTTCGCGTGGAACCTCGCGACCCGGCCGCTCGCCGAGCGCATGAACGCCAGTTGCGCGGCGGTGCCGCCGGAGGTGAACGAGTTCGAGCTCGCCGGCCTCACGCCCGCGCCCTCGCGCGTGATCGCGGTGCCGCGCGTCGCCGAGAGCCCGGTTTCGTTCGAATGCCGCGTGACGCAGATCGTGCAGTTGCAGGGCGCCGACGGCGCGCAGGTTCAAACATGGCTGACGCTGGGCGAAGTCGTCGCGGTCCACATCGACAAGGCGTTGTTGAAAGACGGCGTCTACGACACCGCGGCCGGGCAGCCGATCCTGCGCGGCGGCGGGCCGGGCGATTACTTCGAGATCAGCGCGGCGCAGCTGTTCCGCATGCTGCGCCCGCGCTGAGCCGAAGCTCGCGCAGGCGCGCTGCGCGGGCTTCGGCCGCAGGCGATCAGTTGCAGCTGGCGGGGACGTTGAACGACGGAGTGATCGTCACCGAGGTGGAACTGTTCACGACGCCCAGCGCACCGACCCCGACGCCGTACTGCGCGAATGCCTGCCACACCAGGCTGCAGTCCGCCGGCACCGGGCCTGCGCTCACCGACGCCAGGATGCCTTCGCGCATCTGCTCGTAGGTCGGCGTCGATGGCGTGGTGTTCATGCCGTCGACCACGTAGCGGAACAGGTCCCCGCGTGACCTGGAATTTGTGTCAAACAACGTCATCATGCGCCAGATGATGGCCGCGTAGATTTCGCCGTCGTTGTGCACCTCGGCGCCGGTTACGTCGCCATAGGTCAGCGGATAGCTGTCGTAGCGATATCGCCGGATGCCGTTCGGGTTGCCGTACGAGTATTCGCCGATCACCGGGTCGCCATTGATCAGCATCGCGATGGCGTCCGAGTTGCCCTCGCCGATCGCGCCGGCCAGCGGCCCGCTCATGCCGCCGATCATGCGCCAGCTCAGACCATGGCCGTATTCGTGAAAGACGATGTCGGCGTCGATCGAGCCGTCGAGTTGCAGCGGCTGCTGCGCGAGCTTGCGCACGGTGGCGTTCGGCGCGGGCGTCCCTTTCAGGGCATTGCCGTCGTTCTGGTTGATCATCACGCTCGGGATCTTGACCCGGCGCTCGGCGCCGCCCATCACGAAGATCGTGGGGTCGGTGTTGGCAACAATCATCGCGGTCGCACCCGCGGCTTGGGCGTTCAGCGCCTTGACCGTGAAGTTGCAGGCGCCGCGGTCGATCAGCGCGACCTTGCCGCTCAGCGAACCGCTGATCGCGGTGCAGCCATCGGCCGGCACGGTGGTGACCACCGCGCCGGTGATGCCGGTCGTCGTCATCGCCGGGCCGAACTCCGCGCCCTTGGCGGCGTAGCTCGTGACCCCCGGTGAATTCACCCTGACCTCGTGGGTCGGCCCGTTGCCGGACCACAGGTACATCTGCATGCGGGGCTTCTTGCCATCGGCGGGGGTCGCGAAGTTGGCGTTGTCGAGGCCGCCGCCGTCTTGCGCCTCGGCCAGCACCGGGTCACCGCCGGCACCGCCCTTGCCGAAGTTGTCGATCTGGAAGTTGCCGGCCGCCTCGTTGAAGCCGTGGCCGTACAGGATGTCGTGCACCACGTTGTTCAGGTAGAACAGGTTCTGCACCGACACGGCTTGGTTGGCGGTGGTCGTCGGCGCCGCCGCCAGATTGGCGGCCGTCACGAAATTGCCGTCCGCGACCGCGCTGCCGCCGCGGTCGGCGCGGTTGTTCTTGTCGGCATCGAGGTAGACGTTGGCGTTGTTGCCGGTGATGTTGATCGTGGTCTGCGCGCCACTGCCGAGCCAGCCGGCCGGTGACGACGGGCTGCCTGCGGCTGGGCCCTGGACGACGGTCTGCGGGCCCTTGAGCGGGTCCTCGGCGAAGACGTTGTAGCTGTCGGACGCGGTGCGATTTTCGATGTCGAGCACGCGCCCGTCGCCGCTCACCAAGGTGTGGTGGAGCTGATTGGCCTGCTGGGTCCAGGTTTGCACGAGCCAGCCGCGCGCGAGCGTGCCGTCGCTCATCGGCACCGCGACCGCCGTCACCGTGGGCCGGGTGTGGAAGAACGCGCCGCCGTCGAAGCTCGCGACGTTGCCCTGCTCGCCGCTGCGGTGAAAGGTCATCGACTGGGTCGGATGCACGCTCGCCATCGCCGTGCGCAACGCCGTCAGCGCGTCGATGCGGCTCGGCGCCGGCGCGGACACGGCGGCGAGCCGGTCGATCACGTGCACCAGCTCGCCGCGCGCATTGACGGCGGCTTTCAGGTAGGCGCCGTGCACCGTCAAACCGTCGACCACCTGCTCGATGCGCAGATGCGTGACCCCATGGGCGCCGGCGCCGCTGCGCACCGTGCGCAGGGAGGCGAGTACCGCATTGGCGCGGCCTTGACCGCGCAGGTGGCCGGCCACGATGTCGGCCGGCGCGGCCGCTGACGGGGCCGTCAGCGCGCGACCCGCCGCCGCCCGCGTCACCTGTGCGGCACTGCGATCGAGTGCCAGCGGCGCCTGCGCCAGCGCGAGACCGGCGGACATCAGCGCGGCGACGAGCGCCGGCATCGCGAACAAATGCTTCGGAGTGGTTTCCATCATGTGTCCCGGTTGGAAGATGGGCCGATTCTGGGCCGGTCGGACCCCACCGGCAATCCTCCCCCTCCCGAATCGGGGGGCGGAGATGCCCGCGCGCGCGGCAGTCGACCGTTCCGTTCGGCGCCGCTCCGGCGCTCGCCGCCTCGTGTATGGTCACGCCCCATGCAAGCGACATACCGGTACCGCAGCGGGGCCAGCGCGCATGCGCGGCGCGCACTGGCGTTGCTGGCGGCGGCGGTGCTCGCCGGCTGTGCATCGGGGCCGCAGCGGCCGGCAGCGTCGGCGCCCGGCGCGCCGATTGGCCCGCCCGCCACGTCGCCCGATCGCGACGGCCCCGAGGCGAATCCACCGCCCGATCTGGCGCGCGTGCCCGATGCCGAGCCGAAGCTGGAGGCCATCCGCAATGGCGGCCCGAACAAGCCCTACGATGTGCTCGGCAAGAGCTACGTGCCGATCACGCAGGACGCGCCGTTCACCGAGCGCGGCCTGGCCTCGTGGTACGGCCGCAAGTTCCACGGCCGGCGCACCGCGAGCGGCGAGGTCTACAACATGTACGCGATGAGCGCCGCGCACCCGACCCTGCCGATCCCGAGCTACGCGCGCATCCGCAACCCGGCGAACGGCCGCGAAGTGCTGGTGCGCATCAACGACCGCGGGCCGTTCCACCCGGGGCGCATCGTCGACCTGAGCTACACCGCGGCGCTGAAGCTCGATGTGCTGCGCGGTGTCGCGCCGGTGGAGCTGCAGCGCATCACGTTCGACGAGATCCGCAGCGGCGGATGGCGGCGCGAGGGCGACGCGGTGGTGCCGGTCGCGGCGCGCGCGGTGGTCGAGCCGGTGGCGACGCTGCCGCTCCCGCCGACACCTGCGGCGAGCGAGCCGGCACTTGCAAGCGCACCCGAGCCGGTCGCCGATGCACCCGCCGCGCGCGCGTTCACGACGCCGGCGCGCGGTTTCTGGGTCCAGCTCGGCGCGTTCCGGGCGCGCGACGGTGCCGAGACCTTTCAGCAGCGCGTCGCCGCCGAGGTCGACTGGCTCGCGCCGCTGCTCGCGGTCTTCAGCGACGCCGCGGTGTTCCGCCTGCAGGCGGGGCCTTACCCGAGCCGCGACGAGGCGCGCAGCGTGGCCGAGCGGGTGCGCGACGGGCTCAAGCTGGTGCCGGTGATCGTCGAGCGGCGCTGAGCGCGCACCCGGCGAGAGCGTCGCGCCGCTCCTGCAGAAAGCGCCGCACGGCCGGGTCGGCTTCGAGACCGATCGCGCGCACGTACGCGGCATCGGCCGCGGGCGCGTCGCCGCAGCGGGCGAGCAGGCCGGCGCGTGCGGCCCAGTACGGCTGGTAGTCGGCGAGCCGCGCATCGGAGCCTGTTGCGGCGATCGCGTCGAGTGCGGCCAGGCCCTCGGCCGCGCCGCGCGTCTCGGCGATCGCGACCGCGCGGTTGATCGCGACCACCGGGGAGGCGGTCAGCGCGAGCAGTGCGTCGTAGAGCTGCACGATCGCGGGCCAGTCGGCGCGGCCGGTGCGGCGCCGGATCACGTGCGCCGACTGGATCGCCGCCTCCAACTGGTAGCGCCCGATCACGCCGAGCCGGCTGGCGCGCAGCAGCAGGCCTTCGGCGCGGTCGATCAGCGCCGCGTCCCACAACGTGGGGTCTTGCTCGCCGAGCGGCACATAGCCGCCTTCGGCGTCGCGCCGCGCGGCGCGGCGCGCCTGCGCATGCAGCATCAGCGCGAGCAGGCCGAGCGCTTCAGGCGCGTCGGGCAGCAGCGTGGCGACGAGGTGGCCGAGCCAGATGCCTTCTTCGGTGAGGTTGCGGCCGCGCGCCTCGGTGCCTGCGGGGTCTGACCAGCCTTCGGTGAAGGTGGCGTAGATCGCCTCCAGCACCGAGTCGAGCCGCTCGGGCAGGTCGTCGTGCTCCGGCAATCGGAACGGGATGCCGGCCTGCTTGATCTTCGCCTTGGCGCGCACCAGGCGCTGGCCCATCGCGCCCGGCGCGACCAGAAAGGCCGAGCCGATCGTCGCCGCGTCGAAACCGAGGATCGTCTGCAGCATCAGCGGCGCACGCACGCTGCGTTCGATCGCCGGGTGCGCGCAGGCGAACATCAGCAGCAGGCGGTCGTCGGGGATCGCGCGGCGCGCGTCGTCGGCGCCGTCTTCGCTGGTCGCGAGATCGCCGAACAGCAGCAGATCGGGCACCGCGTTGTCGTGCGTGCGGCGGCGGCGCGCGGCGTCGATCGCCTGGCGCCGCGCGGCGGTCAGCAGCCAAGCCTCGGGCTGGGCCGGCACGCCGTGCACCGGCCAGTCGCGCAGCGCGGCCTCGAACGCCGCCGCGAGCGCGTCTTCGGCCGCGGCCACGTCGCGGGTGCGGGCGCACACGAACGCCACCAGCTTGCCGTAGCTGCGCCGCGCGGCTGCTTCGGCGGCAGCGGCGGCGTCGGCGGTTGCCGTCGCGGCCGACGCGCTCACATCGCCCGCATTCACATCTCCCAGATCGGCCGCACTTCGATCGTGCCGTAGCTCGACGACGGGCAGCGCGCGGCCCACGCGAGCGCGGCGTCGAGATCGGACACGTCGATCTGGTAGTAGCCGCCGAGCTGCTCGCGGGTCTCGGCGTACGGGCCGTTGAGCACTTCGGTCTTGCCGTTGCGCACCCGCACCGAGGTGGCATCGGCGATCGGCCGCAGGCGCTCGCCGGCCTGCAGCGCGCCGGCCTTGACCAGCGCCTCGGTGTAGGGGCCGTAGGCTTGCATGAGCTTGCCCATCTCCTCGGGCGACATCGCGTTCTCCTCGGCTTCGCTCGCGTAGATCATCAGCAGGTATTTCATCGTGCTCTCCTGGGGTTCGGCATGCGACGACATGTCGCATCCGGGCCATGACGTTCGCGGCACCGTGCTTTCGACAGCGGGTCGCAAATTTCTTTCGCGCGACGCGACGACATTGAGCGGGATTGACGCTGGCCGCCGATGCGCGCCAGTATGCGCGCGCCGTTTCCGGCTGGAAACCCACCTGAGCGCACCCGAACGTGATCTCGTCGACCGGCGAACTCGCCTCCGTTCTGATCGCCGCGCTGCTGCTTGCATGCGCGGCCGCGTGGGCGGTCGCGTGGCGCTACCGCGCGGCGATGCGGCGGCTGATGAGCGCGCCGCTGACCGGCACCGCGACACGCCCGGCCCCTGCCGATGCGGCCGCGCCGCCGCTCACGCAGCAGCCGTCGCCGATGCCCGTGTCGCTCGCCGACAACCGCCGCGCCGCGCTGCGACTCACGTTGCTGCTGGTCGGCCTGTCGTGCCTGCTCGCGGCCAGCAGCGCGAGCCTGTGGCTGCTGTTGTCGTTCCCTGGCGAGCCGTTCCGGCCAAAGCGCGCGGCGGTGCTTGCGCTGATGCACTTGTGGCCGGTGATCCCGGTGCTCGGCCTCGTATGGCACTGGTCGCGGGCGCGGCTGCTCGGCGCGCTGGCGCTGTTCTGCGGGGTCTGCTTCGCGGTCATGTTGTGGCGCTCGATCGAACCGCGGCCGCTGGAGCTCGTGCTCGGCCTCGCGGTCGAGATCGGCCCGGCGCTGGCGATGATCGCGCTGCTGTTCATGGGCAGCGCGACGCGCGCGGTCGCGCCGTGGTTGCTGCCGCCGTTCATCGGGCTGATGTGGGCTTCGACGCTCGGCGTCGACGCGCTGGCCACGCTGGTCGAACAGCGCTCGCCGCTGCTGCTGAACCTGCCGAGCTGGCTCGGCGCGACCACCGTGATCGTGCTGTTCGCGCTGCTGCCGTGGGCGATCGCGTGGTGGCCGCTGCAGCGCCTCGGGCGTTGGCTCGCGCGAGCCTATGCGCGCCAGCAGTTGTCGGAGCTGATGGTGATGTTCACGTCGATCTGGGCCGTGTCGCAGGTCGTGCAGGCGGTCACGGTCGCGAGCTCGGTCGGCTGGCGCGGCATCGCGATGCTGCTGCCGCTGGCGTGGATTCCGCTCGTGATGATGCTGAATGCGCGCCTGCCGCGCCCGCGGGGGCGTGCGCCGACGCTGCTGGTGCTGCGCGTGTTCCAGCACGACGCGCAGGTGCAGGCGCTGTTCGATCACGTCATCGAACGCTGGCGCCTGTCGGGCAATACCGTGTTGATCGCCGGCACTGACCTGGCCGACCGCACGCTCGACGGCGACGACATCTTCACCTTCCTCGATGGCGAACTGGCGAGCCGCTTCATCCGCAGCGCCGCCGAGGTCGCGCCGCGCCTGGCCGGGTTCCAGCTCACGCCCGATGCCGACGGCCGGTACCGGGTCAACGAATGCTATTGCCACGACACCACTTGGCAGGACGCGCTGCACGCGCTGGTGCAGCGCAGCGACGTGGTGCTGATGGACCTGCGCGGGTTCCAGGCGCGCAACGCCGGTTGTGCGTACGAGCTCGGCACGCTCGCTCAGGCGGCGCGGGCGCTGCGGGTGATCGTGCTGGTCGATGCGCAGACCGATCGTGGCGCGGCGGCCGAGGCGGTGCGCGGCGCGAGCCCCGAGCGCTTCCGCTGGATCGACGCGGCGCGCATCGATGCGGGCACGCGCCGCGAGGTGCTGGCGCGCCTGTTCGTCCGATCAACCTAGGGGTGGCGACGCCCGGTGGCCGCGCCCATCATGCCGCGCACCCGGTGCCCCTGCGGGTGCACCACACACCGCCGCGGTGAACGCGGCCTCAGACAAGCGAGACGCACCATGTCCAGCTCAGCCAAAGTCACCGTTGCCGCCAAGCCGAAGGGCCTGTCGCTGAACGTCGGCCTCAACCTCGTCAGCGCCGCCGCCTACAGCGGCTGGGACGGCCCGCTCGCCGCCTGCGAGTTCGACGCCAACGACATGGCGGCGATCGCCAAATCGAAGGGCATGCAGGCCACCGTGCTGCTGACCAAAAAGGCGACCCGTGCCAACTTGCTCGCCGGCATGCGCAGCGCCGCGAAGGCGCTGAAGTCGGGCGACTTGTTCCTGCTCACCTACTCCGGCCACGGTGGCCAGATGCCCGATGCCAGCGGCGACGAAGACGACAAGAAGGACGAGACCTGGTGCCTCTACGACGGCCAGCTGCTCGACGACGAGCTCTACTTCGAGCTCAGCCGCTTCGCTGCCGGCGTGCGCATTCTGGTGCTCTCGGACAGCTGCCACAGCGGCACCGTCACGCGCGAGATCGCGCCACCGCCGCCACCGCCGAACCAGCGCCCGAAGCTGATGCCCGACGCTGTCGCACGCCGCGTCTACGCCGAGCACCAAGCGTTCTACGACAAGCTCCAGGCCGACGTGGCCGCCGCCGCGCGCAAGGCGTTCACCGACCCCGACGAAGCGCTCGCGCAGGTCGGCGCCGCGGCCGAGGCGACCGCGCTGGTCGGCCGTTTCAAGCCCGGCGTCGTGCTGATTTCGGGCTGCCAGGACAACCAGACTTCGATGGACGGCGACCACAACGGCGCGTTCACCGAGCAACTGCTGAAGGTCTGGAACCGTGGCAGCTTCGCCGGCAACTACAACGCGTTCCACAACCAGATCCGCGCCGGGCTGCCGCGCAGCCAGTCGCCGAACCTGTTCGTGCTCGGGCCGACCGCGCGCTTCCTGAAACAGAAGCCGTTCACGGTGTGAGGCTGACGATGAGCGCAAACGACATCACCTTCATCATCCCCGGCCAGGTGCAGCCGGCTGGTGCCAGCGCGGTGCGCGGGCGCGGCGCGGGCACCGTGAAGGTGGCGGTGCGCGTGGGTGCGCAGCGCGGCAGCGGCGACGCGATCAGGGTCACCGCGCGGCCCGGCGAAGACGTGGTGGTGTTGACGATCGCGAACGGCCCGACGCTGGTGCTGCACCCCGAAGACGCACGCGACCTGCTGCGCGCGCAGGCCGCGGGCGCGACACGCAGCGCCTCCCAAGCCGATGCGGGCGCGGTCACCGTGTCGGCGCAACTCGGCTGGCCCGGGCTCGAAGCCGGTGCAACGCGCGGCGCGACGCGTGGCTGGCTGGGCCAGGCGGCGCTGAGCGCGTTCGAAGTCGTCACGGGCTTGTTCAAGGACCCGGCGGTCGGCATCGTCACGGCGCTCGCGACGCGCAAGCTCGATGGCGCGGTCGACGAGGGCGTGTACCGGCTCGGCCCCGAGCCGTTGCCGGCCTTGCTGAAGGGCAGCGGCCGCAAGCTCGCCAGCGTGCCCGCGGCCGACGACGGCGGCCCGCTGCTCGTGCTCGTGCACGGCACCTTCGTCGACACCGTCAGCACCTTCGGCAAGCTGTGGACGATGCACCCGCAGACCGTGCGCGACCTGTTCACGCACTACAAGAGCCGCGTCTACGCGCTCGACCACCCGACGATGGGCGAGAGCCCGATCACCAACGCACTCGCGCTGGTCAGGGCGCTGCCGGCGGGCGCGCGGCTGCACCTCGTCACGCACTCGCGCGGTGGCCTCGTGGCCGAGGTGCTCGCGCGGGCCTGCGGCGGCGCCACGCTGGGGTCTGACGAACTCGCGCTGTTCGCCGACGAGAAGTACGCGCTGCATCGCGCCGACCTGCAGGCGCTGGTCGCGATGGCGCAGAAGAAGGGCCTGAAGGTCGAGCGTGTCGTGCGCGTCGCCTGCCCGGCGCGCGGCACGCTGCTGGCGTCGAAGCGGCTCGATGCCTACCTGTCGGTGCTGCAGTGGGGCTTGCAGCTGGCCGGGCTCACGGTGAGCGCCGAGCTGGTCGACTTCCTGCATGAAGTCGCGCTGCGGCGTGCCGACCCGGCCGAGCTGCCGGGCCTCGAAGCGATGATGCCGGACAGCGCCGTCGTCGACTGGCTCAACATGGCCGGCGAGACCCTGCCCGGCGAGTTGCGCGTGATCGCCGGCGACCTGCAGGGCGACTCGATCGGCTCGTGGGTCAAGACGCTGCTGTCCGACGCGTTCTACTGGACCGACAACGACCTCGTCGTGCAGACCCGCTCGATGTACGGTGGCGCGCCGCGCCTGAGCGCGCCGAATGCGCCGGCGGCCGCAAGCTTTCTGCTCGACCGCGGCGCGAAAGTCTCGCACTTCAACTACTTCTCGAACGACCGCACGGTGGCTGCGATCAGCGCCGCGCTGCTCGACGCCGAACCGGCCGACTTCGAGGCCATCGGCCCGCTCTCATGGGCCGGCAAGGACGCGAGCGGCTCGCGCGCCGCCCAGGCCGTGGCGCGCTCGCGCGGCGCGCCCGGCACGAACCCGGGCGATCGCCCGGCCGTGATCGTGCTGCCCGGCATCCTCGGCTCGAACCTGAAGCTCGACGGCAAGCGCATCTGGCTCGGCTTTCGCTTCGTCAACGGGCTGAAGAAACTCGCCTGGGACCCGGCGACCGCGGCGCGCGTCGAACCCGACGGCCCGATCGGTCTCAGCTACGACGACCTGATCGAGCGTCTGGCCGACACGCACGAGGTGATCCCGTTCGCCTACGACTGGCGCCGCCCGATCGAGGACGAGGCGCGGCGTTTGGCCGTCGAGATCGACGCCCGGCTCGCCGAGCGCAGCGCCAGCCAGCAACCGGTGCGCATCCTCGCGCACTCGATGGGCGGGCTGGTCGCGCGCACGCTGCGGCTCGAAAAGCCCGACACTTGGAAGCGCATGATGGCGCGCGACGGCGCCCGCCTGCTGATGCTGGGCACGCCCAACGGCGGCTCGTGGGCACCGATGCAGACGCTCTCGGGCGACGACACCTTCGGCAACGCGCTGGTCGCGGTCGGCTCGCTGTTCGACAACGGCGGTGTGCGCCGGATGATGGCGGCGATGCCCGGTTTCCTCCAGCTCCAGGCCGGCCTGCTCGACCCGGCGCTCGGGCTCGACAAGGAAGCCACCTGGAGCAAGCTTGCGGCCGACGACATGGCCGCGCTGGTCGACCGCAGCGTCTGGCATGACGAAGGCCGGCAGAAGACGATCTATGAGTGGTTCGCGCCGCCGCAGGCGGTGCTCGACCAGGCCGTGGCGCTGCGGCGCCGGCTCGATGCCCAGGTGGCCGATCTCGGCACCGATGCGCAGAAGATGCTGCTCGTGATCGGCCATGCCGAGTTCACGCCGGCCGGCTACACGGTCGGCGTCGACGGCCTTGAGTACCTCAATGCACCCGACGACGGCGACGGCCGCGTGCCGCTGGCGAGCGCGCTGCTGCCCGGTGTGCGTACTTGGAAGCTCGATGCCGAGCACGGCAAGCTGCCCGACGTGAGCTCGGCGTTCGCCGCCTACATCGAGCTGCTGTCGACCGGGCTGACGCGCCAACTCGAGACCTTCGAGGTCCCGACCCGCGGCGCGCGCTCGGCCGCAACGCCAGCCGCCGCGCCGCTGGCGCTGGTGCGCAGCCGGCCGTCGCGCGGGCTGAACGGTGCCCGCCCGCCGTCGCGCGAGTCCGATGTGTTCAGCACCGGCGCGAAGGGCCCGGCCGCAGGCTCCGGCGGCCGCGGCCGCTCGACCGCGCTGAGCGTGGCGGTGCTGAACGGCGACCTGAAATTCGTGCGCCAGCCGCTGCTGATCGGTCACTACCACCCGCTCACGGTCAATGGCGCTGAGGCCGTCGTCGATCGCCTCGTCAACCGCGCCATGAGCCGCTCGTTCGAGGCAGGCTTGTATCCCGACGAGGCCGGCTCGCACCAGATCTTCGGCAACCTGCGCAGGAACCCCGACAACCCGTTCGAGATGGCGCGGCCGATGGCCGTCGTCGTTGCCGGGCTCGGCGAAGAAGGCAAGCTCAAGGGAGTCGACTTGGTCTTCACGGTGCGCCAGGCGGTGCTCGCGTATGCGCAGCGCCTGTCCGAGCGTGAAGGCGGTGCGCCAGCGCAGTTCGAGATGGCGGCCACGCTGATCGGCAGCGGCGGCACCGGCATCACGCCGGGCAGCTCGGCCCAGCTCATCGCGCAGGGCGCGCTCGAGGCGAACCAGAAGCTGCACGAGAACGGCTGGCCGCAGATCTCGCAGCTGACGCTGGTCGAGCTCTACCTCGAGCGCGCCGCCGAGGCCTGGCGCGCGCTGCAGCTCCAGGAGCAGGCCGCGCCGACGCGGCTGCGGCTGGTCGGCAAGGTCGGCTTCGGCCCAGGCGCGATGCGCCGCTCGCTCGACTCCAGCTACCGCGGCGCCGCCTACGACTTCATCAGCGCGCTGCGGGCGCCCGGCACCGACGACGCCAACCCGTGCATCGCCTACACGATCGACACCAAGCGCGCCCGTACCGAACTGCGCGCCCAGCATGCCCAGGGCACGCTGCTGCGCGAGCTCGTCGCGAAGGCGTCGAACGACGCCAACACCGACCCGCAGATCGGCCGCACGCTGTTCAACCTGCTGGTGCCGGTCGAGGTCGAGCCGTTCCTCGGCGGCACCAGCGAGATGGTGATCGAGCTCCAGCCCGAGACCGCAGGCATCCCGTGGGAGCTGCTCGACACGCATCCCGATGCGCAGTCGTCGGACCGGCGGCCGTGGTCGATCCGCAGCAAGCTCGTGCGCAAGCTGCGGGTCGCGTCGTTTCGCGCCCAGGTGATGGATGCCAATGCCGAGGACGGCGTGCTCGTGATCGGCGAGCCGCTGTGCGACCCGACGCTGTATCCGCGCCTGGACGGCGCGCGCCGCGAGGCGATCGCGGTGGCCGACCGGCTCGCCGCGCCGGGCAGCGGCGTCGCCGGCGACAAGGTGCACCGGCTGGTCGACCGGAACGATGCGCAGACCATCATCAACGCGCTGTTCGAGCGCCGCTACCGCGTCGTCCACATTGCCGGTCACGGCGCGCCCGGCGGCACCGGCGGCGTCGTGCTGTCGGGCCACGAAACCTACCTCGGCGCCAACGAGGTGCGGGCGATGCGCACCGTCCCCGAGCTGGTGTTCCTGAACTGCTGCCACCTCGCCGGGCGTGACGCCGCGAGCGTGTTGGCCAACCCCGAACTCCAGTACGACCGCGCCCGGTTCGCCGCGACGATCGCCGAAGAGCTGATCAAGGTCGGCGTGCGCTGCGTGATCGCGGCCGGCTGGGCGGTCGAAGACGAGCCGGCCGAGACATTCGCGACCGCGTTCTATGCGTCGCTGCTCGGCGGGGCGCGCTTCATCGAGGCGGTCGGCGTCGCCCGTGCGGCGGCCTGGAACGCGAACCGACAGGGCAACACCTGGGCCGCCTACCAGTGCTACGGCGACCCCGAATGGCGCTGGCGCCTCGCCGGCGTCGACGCCCAGGCGCCGGTGCCGTCACCGGCCGACGAGTTCGCCGGCGTCGCCTCGCCGGTGTCGCTCACGCTCGCGCTCGAGATCCTCGCGATCCGCAGCCAGTACGGCGGCGCCGATCCGGCGCGCCAGCTCGACAAGCTGCGCTACCTCGACGGCGAGTTCACGCCGCTGTGGGGCGGCATGGGCGCGGTCGCCGAGGCCTTCGGCGTCGCCTATGCCGAGGCGAATGCGGTCGACGACGCGATCGCCTGGTTCCGCCGCGCGCTCGACGCCGAGGACGGCAGCGCGTCGTTCCGCGCCGCCGAGCAACTCGGCAACCAGCTGGTGCGGCGCGCCGCGAAGCTGACGGATGCGACGGCCGCGCGCCAAGGCGTCGCCGAAGGCATCGAGCGGCTCGAGCGCCTGGCCGCGCTGCAGTCGACGATCGAGCGCGAGAACATGCTCGGCTCGGCATACAAGCGGTTGACGATGATCGAGTCGACCGCGGGCGCCAAGCAGGCCGCGAAGACGGCGCTGCAGGCGTCGGTGAAGCACTACGCGGCGGCCGAGGCGATGGCGCGCAAGTCGGCGGCCGACAACCTCCACTACCCGGCCAAGAGTTGCGTCAACGCCGAGTTGCGCGCGGCCTTCCTGGACGGCCATCTGCCGGTGCTCGACGACGACCGAATGAAGGCGCTCGGCGACTCGCTGAACCGGGCCGCGGCCGATCGGCCCGATTTCTGGTCGGTCGTCGGGCAGACCGAACTGCTGCTCATCGCCGCGCTCGGCAAGGGTCGGCTGGCGGCCGTCGAGCCGGCGTTGACCGCCGCCTTTCGCGATCTGAAGACGCGCGTGCCCGCGGTGCGGATGTGGGACTCGGTCTGGAACGAAGCGCAGTTCACGCTCGAACCCTACCTGGCGATGGCGGCGCCGGCCGAGAAGCGCGCTGCGCAGAACCTGCTCGACGCGCTGGCGGCGCTGGCGGCGGCTTGAGGGCCTACTGCGCGTAGCGCAGCACCGCGACGAAGTGGCAGGCGCTGCCACCGAGCACGAACAGATGCCAGACGAAGTGCGCGTAGCGTACCCGCGCGTCGAACAGAAACACGACCGCGCCGGCGGTGTACGCGAGGCCGCCGGCGATCAGCCACGCCAGGCCGGCGCCCGGCACGCGTGCGATCAGCGGCGCCGCCGCGATCACCGCGACCCAGCCCATCGCCACGTACAGCCCGGTCGACCACAGCGGATGCTTCAGGCGATTCAGCAGCTTGGCGGTGAAGCCGAGCGCGGCCATCGTCCAGACCACGCCGAACAGCGACCAGCCCCAGCCGCCGCGCAGCACGCCGAGC
>JAZJZJ010000263.1:55028-56638 GCA_040389925.1 Pseudomonadota bacterium
GTAGCTGCCGGCGATGAACAGGTAGATCGCGGCGTGGTCGAAGCGGTTCAGCCACGCCTTCATGCGGCCCGGCGGCCACGCGTGGTACAGCGTCGAGACGCCGTACAGCAGCATCATCGTGGCCGAGAACACGCAGGCCGCGACGAGGTTGATCGCGCCCGCATGCGCCGGCGCGAACGCCATCAGCACCGGCAGCGATGCGATCGCGAGCACAAAGCCGATGCCGTGGCTGACGCCGTTGGCAATCTCTTCGCCGAGCGTCTGGTCGCGATCCGGGGCGCGCCGCACGCGGCTCATGTCATCGTCCCGCTCATCGTCCACCCGTCACGTCGAGCACCGTGCCGGTGGTGTAGCTCGACGCATCGGACATCAGCCACAGGATCGCCTCGGCGCACTCTTCGGCGCTGCCGGCGCGCTGCATCGGCACCATCGGCGCCATCTGGGCCGCGCGGTCGGGCGTGCCGCCCGAGGCGTGAATCTCGGTCGCGATGATGCCCGGCCGCACCGCGTTGACGCGGATGCCTTCGAGCGCGACCTCTTTCGCCAGCCCCATCGTGAACACGTCGATCGCGCCCTTCGCGGCGGCATAGTCGACATACTGCCCCGGCGCACCGATGCGCGCCGCTGCCGACGACAGGTTGACGATGGCGCCGCCGCTGCCACCACGAGCCGTGGACATGCGCTTCACCGCCTCGCGCGCACAGATGAAGGTGCCGAACACATTGATCGCGAACATGCGCTGCAGGCGTGTCATGGTGATGACATCGATGCGCGTCTGAACGTCGACCACGCCGGCGTTGTTGACGAGCGCGCCGAGCGGCGGCAGTTCGGCGTCGATCGCCGCGAACATCGCCAGCACCTGGGCCTCGTCCGACACATCGGCCTGCAGCGCCAGCGCGGTGCCGCCGGCGTCGCGGATGCGCGCGACCATGGCTTGCGCGGCCGCCGTGCCGTGCGTGTAGTTGACTGCGACCGCCCAGCCGCGTTGCGCGGCGAGCCAGGAGGTCGCGGCGCCGATGCCGCGGCCGCCGCCGGTGACGAGGACAGTGCGTTGCGAAGGGGTCGTGGTGGAGGTCATGAGGGTCTCGATGTCGGTGGGGTTCAGGCTCGGGTCGTCACTCGTCGCTACTCGTCGTCGGCGCGGCCGCCTTCGTCGCCACGCGCCGGCTCTCTGGCCTTCTTGTCGAGCGTGGCCTTCAGCGTCGCAAGCCCGTCGACGAAGGCGTCGCTCGAGATCGGCCTGGCGATGCGCAGCGCGGGCGGGAACAGGTGGTTCATGTAGAGCTCCTCGCCGAGCTGGTCGCTGCGCTGTACGTTGAACCACATCGACAGTGCGACGCCGACGATCGCACAGGTCGCCGCGACCCAGCGCAGCTGCCGGTGCCTGGCCGGCTCGACCGCGAGCAGGTGGAAGTACAGCGCCGTCGCGACGACTGCGATCGTGCCGATGAAGTCGAAGTCGCTCAGCCACGGCCACGAGAACGCGAACGCGAGCAGCGCCGGCAACGCACCGACGACCAGCAGTGCGAGGCTCGCGAGCACGAACACGCGCAGATGCCAGCCGAAGTGCGCCTGGCGCGTGAAGGTCTTCGACATCAGCGCCCAGGCCG
>JAZJZJ010000264.1:0-6552 GCA_040389925.1 Pseudomonadota bacterium
CAGGCTCTTGCGCTGGTTGACCATTTTCAGCAGGCCACGGCGACCATGGTGGTCCTTCATGTGAGCCTTGAAGTGCGGCGTCAGGTCGTTGATGCGCGCGGTCAGGATCGCGACTTGCACTTCGGGCGATCCGGTGTCGCCGGTGCCGCGGGCGTGTTCCGCGACGATGGCGGCCTTGTCGATGGTGGCGTTGGACATTTTCTCGTTTCCAGTTCATGAAACCGAGTCACCCAGCCGTCACCAAAAAGGACGTTGTCGCGGAATGCCACGGTTTCGGTTACGCCCCGCTTCCCTTTCAAAGGATTGGGGCTCCACTTGCGCACACCGGTGAAACCGACCAGTGGCGTGCCTTTGCTTCTTGGCCAACGGTCACCCGTCGAACGCAAAACCTGCGGATTATAGCCCGAGGAAGGACTTGAGCCGCTCGACCCCTTGCGTCAGCCGCGCCGGCTCGCGCGACGCGAAGCACCAGCGCAGCCAGCCCTCGGCCTCGTCGCCGAAGGCGGCGCCAGGCGCCAGGCCCAAGCCCGCCTCGGTGACAAGGCGCTTGGCAAACGCGAGCGAGTCGTTCTGGCCCTCGACGCGGAAGAACGCGTACATCCCGCCTTCGGGCGTCGCGACCTGCACGCCGGGCAACGCAGCGAGTTGCGGCAGCAAGGTGTCGCGACAGTGCTGCAGTCGGCCGATCAGGCCGGGAACGAAGTCGGCCGCGCCGCCCAGACCCGCAAGCCCGGCGCGTTGAACGAAGACCGGCGCGCACGACGTGTTGAATTCGATCAGCTTGCCCATCGCCGGCACCAGCGATGGCGGCATGACCAGCCAACCGAGCCGCCAGCCGGTCATCAGGAAGCTCTTCGAGAAGCTGTGGGCGACGACGAGGCGGTCGTCGGGTTCGGCCACATCGAGAAAGCTTGGCGCACATCGGGCACCGGGTTTGAAGTAGACGCGTTCGTAAACTTCATCGGCGATGACCCACGTACCGGTGCGCCGGCAATGCGCAAGAATCGTCTCCTGCTCGGCGCGCGTCAGCGTCCAGCCGGTCGGGTTGTTCGGGGCGTTGACCAGCAACACTCGGGTCTGCGCGGTGACTGCCGCCAGCAGCGCCGTCATATCGAGTTGCCAGGCGCCTTGCTTCACCGTCAGCGAGACGCGCTTGACGTTCGCACCGAGGATCAAAGGCTGCGCCGTCAGGTTCGGCCACACCGGCACCACCACGACGACCTCGTCGCCCGCGCCCGCGAGTGCCTGCATCGCCAGCATCAGCGCGTTGACGCCCGACGAGGTGACCGCGATGCGATCCGCGCCGACCGGCTTGTGCAGCGACGACGCGTAGCCCGACAGCGCTTCACGCAACTCCGGCAGCCCCAGGTTGTGCGCATAGAAAGTCTCGCCGTCGTTCAGCGACCGGATCGCGGCGTCACGGATGAAGGCCGGCGTGGGCTCGTCGCTCTCGCCGAACCAGAACGGCAGCACGTCGGCGCGGCCGAGCCCGGCGTTCGCGACCTCGCGGATCTTCGAGCCGGGGAGTTGATCAATGACTTGGCGCATCAGAATCCTTCGGGGCGTTGCATCTGGCATGTCGTCGGCTGCTCGGTCCGGCGCGGCTCGACGTAGCGAACCGTCTTGAAGCCGAAGCCTGAACCTTCGTTGTCGTGCGGCACACCGGCGCTGCCGGCCCGCTCCATCACGCTCACGTACAGCGGCTGGATGAACTGGTGATCGGCCGCGCGCATCGTGCCTTCGTGAAGGCCGCCGAGCGTCGTGCGATCGAGCGTCATCCCTTCGAGCGCGCGCGCGACCGCAACCGCGTCGGTGCTGCGCGCACGCTCGATCGCGCTCGCGAGCATCTCGAGCATCACCTGCATGCGCGCGTGCACATAGTCGTCGGCCGGCTTCGGGAAGCGCTCGCGAAAGTTCGCGTAGAAGCGCTCGGATGCCGCGGTGCCAACGTTCGGGTGCCACTCGGCGACCGCGAGCACGCGGTCGACGCCCGCGTCGCCGATCGCCGCCGGTGCACCGAGTGCGTTGCCGTAGAACGTGTAGAAGCGGGCATCAACACCCGCTTCGCGGGCCGCCTTGATCAGCAAGGTCAGGTCGTTGCCCCAGTTGCCGGTCAGCACGGCCTGGGCACCACTGGCCTTGATCTTCGCGGCGTAGGGCAGGAAGTCCTTGACGCGGCCGAGCGGATGCAGTTCGTCGCCGACGATCTGGATGTCGGGCCGTTTGGCGAGCAGGCTGGCCCGCGCCTGCTTCAGCACCTGCTGGCCGAAGCTGTAGTCTTGGCCGATCAGGTAGACACGCCGGACCTTCGCGTCGTCGCGCAACACATCGGTCAGCGCCGCCAGGCGCATGTCGACATGCGCATCGAAGCGGAAGTGCCAGAAGCTGCATTTCTCGTTCGTCAACGCCGGGTCGACAGCCGAATAGTTGAGGTACAGCGCGCGGCGCTCGGGTTCGCGCGCGTTGTGTTTGTTCAACGCGTCGAGCAGCACTGCGGCTGCGGCCGAACTGTTGCCCTGCATCACGAAGCCGACACGCTGGTCGAGCGCCGACTTCAGCATCGCGAGCGTCTCTTCGTTGTTGCCCTTGCTGTCGAAGCGCAGCAGCTCGAACGGTCGCGCGCCACCCGGCAGTTTCACGCCACCGCGCGCGTTGATGCGCTCGACGGCGATCAGCAGGTTGCGGTGCACCGCCTCGCCGGCGTTGCCGAACGGGCCCGACAGGCCCTCGATCATGCCGAGCCGGATCGGCTCAGGCGCGGCGTACGCGCCCGCGCCAATCAGGCCTGACAGCAGCGCGCAGGCGCTCAGAACACTTCGCAAGTTCAGCAATTTCAAGGCCCTTGAAAACAAATATGCCGCTCCAAATTCAGCGGCATGGTTGCTGCGCGGTGCAGCAGCGAAACCCGATTGTAGGAGCCACACCATGTTCGTTCTGCCTCTCACCCGCTCGGCCGCCCGCGCCTCGTTCAGCCGCGTCGCCGATGATTCGTTCGACCGCTTCTTCAGCAACGCCGTGGCCGCCGCCAGCGCGCGTTCGCCGGCGCTCGATGTCAGCGAAACCGATACGGCCTACACCGTGTCGTTCGACGTGCCGGGCGTCACCCGCGAGCAGTTGAAGGTGTCGGTCGAAGGCCGCAAGGTCAGCATCGAGACCGTCGATGCGGCCAAGCCGGCGAATCCGATTGAGGCGGCCGCCGATGCACCGAAGATCGACGCCCCGCGCGCGCTCTACCGCGAGCGCAGCACTGCGCGCTACGCCCGCACCGTGAGCTTGCCGGCCGAGGTCGACCAGACCGCGTCGCAGGCGAAGTTCGAGAACGGTGTGCTGACCTTGACGCTGGCGAAGAAAGTCGCGACTGGGGCAACCCAGCTGAGCATCAGCTAACCGGCGATCAGCGGCCAGCGTGGCAACACGTTGAACGCGTAGTCGCTGGCCGCGGCGGCGTTGCCGCGCTGCAGCCGCATCGCCGCGGCGAGCGCGATCATCGCGCCGTTGTCGGTGCACAGCGCCAGCTCCGGGTAATGCACCCGGATCTGGCGCTTCATGCATTCGGCGTTGAGCTGCTCGCGCAGCATTGCGTTCGCGCCGACGCCGCCGGCGACGACGATGCGCCGGCAGCCGGTCTCGCGCAGCGCCTGCAGCGACTTGCGCACCAGCACGTCGACGATCGCCTGCTGCGTGGCCGCCGCGAGGTTCACCCGGTCCTGCTCGCAGACGTTGCCGAGCTTCATCACCTGCGTGCGCACCGCCGTCTTCAAGCCGGCGAACGAGAAATCGAGGTTGCCGCTGTGCAGCAGCGGACGCGGCAGCGTGAACGCGTCCGCATCGCCGAACTCAGCCAGCCGGGCGAGGGCCGGGCCGCCCGGATAGCCCAGGCCGAGCAGCTTGGCCGACTTGTCGAAGGCCTCGCCGGCGGCGTCGTCGATCGTCTCGCCGAGCAACTCGTAGGCGCCGACATCCTCGACCCGCATCAGCTGCGTGTGGCCGCCCGACACCAGCAGCGCGATGAACGGAAACTCGGGCGGGTCGGCCGAGAGAAACGGCGACAGCAAATGCCCTTCGAGATGGTGCACGCCGATCGCCGGCCGTTGCAGCGACGCGGCCAGTGCGCACGCCACGCCCGCCCCCACCAGCAACGCGCCGGCGAGCCCGGGCCCGCGCGTGTAGGCGACGAAATCGACATCGGCGAGCGTTGCGCCGGCTTCGATCATGACCTGGCGTGCCAGTGGCAACACCCGCCGGATGTGATCGCGCGAGGCCAGCTCCGGCACCACGCCGCCATACGCTTGGTGCATGTCGATCTGGCTGTGCAGCGCGTGCGCACGCAAACGTGGCGTGCCTTCGGCCACCGTCTCGACGAGCGCGACGCCGGTCTCGTCACACGACGATTCGATCCCGAGAATGTTCATGCCGCGAGTTTAGGCGGCGTCTCACTACGCAGAGCCCGCAAGGTCTAACGGGCGTGGCTGTTGCCGCCGCCTGGCATGCTGCGCAGGTCTTGCGAGACCTTGCCGTCGTGCAACACGATCACGCGGCTCGCCGACGCGATCGTCTCGGGTCGGTGCGCGACGATGATGCGTGTCAGGTCGAGCTGCTTGATCGCCTGATTCACCTCGCGCTCGCGTTCGACATCGAGCGCACTCGTTGCCTCGTCGAGGAACAGGATTTTCGGCCGCTTGTACAGCGCCCGCGCCAGCAGGATGCGCTGGCGCTGGCCGCCCGAGATGCTGCCGCCCATGTCGCCGATCAGGGTGTGGAAACCCATCGGCATCGCCTCGATGTCATCGACCACCGCGGCGATGCGGGCGCACTCGGCGACCCACGCCGGATCGGCCTGCGGGTCGAAGAAGCTGATGTTGTCGGTGATCGAACCGGCGAAGAGCTGGTCGTCCTGCATCACGGTGCCGATCATGTCGCGCCAGGCACGCATGCCGAGGCGCGCGAGCGGCACGCCGCCGACGCGGATCTCGCCAGCCTGCGGCGCATGCACACCGAGCATCAGCTTCAGCAGCGTCGTCTTGCCGCAACCGGACGGCCCGACGATCGCGACCGACTCGCCCGGTTCGATTTGCAGGCTCAAGCCACGCAGCACCTGCGGTTCGGATTCGGCATACGCGAACTGCACGTTGCGCAGTTCCAGGCTGACCGGCAGCTCGTTGCTGCGCGGCACGAACTCGGCCTGCGGCTCGGGCGGCGTGAGCACGATATCGGCCAGCCGCTCGCCCTGCAGTTTCAGCATCTTGACCTCGACGAACTTGTCGATCAGCGCGCTGACGCGCGTCGCGAACTGCTCCTTGTAGGCGATGAACGCGAACAGCATGCCGACCGAGAATGTGTGGTCCATCACCAGCAACGCGCCGACCCAGACGATCGCGATGCGCTCGATGCCGAACACGAGCTTGTGGCCGACGCTGAACATCAGGTCGAGCTTGCGCGTCGCGATGTTGGCGTTCATCGCGTCGACGACCAGGTTCATGAAGCGCGCCTGCCGATCCTCTTGCCGGTTGAACAGCTTGATCGACTGCACGCCGCGCAGCGACTCGAGAAAGTGGCTGGAGCGCTTGGCCTCGAAGATGATCGACTCTTCGGTCGCATCGCGCAGCGGGCGGAAGAACGCCCAGCGCAAGGCCGCGTAGACCGCCACCGCGCCGACCGCGATCGAGGTCAGCAGCCCGCTGTAGATCAGCATCATCACGAGCGTGACGACGACGAGCAGGCCGTCGAGCACGGCCTCGATGAAGCTGGTGGTCAGCGTTTGCTGGATCTTCTGCACCGCGCCGAAACGCGACATCACATCGCCGGTGTGGCGCTTCTCGAACCACGCGACCGGCAGCCGCATCAGGTGGGCGAACACGTTGGCAAGCCACTGCAGGTTCAGCGTCGTCGACAGATGCAACACCGCCCACGAGCGGATCGCGCCGGTCGCGACCTGGATCAGCACCAGCAGCCCGAAGCCGATGCCGAGCGTGACCAGCAGGTCGCGGTCGAGCCCGACGAGCACGCTGTCGACGACCCACTGCATGAAGAACGGCGACAGCAGCAGGAAGGCTTCGAGCGTCAGCGCGAGCGTGAAGATCTGCAGCAGCGAACGCCGCAGGCCGGTGACGCGGCCGAGCAGTTGGCGCAGCGTGACGGTCTGCTGCTCGGTGTGCGGTTTGAAGTCGGCTTGCGGCGTGAGTTCGAGCACGACGCCAGTGAAGTGCTTCGACACCTCGGCCAGCGCCAGGCGCCGCACGCCGCGCGCCGGGTCGTGGATCACCGCGATGCCGCGGGTCACTTCCTTCAGCACGACGAAGTGATTCAGATCCCAGTGCAGGATGCAGGGCGTCACGAGATCGGGCAGGTGCGCCATCTCGGCGCGCAGCGCGCGCGCGTTCAGCTGCAAGTGGCCGGCCAGGCGCACCAGGTCGGCCATCGTCGCGCCCTTCAGCGACATCGGGAAGCGCTGACGCAAGGTCGGCAGATCGCTGCGCAACCCATGATGGGCAGCGACCATCGCGATGCACGCGAGGCCGCACTCGGCAGCCTCGGTCTGCAGGATCACCGGCA
>JAZJZJ010000265.1:0-3485 GCA_040389925.1 Pseudomonadota bacterium
GGAACTGCTCGATCGCCGGCGCGGCACGTGCCTCGTCGACCGGCTGGCTGCGCGAGCCGGCCAGGATCACCACCTGCGCGCCCGCCGGCGTGGCGGTGAAGATCGTCTGGCCATCCTTCATTTGCGCGAACTTGTCGACGCTCGCCAGCGGCAGCTGCTCGGCCGCGCGCACCGCCTGGTTGGCGCCGTACTTGAAGTCATTGGCCTTCAGGTAGTTCACAAAGTCAGGCACATCCTTGGCCGCGGCCAATTTGGCCTGCAACTCGGGCACCTGCTCGGGCTTGGCCTGGATCGCGAGCTCCTGGAGGTTGTAGACGCGGCGCTCCTTGAACAGCGCCGGGTGGGCGTCGTAGTAGACCTTGATCTCGGCCGGGCTCGGCTTGGGTGCGCCGGCCGCGATCTTCTCGACGTAGGCGCGCGCAACGATGTCGCGGCGTGACGCTTCGAGCTGCTGGACGACGCGCGGGTCGCGGTCCAGTTTCTGGTCTTGCGCCTTCTGCAGCGCCAGCTCCTGGTCGATCAGGCGCTCCAGCACCTGCTTGCTCGCCGACGCCGCCTGCTCCGGCGCCAGGCCGCGCTGCTGCTGCAGCACGAAGTTGATCTGGTGGACGGTGATCTCTTCCTTGTTGACCTTGGCCGCGGTCTGCGACGCCGGCTTTTCCTTGTCCTTCTTGTCGCCGCAACCGGCCACAACCAGCGTCGCAGCGATCATCGCCGCCATGCCGGCCGTACCCAGCCGGCCGGTCTTGTGAACAGACACATCAAGCCTTGAAATCATTCGGAAATCGCTCCCAATGCCAATTTATTGAAGCCCGCCAACGAGGCCCGCAGGGGCTGGTGTCACGGGCCTGTGACTTGAGCCGTCCGCGGCCCGACCCTCGGCCCACTCGCTGGGCCCAAAGCCACCGAAGTGTACTTGCGAAGCATGGCGCGCCAGGAACCCCTAACTGAGGCGCAAGCGTCACAATCAGACACCAAACCGTGAACAAGTCGCCGCTATCTGCCGCGTCGGGCTCGCCTTCAAAGCAGGGCTTGGTGCCGTGCCAGTTTCCAGCCCGACGCGCCGTGCTTTGACTTCGTCAGCATCCAGAGTTCCCTGAACGGCACGGCGCACTCGCCCGGCGCCTCTCGCATCAGGCCGCAGAACTCGACGCTCGCCAGAAAGGCATCGCCCAACTGCTCGAACCCGAACAGCTCAGCCTGCAATGTGACCACATCGGTGCGGCCAGGCCTGCCGCCCGTGCACGCCGGCAGGCCGAGGCACAGTTCGGCCAGCATCTCGGATGTAGTCAGCGCCTGCAGGGCCGGCATCGAACCGGCATCCCAAGCTTCCTGCAACCGCACGAAATTCAGGCGCAGCTCGACAAGCAGCGTCTCACGGTCGATTCCGGTCGGCAACATGACGTGGGCGACGCGTGCCGGGCGCCGCGACACCAACTCGCGCCCGCCACGCCGCGCGCGCGGCAGCCCGGCGAAACCGACCGCGCGCCCCGCCGCGCGCGCCCGCCACAGCCACGCCGCACCGCCGGCGATGACCAAGGCGCCGCCCGCGGTCGACAGCGCGGAGGCCTGCAGATGAGCCGGCCAGCCCTTGATGACGAAAAGGGCCGCGAGCGCTGCGAACAGCCCCACGGAGGTCCCCAAGCTGCCGAGCGCGTCGGCACAGGCGTCGTTCACGCCCAACGCGAGCAGCAGACCGGCACACAACCCCACCGGCAGCGGCCACCCCTTGCTCGCGCGGTGCGAGCGATCATTGGGGATTCCGGCGTGCGGCACCATGAGGTCAGCGGTTTCGAGGTCGCAAGCGCACGCTCAGCACTTGATGCCCACATGCAGCGCCACAACCCCGGCGCTCATGTTGTGAACATCGACGTGGCCGAAACCGGCCGCCTTCATCATCGTCTTCAGCTCGGCCTGGCTCGGGTGCATGCGGATCGACTCGGCCAGGTAGCGATAGCTCTCGGCGTCGCCGGCAACCAGTTGCCCGATGCGTGGCAGCACGTTGAACGAGTACCAGTCGTAGGCCTTGGCCAGCGGTTTGGCGACCTTCGAGAACTCGAGCACCAGCAAGCGTCCCCCGGGCTTGAGCACGCGATTCATCTCAGCCAGCGCCTTGTCCTTGTGGGTCATGTTGCGAAGCCCGAACGCGACGCTGACGAGGTCGAAGCTGCCGGTCGGGAACGGTAGTGTTTCGCCATCGCAGATCAGCGTGGGCAAAACCACGCCTTCGTCGAGCAGCCGATCGCGGCCCTGGCGCAGCATCGCTTCGTTGATGTCGGTGTGCAGGACCGTGCCGGTCGGGCCGACCTTCTTCGCAAAGGCGCGCGCGAGGTCGCCGGTGCCGCCGGCGATGTCGAGCACGCTCTGCCCCTCGCGCAAGTTCGCGACGGCAACCGTGTAGGCCTTCCAAGCCCGATGCAAGCCCATCGACATCAGGTCGTTCATCACGTCGTACTTCGACGCGACCGAATCGAACACATCGCGCACGCGGCCGGCTTTCCGGGTTTCGTCGACGGTCTGGAAACCGAAATGGGTGTCGCTCATGGGTCGGCGCTCGTGTCAGTGGGAGTGGCCGCAGCCGGATCCGGTCGCCGCAGCCGCGACCATCGGCGCGTCACGGCTCATGCCGGCGTCGTGCAGCCGGGCCTCGTACTTGCGCCAGAGATCGTCCTGCTGCGAGCCGAGAAAGTAGAGATAGTCCCAAGAGAAGATGCCGGTGTCGTGCCCGTCCGAGAAGCTCGGCTGCACCGCGTAATTGCCGATCGGCTCCAAGCCGTTGAGGCCGACCTCGCGTTTGCCGGTCTGCAGCACCTCCTGCCCGGGGCCGTGGCCCTGCACTTCGGCCGACGGCGAATACACCCGCATCAGCTCGAACGGAATGCGGAACTGCGCGCCGTCGGCGAAGCCGACCTCCAGCACGCGCGATTGCTGGTGCACCGTGATCGATGTCGGTTGCGGGGTGTTCGCGGTCAGGCCGGCCATGCGTGTCGATTCGGAAGGTGATGGAGCCGCCGCAGTGTAGCGAAGCGCTCTGCCCCGCACGGTGACGGGGCCTTGGCGCAGCGTGGGTTTTCTAGACCAGCACGCGTTCTATGCCGCCGTCATTCGCGCGCTCGACGTAATCGGGCATCCAATCGGCGCCGAGAATCCGGTTCGCCATTTCGACGACGATGTAATCGGCTTCGAGCAGGCCGTTCGTCAGGTCGCCGGTGTAGCGCGACAGGCCCTGCAGGCAGCTCGGGCACGATGTGAGGATCTTCACGGGGCCTTTTTCCGCCACCGCGCCGGTGGCGCGCAACGCGACCTCGTCCTTGCGCAACTCCTCTTCCTTGCGGAAGCGGACCTGCGTCGAGATGTCGGGCCGCGTCACGCCCAAAGTGCCGCTTTCGCCGCAGCAGCGCTTGCTTTCGAGCACGTTCGGGCCGACCAGCGCCTTCACGGTCTTCATCGGCTCCTGCAGCTTCATCGGCGTGTGGCAGGGGTCG
>JAZJZJ010000266.1:0-2448 GCA_040389925.1 Pseudomonadota bacterium
GGCGCTGCGGCGCGAGCAGCAACCATGTCGCGATCGGCCACAGCAGCGCCTCGAACACCGGTGCGAGCAGCACCTGCCAACCGGGGAACATGCCGCCGGCGATCATCCGCACGATCAGCGACACGGCGTGCGCGGCGAAGAACAGCGGCAGGATCTGCACCGCCTGCGACGGCACCGTGAACCACAGCAGGCGCCGGTGGATCGTGATCGCGAAGAAGCTCAGCAGCGTGTAGGCCAAGGCGTGCTGGCCGAGCACCGCGCCGTCGTGCACGTCCATCAGCAGGCCGAAGAAGAACGCCAGACCGACGCCGACGCGGCGCGACTGGTGGACGTTCCAGAACACCAGCACCAGTGCCACGAAATCGGGCAACAGCGGCACGCGGCCGAGCGGCACGATGTTGAGCGCGAACGCGACCAGCAGCGTGAACGCGACGAACAGCGGGTTGACGGGGAGCAGCAGCTGATCGCTGGCGCGCGGCATGATCATGATGTGCGCCCTCGCAGGTCTTCACAGGCCATGATCATGGCGCGTGATTTCGTGACCCTTCGCGGCATGCTCATGGCGCGACTCCCGGGCGCGACGCGGCGCGCGAGCCCTTCTTCGCGGTGCCCGGCTTCGCCTCCGGCGCAGCTGCCGGCTCGGGCCGCGCCGGCATCTGCAGGCCGACCGGCTCGATCACCATCACATGGCGCACGCCATCGGTCTTCGCGGTCGGCGTCAGCACGATGCGCGCGAAGCCCGAGTCGAGCTTGCGGTCGACACTCGCGACCTTCGCGACCGGCAGTCCCGGCGGGTAGATGCCGTCGACACCCGAGGTCGTCAGCACATCGCCGGGTTGGACGTCGGCGTTGCCGGCCATGAAGCGCATCTCCATGCCGGCACCGATCGCACCGGCGCTGCCGAACGCCGCGCCGCGTGCCTGGGTGCGGGTGTTGAGCACGGGGATCGCGGCATCCTTGTCGGTCAGCAGCGTGACTTCGCTCGAGAGCGGGTAGACACGCGTGACCTGGCCGAGCACGCCGGTCTCGTTGATCACCGGCGAGGCGACGACGACGCCGTTGGTTGCGCCGCGGTCGATGATGACCTTGCGCGAATACGGATCGGCCGCCTCGTACAGCACCTGCGCCGCCAGCGACTTGACATTGATGCTCGGCCGCAGCTCGAGCAGCCCCCGCAGGTGCGCGTTCTCGGCCAGCAGTTGCTCGACGCGCAGCGCGCGCTCCGACTGTTGCGCGAGTGTTTGCTTGACCACCTCTTCGTTCGTGAGCGCGCGCTGCAGACCCATGAAGTAGGCGCCGCCGCCCTGGATCGCCTGCACCGGCACGAGCAGCGCCTGCTGCGGGTAGTAGAGCGCGGTCGCGACCACCGCGCGGAGCTGGCGCGTCACCGCGAAACGGTTGTCGGCCACCATCAGAAACAGCGCGAGCGCCGAACACAGGATCAGCTTGGTCAGCGCCGACGGCCCTTGGCGAAAGAAGGGTGGCGGTGTGCGGTCGATCGTGCCTATGGACATGGGCTAGAACATCCTCACGGGCGCGGCTCAGGCCAGCGCCGGGCCGCCGTGGGGCACGCAGGGCCTCTTCGTGGCCCGTAGCGGCCTGAGCACCCGCCCGGCGGGTGGTGGCGGTACCCCGCCGCCGGGTGCACCGTTTACTCCGACGTGAAGATCGAACCCAAGCGCTCCATGCGCTCCAGCGCCATGCCGCAACCGCGCACCACGCAGGTCAGCGGGTCTTCGGCGACGAGCACCGGCAGGCCGGTTTCTTCCGAGAGCAGCCGGTCGAGGTCGCGCAGCAGCGCGCCGCCGCCGGTCAGCATCATGCCGCGCTCGGCGATGTCGGCGCCGAGCTCGGGCGGGGTTTGCTCGAGCGCGTTCTTCACCGCCGAGACCATCTGGTTCAACGGGTCGGTCAGGGCTTCGAGAATTTCGTTGCTGCTGATCGTGAAGCTGCGCGGCACACCTTCGCTGAGGTTGCGACCCTTGACTTCCATCTCTTTCACTTCGGAGCCGGGGAAGGCGCTGCCGATGTTCTTCTTGATCATCTCGGCAGTCGGCTCGCCGATCAGCATGCCGTAGTTGCGGCGGATGTAGTTGATGATCGACTCGTCGAACTTGTCGCCGCCGACGCGAATGCTGCCCTTGTAGACCATGCCGCCGAGGCTGATCACGCCGACCTCGGTCGTGCCGCCGCCGATGTCGACGACCATCGAGCCGCTCGCCTCGCTGACCGGCAGCCCGGCGCCGATCGCGGCCGCCATTGGCTCTTCGATCAGGTACACATCCGACGCGCCGGCGCCGAGCGCCGATTCGCGGATCGCGCGGCGCTCGACCTGCGTGGAGCCGCAGGGCACACAAATGATGATGCGCGGGCTCGGTCGCAAGATGCCACGCGGGTGGACCATCTTGATGAACTGCTTGAGCATCTGCTCGGTGACGGTGAAGTCGG
>JAZJZJ010000267.1:0-16368 GCA_040389925.1 Pseudomonadota bacterium
GTTCAGCAGCTGGCGCTTGTACTCGTGGATGCGCTTGACCTGCACGTCGAACAGCGTCAACGGGTCGACGCGCACGCCGGTTTTGCGCTCGATCAGCGCTGCCAGACGTGCCTTGTTGTGGCGCTTGATCGTCATGAACGCGTCGCGAAAACCGGGGCTCGCCTTGACCTTGTTCAGTTCGCCGAGCTTGTCGAGGTCGAGGCGCCAGCCCTTGCCAAGTGTGCGGTCGAGCAGTTCCGCCAGGCCCGGGTTCGCCTGCGCGAGCCAGCGCCGCGGCGTCACGCCATTGGTCATGTTCGTGAAGCGCTCGGGCCACAGGCTCGCGAAGTCCTTGAAGATCGTCTGCACCAGCAATTCGGAGTGCAGCGCCGAGACGCCGTTGACCTTGTGGCTGCCGACGATCGACAGGTTCGCCATGCGGACGCGGCGTTCACCGCGCTCGTCGATCAGCGACAGGCTGGACATGAACTCGACATCGCCCGGGCGGTGCGCCGCGGCGATGTCCATCAGCTCCTGGTTGATGCGGAAGATGATCTCGAGGTGGCGCGGCAGCACGTGCTGCATCAGCGCGACCGGCCAGGTTTCGAGCGCCTCGGGCATCAGCGTGTGGTTGGTGTACGAGAACACCTTGCCGCACATCGCCCAGGCGGCCTCCCAGTGCATCCCGTGCTCGTCGCACAGCACGCGCATCAGCTCGGCCACGCCGATCGCCGGATGCGTGTCGTTCAGGTGGATCGCGACCTTCTCGGCCAGGTTCGCGAGCGTGCCGTGCTCCTTCAGGTGGCGTTCGATCAGGTCCTGCATTGAGGCCGCGACGAAGAAGTATTCCTGGCGCAGGCGCAGCTCGCGGCCGGCCGGTGTGCTGTCGTTCGGATACAGCACCCACGAGATGTTCTCGTACTCGTTCTTCGCGCTGGCGGCGCGTGCGTAGTCGCCGGTGTTGAACGCGTTCAGGTCGATGTGTGCCGGCGCGGCGGCCTTCCACAGGCGCAAGGTGCTGACCTTGTCGGTGCCGTGGCCGGGGATCACCATGTCGTAGGCCTTGGCCGCGACCTCGGCGCTCGGGCGCCACAGCGCGCGCGCATCGGCGCCGCTGCCGCTGTGTTCGACCCAGCCGCCGAAGCGCACCGGGTACGTGATGGCAGCACGTGGAAACTCCCAGGCCGTGCCGTCTTCGAGCCACGGATCGGGATGCTCGATCTGCACGCCGTTCTTGATCTCCTGCGCGAACATGCCGTACTCGTAGCGGATGCCATAGCCGAACGAGGGCAGGCCGAGCGTAGCCATCGAGTCGAGGAAACAGGCCGCCAGACGGCCGAGGCCGCCATTGCCGAGTGCGGCATCGGGTTCCTGGTCGGCCACATCTTCGAGACGCTGCGCGTGGGCGTTCATCGCGGCTGCCGCTTCGCCGCGCAGCTCGAGCGCGGCGAGCGCGTTGCCGAGCGTGCGGCCCATCAGAAACTCCATCGACAGGTAGTAGACGCGCCGCGCCTTGTCGTCGGCCTGCTGCGACTGGGTGCGTACCCAGCGCTGCGAGAGCTTCTGGCGTGCGACTTGCGAGACGGCCTGCATCAGGTCGTTGAGGCTGGCGTCGGAGGGTACGACGCCGATGTGGTCGAGCAGTTCGTCGTCGAGACCGGTGGCGACGCTGCGCGTCGAAGCTTGAAAGGTGGGTATCACCGTCGGATCCTTCATCGCTTGAGAATTGCCATTCCGGTCAGTGTCGCATCGGGCCGCGAGTCGCTGGTGCACGGGCCTGCAATTTTTGCGCCCACGCCCCGCAGTGTTCGCGACCGAGCCACAATAAAGCAGAAGCAGGAGACGACGAGATGACGCCCGACGAACTGGCCCTGAGCCTGGATCTCCCCAAACGCGCCGTGGCGCTGGTGCTCGCGGGCGGCCGCGGCAGCCGCCTGAAGAGCCTGACCGACCGCCGCGCCAAGCCGGCGGTGTACTTCGGCGGCAAGTTCCGCATCGTCGATTTCGCGTTGTCGAACTGCCTCAATTCGGGCATCCGCCGCATCGGTGTGATCACACAGTACAAGTCGCACAGCCTGCTGCGCCACGTGCAGCGCGGCTGGGGCTTCCTGAAGAGCGAGATGAACGAGTTCGTCGACCTGCTGCCGGCGCAGCAGCGCACCGACGACGAGAGCTGGTACCGCGGCACCGCCGACGCGGTGTACCAGAACCAGGACATCCTCGCCAGCTACGGCGCCGACTACATCGTCGTGCTCGCCGGCGACCACATCTACAAAATGAACTACGCGCTGATGCTGGCCGATCACGTGGCGAAGGGCCGCGACTGCACCGTCGGCTGCATCGCGGTGCCGCGCATGGAGGCCACGGCGTTCGGTGTGATGGCGGTCGACGGGAACGACCTGATTCTCGATTTCGTCGAGAAGCCCGCCGACCCGCCGGCGATGCCGAACGACCCCGACCGCGCGCTCGCCAGCATGGGCATCTACATCTTCAACGCGCGCTTTCTCTACAAGGAGCTCGAGCGCGACATGAACGACCCCGATTCGAGTCACGACTTCGGCAAGGACATCATTCCGCGTGCCGTCAGGAACGGCAACGCGGTGGCGCACCCGTTCTCGCTCAGTGCGGTCGGCACGCGCATCAACGAGGAGCCGTACTGGCGCGATGTCGGCACGATCGACGCGTACTGGGACGCCAACATCGACCTGACCGCGACCGATCCGCTGCTGAATCTGTATGACACGCGCTGGCCGATCTGGACCTACCAGTCGCAGCTGCCACCGGCCAAGTTCGTCCACAACCAGGACGACCGGCGCGGTATGGCGATCGAGTCGGTGGTGTCGGGCGGCTGCATCGTCTCGGGCAACGTGCACCGTTCGGTGCTGTTCTCGAGCGTGCGCGTGCATTCGTACTCGGTCGTCAGCTGGTCGGTGTTGCTGCCGGGCGTGCAGGTCGGTCGGCATGTCCGGCTCACGCGCTGCGTCATCGATCGCGGCTGCACGATCCCGGACGGCATGACGATCGGCGAGGACGCCGCGCTCGACGCCGAGCGCTTCTACCGCTCCGAGAACGGCATCACGCTGGTCACGCGGGAGATGCTGGACAAGCTGAACCAATGAAGGTCCTGCACGTTGGCGCCGAGATCTTCCCGCTCGTCAAGACTGGTGGCTTGGCGGATGTGCTGGGCGCGCTGCCGCAGGCGCTGATCGGGCAGGGCGCCGACGTGCGCCTGCTGCTGCCGGGCCTGCCGGCGATCGCCGACGCGGTGTTGCACCAGAGAGACGTGTGCCAGATCGGCTCGTGCTTCGGCGCCGCGCGCGTCACCTTGCGGCTCGGCCAGATGCCGTACAGCCACGTGCCGGTGTACGTGATCGATGCGCCGCTGCTCTATCGGCGCCCCGGCAGCCCGTATCAGGCCAGCGACGGCAGCGAGTGGCCCGACAACGTGCAGCGCTTCGCGCTGCTCGGCTGGGTCGGCGCGCAGCTCGCCGCCGGCGCGCTCGACCCGGGCTGGCAGCCCGATGTGCTGCACGCCCACGACTGGCACGCGGCGATGGCCTGCGCCTACGTGGCCGCGCATCCGCCGGCGACCGCGGCGACCGTGTTCACGGTGCACAACCTCGCGTACCAGGGCCTGTTTCCGAGCGGTGACTTTTCGCTGCTCGGTTTGTCGTCGCGCTTCATGGCGTCGACCGGGCTCGAGTATCACCAGCAGCTGTCGTTCATGAAGGCCGGCCTGAAGTTCGCCGACCGCGTCACCACCGTGAGCCCGACTTACGCACGCGAGATCGCGACCCACGAGTTCGGCTTCGGTCTCGACGGCGTGATCCGCAGCCGCGGCGGCGACGTGAGCGGCGTGCTCAATGGTGTCGATGGCGCGGTCTGGGATCCGTCGACCGACGCCGGCTTGGCCGTGCCCTACAGCGCGACCGCGCTCGGCGGCAAGGTGCGCTGCAAGGCGGCACTGCAGGCCGAGCTCGGGCTGACCGTGCGCGCCGACGCGCCACTGTTCGGCGTCGTCAGCCGCCTGACTTCGCAGAAGGGGCTCGACCTCGTCCTCGGTGCGTTGCCGGCGCTGCTCAAGCGCGGTGGCCAACTCGCTCTGCAAGGCGCCGGCGACCCGGCGCTCGAAGCCGCGTTTGTCGCGGCCGCGACCGCGCACCTGGGCGAGGTGGCGGTGCGCATCGGCTACGACGAAGCCTTCGCACACCGTCTGATCGCAGGCTCGGACGCGATCCTCGTGCCTTCGCGCTTCGAGCCCTGCGGGCTGACCCAGCTCTACGGCCTGCGCTACGGGACCGTGCCGGTGGTGCGGCGCGTCGGCGGCCTCGCCGACACGGTCATCGACACCGGCGACGATGCACTCGCGTCCGAGCACGCCACCGGCTTCGTGTTCGACGCCGCGACCCCGGCCGCGCTCGATGGCGCGATCCAGCGTGCTATCGCCGCCCACGCGCAACCCGCGCGCTGGCAACGCCTGATGCGGCGGGGCATGGCGCAAGACTTCTCGTGGCGCGGCGCCGCGCGGCAGTACCTGGCGCTCTACGCCGAGCTCGTCGGGCTGCGGGGCAGGGGTCCCGCCTGAGCGGGCAGCCAGCGCAATCCGGAGCTGGCACTTTTCGTGCTCTCCCTCGGGCACTCGCCGTGTTCGGCGCCCGAAAACAGGGCGACCCTCGGCAGCGAAAATCACGAGGTGACTCTGTTGTACGTTCTGACCATCGTGTTCCTGGTGACGCAGGTGAGCATCGTCTCGTTGCACGCGTCGAAAGAGGCTTGCGAAGTCGCGGCCGAGCGGGCGCGCTTCGCGACAGTCGGACCCCAAGCAGTCGAGTCGGCGCGTTGCATGCCGCGAGGCACGCCGGCGCCAAGCGAGTAGCGTCGGTCGATGCCGGGCGCCGCCGCGATCGGTGAGCCGGGAACAAGCGCTGTTTCCGGGCCGTTTTCAACGGATCAGTCCGCCCGGGCGCCGGCCATCATGGCCGCATGCGCACGATTCGACTCTCGGATCCCTTCAAGCACGGCAATCCATCGAAGAAACTCGAGTGGGGCAGCAGCGCGTGGGCTGCGGACTCCTGCCTCGCCGAATGGTCGACCTTCGAACGCGAATGGCTGGGAGCGCCGCCGGTGGCGAAGAGGTCGCCGTCAGGGAAGTGGGCCGACGTCGCCACGCCGCTGTACGTCTGGCTCGGGCTTCTGCTGCTCGGCGTCGGGACCGCTATCGCGACCTGGGGATAGGCGCGCCACATTGGCGGGAGGGCGTCATTCATAAATCGGCCTCTAGACCGCATGAATGCTAGGTTTCCATCTCCCTTAGAGACTGACTACCCCCAGTAGTACCCCCAAGCCTTTGCCGCTGCATTCGCCAGCGCTCTGAAACGTGTTGCGGTCGTGGGCGGGCGGCCTGCATCGTTGCTTCGGCGCGTCACTTCGAGCCTACGCCAAAGCCTTGCACATCAGCACCAGCTCGCGGTCACCCGATCGCGGATCGATGATCGCGAGAATGTTGTGTAGCTTGCCTTCGTGATCGACGCGATCGACCGAGGTCAAGCCGGGCCGGTAGCGCACTCGAATGCGGGTCGTGACTTCGGCCAGCGTCGTTGCTGCAGCAAAGAACTCGCGGCCGTTCAGCGGCTCGACTGCCGCCCATGTCGTTGCAAGTGGCGCCCACGTCTCGATGGTCCCGCCGATCTCGTCTTGCTCGTAGGTGACGCGCTCGATGGTTACGCGCTGATCCAGCCGGCCGGCCTTCATGCTTCCATGACCCGGTAGGGGTTCAGCAGCCGCTCGTAAGTGTCATTGCGGTACAGCGCTTTGTCGCCTTGGCGCTCGCGGTTCTCGTACAGGTCGCCGATCAGCAGCAGCGTCGCGCACTTGACCGGCTCGGGCATGCCGCCGACGCCGAACTCGTCCAGGTTCAGGAAGTCGAGGGTTGCCGCGGTGGCCGCGTCGATCATGGTCTGAATCGCGGTGTCGTCGTCTTCGATGTCGACGCGCAAATGCAGTTTGGCTTCGGTCAAGTCAATCATGTTTCGCTTTCAGTAGTGCCAGCCGCGCATGGGCGAAAGTGCCTTGCGGCTTCCCTTGCCGCTGGCTCTCGGGGTTTTTCGATGACACGGCACGAACCGAGTAATCCGTGTCCAGCACTCCGCTTGCGCGGCCCCGCTGGCAGGGGAAGAACTCAGACAAAGGTGAACGCGCCGTCTGCATAGACGCTCGCGCTTTCCTCTTCGTTGGCAATGACGCGGCCCAGCGCCATCAAGCTGGCGACGATGCCGTCGATGCGCTCGGTCGACTTCGCCTTGTCGGCCTTCATGTTCCCGGCCGCGTCCATCGTGACGCTGACATTCGACGCCATCCAGCGCAGCACCGGGTTGTTGCCGTGGTTGATCTCGCGGCCCAGGATGCGGCGCTCCAACTCCTTGCACGGTGCCGACATCGACGCATAGCCTTGCCCGAAGCCGACGACTGCAAAGCCGTCGCCCGCCAGTTGCGTGGCAAGCTGCGCCGCGTTCCATCGGTCGATGGCGATCTCTTTGATGTGGAACCGCTCGGACAACTCGTTGATGCGCGCGCGGATCACGTCATAGTCGATCACGTTGCCCTCGGTGGCCTCGATGCGACCTTGCTTCTGCCACACGTCATAGGGCACCCGGTCGCGCTTGGCCCTCTTGTGGATGCCCTCTTGGGGCACCCAAAAGTAGGACACCAGATGGATGACACCCCCAATGGGGAAGGCGAGCACCAGCGCCGTGATGTCGGTAGTCGTCGACAGGTCGAGACCGGCGTAGCAGGTGCGGCCTTCGAGGTCGGGCAGGTCTGCGCCGCAGGCGTCCCATGCGTCCATCGGCAGCCAGCGCACGTCGCTTTCTGTCCACTGGTTCAGCAGCAGGCGCCGGAAGGTGTTTTCGTAGGCGGGCATTTGCTGCGCCTTCGCACATTCGGCCGCGAAGTATTCCTCTTTGACGCTCACGCCCAGGCCGGGGTGCGCCTTGCGCCACGTCGCCGGCAGCTTCCAGTCGTCGTCGGCATCGGCGGCGAAGATCACCGGCAGGAATGCAGGATCTTCGATGATCCCGTCGCGCACCTTGATCGCGTAGTCCCACAGCTCGTAGCAGATCGAGTGCCGATCGAAGCCCGCGGTTGTCGTCACCACGGACAGCGGCTGACGGCGCGCGCCGGTCGACGTGTTCAGCACGTCCCACAGTTCGCGATCGGGCCATGCGTGCAATTCGTCAGCGCCGATGTAGCTGCAGCTCAGGCCGTGCTTTGAATACGCCTCGGAACTGATGACCTTGTACGCGCTGCCGGTGGTCGGCACCGTGATTGCGCGCTTGAACACTTCGCTGCGCCCGTCGAGCATCGGCTCGGCTTGCACCATGCCCTTCGCAGCTTCAAAGCACAGTGCGGCCTGTTCACGATCGGCGGCGGCGTTGATGACCTGCGCACCGGGCTCGCCGTCGCAATACAGCATGTACAGCGCCAGCCCCGCGGCAAGCGTCGTCTTGCCGGCCTTGCGCGGAACCGCGATGAACACGGTTCGATAGCGGCGCGTGCCGTCCGCGCGCTTCCATCCGAAGACGGCGCGCACGATCTCGGCTTGCCAGTCGCTCAGGACGAAAGGTTGTCCGCGCCATTCGCCGGTGGTGTGCGTCAGGCACTCGGCAAAGAACGCGACGGCGCGGTCGGCCGCCTCGGTGTCGAAGTGGAACTCAGCCGAAGAAGCGGGCTTTTTCTTGCGTGCCATCGGGTTTCCCTGGCGCCACGATGCCGGCCTGACTCGATGGCGTGAAGCCGAACTCACGCGCGAGCAGGCGAAGGGCTTGCAGCGTCTTGATGTCGGGTTCCTTGCCGGCGCGGCGGCCGTCGATGTACCCGCCCATCAAGTCGCAGTAGGTGGCGAGACTTTCCCGGCTCGCGGTGGTCAACAGGCCGTTGAAGTCGAGCGCGGGTGCCAGCTTGTCCCACAGCGCCACAGCCTCGCCAGCGAGCCAATCGGGGCGGGTGGTGGGGCAGGCAGGGAACTGCGGTTCGGCGGCCGGCAGGGGGCGTTTGCCGGGGTTGCCGGCGATGATCTTGAGCACAGTAGGCTTTGCCGGGCGTCCCACGTCAGACCCCAGTTTCGCGGCGCTGCGCGTGAGTGGAACCGGTCGGTTCGCCGGCCTCGGTTGCTGGTGATTTTTCGAGCAGCCGCGCGACCGACTGCCGCCACGGGTGCGCCGGGTCGAGCGGGATGCCGTTCGCGTCGCAGCCCTTCGGCGGTGGCAATGGCAGGAACCGCCGATGCATCGTGGCGCGTGTCTTGGCCGAGTGGCACGCATGGCACAGGCCAATCAGGTTCGCCCGCTCGTTGTTCGTCGGGTCGTTGTCGTCGTGATCGACATCGACGGCGGGCACGATGTAGCCCGCGTCCTTGCACCGCGGGCACAGAGGTTGTTCTGCCAGCACCATGGCCCTAAGCCGACGCCATGCCGCGCCGTTGAGCGCGAGCGTTCGGCCGTTGGCTGCCTGCTTGTCCCGAAGCGTCTTGCTTCGCGGCTGCAGGGTCTTGAGACTGTGACGCTTGATTGCGGTGGGCATCGTCGATCCCTTGAATGACAGGCAGGTTCTCCAGGCGGCGCGCCTCGCTCGGCAACAGCCAGCCGGCGTCGATGCCCTTCGTGTAGAAGTCGGCGCGGTTCGTGGCATCGCCGCGCAACAGCCCTTCGACGGCATGCTCGGCAAAGTAGATGCGCCGGCCGGCAGGGGTCAGCAGTTGCTTGGCGATCGACTGTTCCCACGCGACAAGGTGCCGGCGCAGGGACATCGTGACGAACTGGCGCGCAAGCTCTACGCTGTTGCTGTAGTTGCCGTGTCTGAGGTCGCCCACGATGGTGGGCGGCACGCGGAACAGCCTGCAAACCTCTTCGACGCTGAACTGCCGAGCGGCGATCCATTCGGCGTCTTCGAGCGTCATGCTGATGGTTTGGTAGTCGACGCCTTCCTCAAGAATCGCCGTCTTGCCGCTGTTGCTGCCGCCGCTGTATTGCGTGTCCCACGATGTTTTCAGCGCGGTACGTTGTTCGGGCTTGAGCTTTTGCGGGAACTTGAGAATGCCTGCGAGCTTGGCGCCATTGGTGAACGTCGCGTTGCCGTGCTCTTGCTCGGCTAACGCCAGTTGAATGACACCGCGAGCAGCAGCGATAGGACTGACACCGAGCACGGCATCATCGCCGGCGCGGTGGCGCAGGTGCAGCACCTCGTCAGCCAGTAGGCGAATGGCGACGCCTTTGCGGTCGGTGTACTCATACGCGAGCCTTTCGTTGACCCACAGCACGGCCATGCGGTCGGGGTTGATCGGCAACAGTTCGCGCACCTGACCGTCATAGCCTCGGATGATTCGAGCGTAGGCATTGCCGCGCAGCATGACGGCCGCCTGCATGGCCTCGCGAAACTCCAGCGCGGTCTGGTGTTCGTTGGCTTGATCGTGAAGCACCGAATACAGCGGGTGATCGGTGGCCGGCTGCCGGTCTTCGCCGTCGCGGCGGAACAGGATCAGCGGCAGGCTCGCGACGGTCTCGGACACGGCGCCGACGCACGCATAAACAGCCGACACGCCTTGCGCGGTGTAGGCGTTCACGGCGCCGCTGGTGGTCGATGCCAGCCGCTCCCAGTAGTAGTCGCCGTCCGCGCGTTTCTCGAACCCCATGCGGCTGGCGATGCGGGTCAGCAGGCTCATACGGTCGAAAACCAGAGGTGATGCAGCGACAGCGCCTTGCCGTGCGGCATGGTGCGTTTTGCGACTTCGGTGTCGGGATAGGCCGGGTCGGCGGTCAGCGTGATCTCGAACAGGTCGACGTTCAACAGTTCGCGCACCATCTGCGCGCCGCGCTGTTCCCAGCGGTCGCCGCCGGGTGCGACACGGAAGCCGAACGACATTCCGGCTACGTCACCACGATCGACAAGAATCGCGAGGTCGCGGCCGTGCGACGTGTCGGGCAGGCTCAGGTCGAATTTCAGGCCGCGCGAGTCTTCGCGAAGTTTCAGCGTTCCCGATCGCGTCGTGCCGAGAAGCGCTTCTCCTTGGTGGTGGTACAACGCGCGAACGTTGATGTCCGACGCCAGCGAGCGCGTGAACGCGCCGGCCCGGATCACTTCGGAGAAGTCGCCGATGTTGGCCTCCGAATTGAAGACGGCCGCATAGCCGGTCAATCGACCCGGCGATGCGGCTTCGATCGTGCCGGCGCGGACTTCCAGCATGACTTAGATCGCGATGTCTTCGGCGAACACGAACGCCTCGGGATGGCGCACCGCGACATCGACGGTCGACATCGCGCGCACCAGCACGTTGCCCTTCGTGTACGCGGTCTCGCTGAAAGGGTTGACCAAGATGTCGAGCTCGCTCCAGATGCCGAGCATGACTTGCGACCAGTCGCCCGCGATCAGCCGGCCGGTGTTCGGCGTGCCGGTCTTCTCAGCCACTTGATTGGAGAAGTAAACCGGCAGGTCGGCCATGCGGCCGCCTTCCATCAGATAGCCGGCGATGCCCGCCGACTTGAGCGTGCCTTGCAGCTTCGCCTTGACCTTGGGACTGGCGACGATGTTCGCGGCGCTGGTGTTCACGATGTCGAGTTTCTGCAGCATCGTGAGCACGTTGGTCCAGCCCAGAGTGGCGAGGTTGGCGGTTTGAACACCGACAGTCGACAGCACGCCGACAGGTTCATTCGAGCCGCCGCCCTTGATGAGCGCGGAGTCGATGGCCTGCGCCAACATGAACGACAGGTCGTTACGCACCAGTTGCTCGATGTCGGGTGAACTCTGTTGCAGCAGTTGACGCGACATTTCGACCAGGCCGCCCGCGTGCTTGGGGGCCAGCGTGACGCTATCGAACGTCATGTCGCTGGGGGTCAGCGCAGAGTTTTCTGCGACCCAGCCGGTCGTGGTGCCGGTGCCGAACTTCGGAATGCTGACATTGCCGGTCAGGCCGGACAGCACGCGCACGCCAAGCCGGCGCGCCAACAGCGAATTGCGGAACGGCTCGATGTATTGATCGGCGCGGTGATCGGTGCCGACGATCTCGGGCGCGGTGACGGTCGTTACTGCGGCGCGCTGTTCGAGCGCGGCGATCGGCACGAACGCGCCTTGCGCCTTGCGCCCGCTGCGGCGCTCGGCCTCCTGACTGTACTCGGCAGCGGCGCCGGTCAGTGCGCGGCCTTCCATCTGCGCGCGCATGACTTCGACCACGTTGACCTGGCGCTGCAGGGTGCCGAAGGAGCGTTCGCCGATCGGCTCGCCCGACATGCGGCGCTCGGCTTCGGCGAAGAAACTGGCGCGGGTCTCGTCGGCTTCGAGCGCGACGATCTCGCCCTTGAGCGTGTCGAAGCCGGCTTGCTCGGTGGCGTTCAGGCTGCGCTTCTCGCTTTCGGCGGTGGCGAGCAGGCCGCGCATGGCGGTGACTTTGGCGGCGCGGTTTTCGCGAATCTGATTGATGTTCAAGGGGCGATCCTTTTGCAAAAGATGCGGCCTTGTATCAGCGCGTCCGCGCGTGCGGAAGGGGCGTTTGATCGAAAAGACAGGCCCGGACTGCGGCGAACAGATGGCGTCTAAATCTGGCCCGTTGCACGCAGCCAGCGCTCGGCTTCTTCGTTGAAGTGGTCGCGCAATTCCCGCTGCTCCCAAGCGGGCAGCGCGATCGATTCGAGGATGAGCGCAGCGCGGTTAGCGTCGTCGTCACCACGCACCGCGCAACACCTGTTAATCGCATCGAACAGCGCATCCGGCAGACGCAGCAGTTCGGCCTTGTCGGCGCGGATCGCGTCGCGCAGTTCGTCGGTGAGAAGGTCGCGGGGGTTGACGATCAGGTTTTGACCGTCGATGCGGATCGACAGGCCGCGAGTGCGAAGGCTTTGCAGCAGGTCCATCACAGCACCTCGGAATCGGCGGAAAGTGCCTGCATTCCTTCAACTTGCTCAACTTGCTCACTCTCAGAGTCTGAGCAAGTTGAGCAAGTTGCCATTTCTTGAGCAAGTTGCGGCAGTCGCCAGTACCAGCCGGACTCGCCCTTCTTCTTGATGACTCCGAGCACTTCGGACGCACGTCGCACAGTCGCCCACGCATGGCCCGCTTCTTTTGCCTCCGATTGAACGTTCTTCGTTGGAGTCGACGAGGTGAGCAGCTCGCGCAAGAAGTCTTCGGCGGACTCCTTCGCGCTGCTGCCGTCTTGCGGGTCGGCTTCCGCTTCGGCGAGTAGTTCGCGCGCCGTGCCGTCGATAGCGTTGCCCCAAGTGACGACAGATGCCGCAATGCCCGGCAGCGCTTGAACTTGCTCGATGTGATATTCAAACCCGCCGTCATCCGGGCCGATGTTGGACTTCGATCGCACCAGGATGCGCTTGTCTTCCCCGTTGTCGCCTTTCACCTTGGCGGCGAGCAGCACGACACGCACCACGGCCGTGAAGGCGATGGAACCCGTGACGCGCTCGGTCGGGTCTCGGCCGGCAGTGCCCTTGGACAGATGCGTGATGCCCAGCGCGGCCGCACGCAGATGCGATGCCAGATCGACAAGGGGTTGCATTGCGCGGCGCACCTCTGTGTTCTTGTGGCTGTCGCCGGTCACAGCCGACACGATCGGATCAACGATCAACAGCTTGACGTCGCCGATTCGGGTAGCGGCCTCGGTCAGTTGCACCAAGTCACGCGCCGGATCGAATGGGCTCACCTCGCCGCCGATGCGTGCGCCCTTGATGAAGAACACGCGATCACGGTCGGCGCCCATGCCGATCAATCGAGGCAGCAGCGTGTCGGCCGAATCATCTTCGCCCGACCAAATTAAGACGTTGCCACGCTCGCACCTCGAACCATCGGGCCATCTACCCCCGGTCGTGACCGTTGCGGTCGCAGCTAACGCAATCGTCGTCTTGCCTTGACCGGGCGCACCCGCGAGCAAATGCAACTTGCCCAGCGCCAGCCAGTTGCGCCACAGCCATGCGATCGGTTCGGGCGTGATGTCGGAGCCTCGAATCAGGATCACGCCATCGTCGGCGCGCGGCACGGGCGGTGCGTGCGCGTCCAGTGCCGATGCCATCGCTTCGTAACGGTCGCGGGCCGTCATGCGCGCACCTCGCTCGCAATGGCGCCGATGCGCCCGGCAGCGACCCGGCAACGGTCGCGATCGGCGTCGGTCAGCTCGACGCCGTTCGCGATGTTGGCGGCGCAGAGTGCGATCAACTGCGCTTCAAAGTCGAGAATTTCGAGTGCTTGCCCGGCAGGTAGAAGGCGAGGGCGCCGCACCGGCTCGAATGCGCGATCGGTGGGCGGGAAGAGGTCGGACACTTCCAATCCGATCGCGGCGATCACGTCTTGCACGTCGCAGCCGCCGAAGCAGTGAAGCAGGATTCGGCCGTCCGGCAGTTCCTTGATCGAAAGGGATGGCGCCTTGTCTTCGTGAGCAGGGCAGCGCGCTGACCACTGGCCGGGCCCGCGGGCGCGAACCTTGTCGACGCGCGACAGGATGGCGTCGGCGCCGCTCATACCGCTGCCCCGATAAACATCAAGGTAGGAGCGGCGGGCGGGTTCGCCTCAGCCTCAAGTCGCCGCTGCCACTCGGCGGCCGCATGCGCGCTTATGTAGCGACGCCGGCCGACCTTGTAGGTCGCAAGTCGGCCGGCTGCGATCTCTTCGTAGGCGCTTGTTCGGCCGACGCCGAATGCTTCGATGAACTGCGGGATCGTGAATGCCGCTGGGCTCGGGTTGCTGGGTCGATCGTTCATGGTGATTGCCTTTCAGAAACGAAAAAACCGCCTCAAGGGCGGTGCGGACGAAAAAAAACCGGCTCGGGGCCGGTTGCGGTGGGGAAATGAAAAAGCCCGCTCAGGGCGGGCTTTGCGGGGGCGTGTTTAGCCCCTCAATGGCTAAGCCCGCGCGAGGCGGGCTTGGTAAGGGCGTGCGTTCCCATCTACTGTGTGCGCTGTCTAGCAGCGATCACCCCGCGAGGGGAACTAGGCCTATCTGTCATGCGGCTTGCTGGCCGGGTTGCCCTCCATCGTGCGAGGGCTCAAGTTTTGAGCTTTACCGGCACCGCCGCCTCCTGAATGGACGGGCGACCCCGATGCGTATGCGCTCAGTCGTTGATCGCGAGTGTATTGCGACAATCGCGAACGTACAAGTCCCGTGGCGCATGTGGGCGGCGCGATGCCCACGACTCCCGGCGCTGCCGGGCCCGAAGGCGCGGCGGTGTCTTAGATCAGCGGGGAGATGACTTCATCGAACTCGCGCAGCTTCTGTGCCGCCATGCGAACAATGCGTTGCGCCCCAGTTGGCTCTTTAAGTTCTTGGTGTCCCAAAGCTCCATCGATAAGCGCAATGGCATCCCAAAGCGTGTCCATGTTGTAGTGGACAGCGTTGTCCAGGGCTTCGAGCCGGTCGGCGGGGTTGAGGGCGGTGGTAGTCTCATTGGCAGCCATGATGTGCGGTCCTTTCAGGTTTGCACGTTGTGGTCAGGTCGGGCCTTGTGTTACTAGCACTTGGCTCGGCCGCTATTGCCGCAGGTCCGCTGCGGTGCCGGTCCTGAATCGTCAGGCGCGTTTCCTCTTGATCGGTGTGACGTTGGATGATGCGCAGGCGTCGAGGTAGTCCGACCACGCTTGCATCATCTTCGTGCGCGGTGCGAGGTACAGCGCGTGGTTGTAGCTGGCGCTGACCGCGTTGCGCTCCTGATGCGCGAGCTGCAGTTCGATGTGAGCGTGATCGAAGCCCATTTCGTGAAGCTGGGTCGAGGCGATGCCGCGGAACCCATGACCGGTCATCCGGTGCTTGTAGCCCATGATCTCCAGAGCTTTCAGCAGCGTGTTGTTCGACATCGGCTTGGCGCGGTCGCGCTCGCCGGGGAACAACAGGGCGCCGTGACCCGTCACAAGGTGCAGGGTTCGCAGCATGTTCACGGCCTGCTTCGATAGCGGCACGATGTGGGGCGTGCGCATCTTCATGCGTTCGGCCGGGATGTCCCAGCGGGCGGCGCCGAGGTCGAACTCTGACCATCGCGCGGCGATCAACTCGGTGGTGCGCACGAAAGTCATCGCAATCAACTTCAGCGCCAGCCGCGTGGTTGCGGTGCCTCGGTAGGCGTCGATGCGGCGCATCAGGTCGGGCAGTTCCTTCGCGTCGATGCGCGCGTAGTTCTCCTTCTTCCGCGACTTGAGCACGTCACCGGGCTTGATGTCGGCGGCGGGGTTGCGCGTGGCGAGGCCGTGCGCGATGGCGTAGCGGAACACTTGGCCGCAGGTCTGCAACGCGCGCTTGGCGATGTCCAGCGCGCCGCGGGCCTCGATGGTCTTCGCCATGCGCACCAAGTCAGGCGCTTCGATCTCGCCGACCGGGCGGGCGCCGATCGCGGGGAACACGTCAGCTTCGAGTCGGCGCAACACGGAGTCGGTGTGATTGGGGGTACGCGCCGACTTCCAGCTTTCCCACCACAGCCGAGCGACGGCCGCGAAAGAGTTCTCCACCGCGAACTGGCGCGCGACCTTCGCGGCCTTCCGGTGAGCCATCGGATCGGTGCCGGCTGCAAGCATCTTGCGCGCGGCCTCGCGTTCGTCGCGCGCTTGCGCCAGCGAGACATCGGGGTACTGCCCCAAGGGCATGACCTTCTCTTTTCCGTCGAAACGGTACTTCCAGCGCCAAAGCTTCGAGCCGGCCGGCGTGACCAGCAGGTACAGGCCGCGCTCGTCGCTGACCTTCGATGGCTTGTCGCTCGGCTTGAGCTTCTTGATGGCGGTGTCGGTCAGTGGCATGGGCGCTCCGGTGGGGCAAAAAGCGGGGAGATACCCCCAACCCCGTACCCCTATGCCCCCAAGAGTACCCCCTGCGAAACCCGGCTGCAAGCGGACGGTGGCGAACGCTGGCAAACAAAAAGCCCCGCAGCGCTAGGCTGGACGGGGCTTTTGAGAGGGTGGCGTGGACTCTGGCGAACAGTCACAACACGATTCCTGGCGGAGAGGGCGGGATTCGAACCCGCGGAGGGTTTTACCCCTCACACGCTTTCCAGGCGTGCGACTTAAACCGCTCATCCACCTCTCCGGAGCGCGCGAGTTTAGCCTATGCGGTGTGCAGCGCATGGGCGCGCAGCCAGTCGAGCGGAACGAAATCGAGCGCGCGTTCGTGGGTCGATTCGAGTACGACCGCGGGCGCCGCGCCGGCATCGAAGGCCTCGCGCCAGCGCAGCGCGCACAGGCACCAGCGGTCACCCGGGCTGAGGCCGCGGAAACGGTACTCGGGGCGGGGCGTCGACAGGTCGTTGCCGCGACTTGCCGAGAACGCCAAAAACTGGGCGCTGACCTTGACGCAGATCACATGGCTGCCGGTGTCGTCGTCGGCCGTGTTGCAGCAGCCGTCGCGGAAGAAGCCGGTCAGCGGGTC
>JAZJZJ010000268.1:0-9961 GCA_040389925.1 Pseudomonadota bacterium
TGTTCGGCCCCGGCACGCTCGGCTTCGCGAAATGGGTCGGCGAGGTGCACGACCCGGCACGGCTGCCCGAATACATCGCACGCGCCTTTCACGTCGCGATGCAGGGCCGCCCCGGGCCGGTGGTGCTGGTGCTGCCGGAAGACATGCTGAGCGCGCTGACCGACGCGCCGGTGCTGCCGCGCATCGAGCCGGCGCTCGCGTGGCCCGCGCCGGGCGCGCTGCGCGAGCTGCGCTCGATGCTGCTGGCGGCGCAGCGGCCGTTCGTGATCGTCGGCGGCAGCGGTTGGGATGCGGCGTCCTGTGACGCGATGCAGCGTTTCGCCGAAGGCTGGAACCTGCCCGTTGGCTGTGCATTCCGCTTCCAGGACCTGTTCGACAACGCCCACCCGAACTACGCCGGCGATGTCGGCATCGGCATCAATCCGAAGCTCGCGAAGCGTGTCACCGACGCTGACCTGATCCTCGCGGTCGGCCCGCGGCTGGGCGAGATGACGACCGGTGGCTACACGCTGTTGAAGGCGCCGCGGCCGGCGCAGAAACTGATCCACATCCACGCCGGGCCGGAAGAACTCGGCCGCGTCTACGCCGCCGACCTGATGCTGCAATCGGCGATGGCCTGCGCGGCGAAAGCGCTCGAGGGCCTTGCGCCGCCGCCGACGCTGCCGTGGGGCGCGTGGACGGCCGGCGCGCATGCCGACTACGAGGCCAACCACGCCCCGACGCCGGTCGAACCCCTCGACATGGCCGAGGTCGTCAAGACGATCCAGCGCCTCGCGCCGGCCGACAGCGTGCTGACCAACGGCGCCGGCAACTACAGCGGCTGGCTGCATCGCTTCTACCGCTATCCGGGCATGCAAAAGGGCGGCCGCACGCAGCTTGCGCCGACCTCGGGTGCGATGGGCTACGGCGTGCCGGCGGCCGTGGCGGCGTCACTGCTGTACCCCGAGCGCACCGCGATCAACATCGCCGGCGACGGCGACTTTTTGATGACCGGGCAGGAACTCGCGACCGCGACCGGCTACCGCGCCGGAAGGGTCGGGCGGGGCAAGCTGATCGTGATCGTCGTCGACAACGGCACCTACGGCACGATCCGCATGCATCAGGAGCGCGAGTACCCGGGCCGGGTCAGCGGCAGCGACCTGTTCAACCCCGACTTCGCGGCGCTGGCGCGCGCCCACGGCTGGGCCGCGAGCCTCGTCGATGCGACGGCGCAGTTCGAGCCGGCGTTCGCCGCCGCGCTCGCGGCCGACAAGCCCACGCTGATCCACATGAAACTCGATGCCGATGTCAGCACCTCGCGGGCAACGCTGACGGCGATTCGGCGCAGCGCCAGCGCGCGCCAGTGACATCAGGAAGGTGAACACTCCATGAGCAGCGCTTCAGACCTCGTCACCGGTGACCTCTGCGATGCGAACAAGGCGACTGCCGACGCCAGCTTTCGCGTGCTGCCGCCGGTGTTTCGCTCGTTCGGCAAACGCGCGCGCTTCGCCGGCGCGGTCGCGACCGTGACCTGCTTCGAGGACAACTCGTTCGTGAAGGCCGCGCTCGAAGAGCCCGGCCACGGTCGCGTGCTCGTGGTCGACGGCGGCGGCTCGCTGCGGCGTGCGCTGGTCGGCGGCAACATCGCCGCGGCTGCGGCGAAGAACGGCTGGGCCGGCGTGGTCGTCGATGGCTGCGTGCGCGACAGCGCCGAACTGATCGAATGCGATGTCGGCATCCGCGCGCTCGCGCTGATCCCGATGCCGACCGAGCGCCGCAACCAGGGCCGGCGCGACGTGGCGATTCAGATCCAGGGCGTACCGGTGCGACCGGGCGAGTGGCTGGTGGCCGACGAAGACGGGATCGTCGTGATGCCTGCCCGGCCAGCGTGACGAGCGCTCAAAGCGCCGCGCCGAAGTTCAGTCGCCGAATGCCTCGAGCGCGCGGTCCATGCCGCCGCGGGTGATCGACAGCATCGCCTGCTCCAGCACCGCCGGCTTCGGGTGGTAGGCGATGCTCAGGCCGACCGCGCCCATCATCGGCAGGTCGTTGGCGCCGTCGCCGACCGCGATCGCCTGTGCGGGCGCGATGCCCATCAGTTCGCAGACTTCGAGCACGACACGCTTCTTCTCGGCGCCGTCGACGATGTCGCCCCAGGGCCGGTCGATCAATCGGCCGGTGAGGGCGCCGCGCTCGATCTCGAGCACGTTGGCGCGCGCGAAATCGAGGCCGAGGCGAGCGCGCACGCGGTCGCTGAAGAACGTGAAGCCTCCTGACACCAGCAAGGTCTTCAGACCCGCCTCTTTGCAGGCCTGCACGAAGCGCTCGACGCCGGGGTTCAACTGGAGGTGGTTCGCGTAGACCTCATGCAATGCCGACTCGGGCACGCCGCGCAGCAGCGCGAGCCGCTGGCGCAGACTCTCTTTGTAGTCGCTGATCTCGCCGCGCATCGCGGCCTCGGTGATCGCTGCGACCTCGGCCTTGCGGCCGGCTGCCGCGGCGATCTCGTCAACGCACTCGATGTTGATCAGCGTCGAATCCATGTCGAACGCGACCAGCTTGTAGTCGGCCAGGCGCAACGGCGGCGCGAAGCCGCGAACGAACAGGCCGGGTGCGAATTCTTGTGCCATCGAGGTCATGCGGGCTGGGGCTGGGGTGTGGGCGCGCCGAGCGCGCGCAGCACGTCGCGAATCAATTGGGCGCGGTCTTTCGGCGCCGGCGTGTCGCGCTCGATGCGCAGCTTGTCGTTGCCGGCGAGTTTGATGTGGCGGTTCTTCTGCACCAGCTCGATGATGCGCATCGCCTCGACCGGCGGGTTCGGCCGGAAGCTGATCACCATCAGCTTCGCGCCGGCATCGATCTTGGTCACGCCGAAAGGCTTGGCGAGCACGCGCAGGCGGTGCACGTCGAACAGAGTCTGGCCTTGCGGTGGCAGCTTGCCGAAACGGTCGGTGACCTCTTCGAGCAACGTGTCGATCTGCGCCGCGGTGTTGGCCGACGCGAGCCGCTTGTACAGCGACAGGCGCGCATGCACGTCGCCGCAGTAGGCGTCGGGCAGCAGCGCGGGCGCGTGCAGGTTGATCTCGGTCGTCGCCGACAGCGGGCTCAGCAGGTCGGGCTCGACGCCCATCTTCAGCGAGCGCACGGCCTCGGCCAGCATCTCGTTGTAGAGCTGGAAGCCGACTTCCATCATGTTGCCGCTCTGGTTGTCGCCCAACACCTCGCCGGCGCCGCGGATCTCGAGATCGTGCATCGCGAGGTAGAAGCCGGAGCCGAGCTCTTCCATGCTCTGGATCGCCTCCAGCCGCATCGAGGCCGCCTTGGTCAGCCCTTCGACGTCCGGCACCATCAGGTAGGCATACGCCTGATGGTGCGAGCGCCCGACGCGGCCGCGCAGCTGGTGCAGTTGCGCCAAGCCGAACTTGTCGGCGCGTGACATCACGATCGTGTTCGCGCTCGGCACGTCGATGCCGGTCTCGATGATGGTCGAGCACAGCAATACGTTGTGGCGCTGCGCGACGAAATCGCGCATCACGCGTTCGAGTTCGCGCTCGGGCATCTGGCCGTGCGCGATCGCGATGCGCGCCTCGGGCACGAGCTCGGCGAGCTTGTCGTGGCGCGCCTGGATCGTCTCGACCTCGTTGTGCAGAAAGTAGACCTGCCCGCCGCGCTTCAGCTCGCGCAGGATCGCCTCGCGGATCACGCCGCTGGTCTCGCTGCGCACGAAGGTCTTGATCGCAAGACGGCGCTGCGGTGCGGTCGCGATCACGCTGAGATCGCGCAGGCCTTCGAGCGCCATGCCGAGCGTGCGCGGGATCGGCGTCGCGGTCAGCGTCAACACGTCGACCTCGGCGCGCATCGCCTTGATCGCTTCCTTGTGGCGCACGCCGAAGCGGTGTTCCTCGTCGATCACGAGCAGGCCGAGGCGCTTGAACTTGACCTTGTCGCTGATCAGCGCGTGGGTGCCGACGACGATGTCGACCGTGCCGTCGGCCAGCCCTTCGAGCGTCGCCTTCACTTCCTTCGCGGAGCGAAAACGCGAGATCTCGGCAACCTTGATCGGCCACTTGCCGAAGCGATCGGCGATGTTCTGGTAGTGCTGCTCGGCGAGCAGCGTGGTCGGCGCGAGGATCGCGACCTGCTTGCCGCCGGTCACCGCGATGAACGCGGCGCGCAGCGCGACCTCGGTCTTGCCGAAGCCGACATCGCCGCAGACCAGCCGGTCCATCGGCTGCGGCGAAACCATGTCCTGGATCACCGCGTGGATCGCGGCCTGCTGGTCCGGCGTCTCCTCGAAGCCGAAGCTGGCGGCGAAGGCTTCGTAGTCGTGCGGCTGGAAGCGGAACGCGAAGCCCTCGCGCGCGGCGCGGCGGGCGTAGAGATTCAGCAGCTCGGCGGCGGTGTCACGCACCTGCTCGGCGGCCTTGCGCTTGGCCTTGTCCCACTGGCCCGAGCCGAGGCGGTGCAAGGGCGCCTCATCGGCGCTGACGCCGGTGTAGCGCGAGATCAGGTGCAGTTGCGCGACCGGCACGTAGAGCGTGGCCGCATCGGCGTACTCGAGGTGCAGGAACTCGCTGGGCCCGTCGCCCAAGTCGATGTTCATCAGCCCGACGTAGCGGCCGATGCCGTGGTTCGAATGCACGACCGGATCGCCGACCTTCAGCTCCGACAGGTCCTTGATCAGCGAGTTGACATCGCTGACGGCCTCCTGCTTGCGCCGCCGCCGCGCGGTCGGCGCGGTCGCGAAGAGTTCGGTCTCGGTGACGAACTGGATCGCGATGCCGTCATCCGGCTCGAACCAGAAGAAGCCCTGCGCGAGCGGCGCGACGGCGATCGCGAAGTGCTCGTCGCTGGCCCGGAAGTCGGCGAGATTCGCGACGCTGGGCGGCTCGATCTTGCTGTCGCGCAGCAGCTCCAGCAGGCTCTCGCGCCGACCTTCGGTCTCGGCGACGATCAGCACGCGGTACTTCGTCGTGCTGACCTGCGTCTTCAGGCGCGTCAGCGGCTCGGGCGCGCCGCGGTCGACGCTGAGGTCGGGCAGCGCGCGCGCCCAGGAGATTTCTTCGTTGCCGCGCAGCGAGAGTTGTGCATGCCGATTGCACAGCGCGAAGAAGTCTTCGGGCTTCAGGAACAACTCGTCCGGCGGCAGGATCGGCCGCTCGCGGTCGGCCGCGAGAAAGCGGTGGCGCTCGCGCGTGTCGGTCCAGAACTTCTTCAGCGCTTCGTCGAGTTCACCGTGCAAGACCAGCGTCGCCTGCTCTTTGTTGTCGCCTGCGAGGTAGTCGAAAATCGTCGCGGTCTCGTCGAAGAACAGCGGCAAGTAGTACTCGATGCCGCCGCTCGCCAAGCCGGTGCCGATGTCCTTGTACAGGCGCACGCGGGACGGATCGCCTTCCATCTTCTCGCGCCAGCGGGCGCGAAAACGCGTGCGTGCGTCCTCGTCCATCGGGAACTCGCGGCCCGGCAGCAGTCGCACCTCGGGCACCGGGAACAGGCTGCGTTGCGTGTCGGGGTCGAAGGTGCGGATCGAGTCGACCTCGTCGCCGAACAGATCGACCCGGTACGGCACCAGCGAGCCCATCGGGAACAGGTCGATCAGCCCGCCGCGCACCGCGTACTCGCCGGGCGAGACGACTTGGCTCACGTGGGTGTAGCCGGCGAGCGTGAGCTGCGCCTTCAGCGCGGCCTCGTTGAGTTTTTCCTTCTGCTTGAAGTGAAAGGTATAGCGAGCCAGGAAGCTCGGCGGCGCCAGCCGCACCATCGCGGTCGAGGCCGGCATCAGCACCACGTCGACCTCGCCCTGCTGAATGCGCCAGAGCGTCGCGAGACGCTCCGAGATCAGATCCTGGTGCGGCGAGAAGGTGTCGTACGGCAGCGTCTCCCAGTCGGGGAACACGGCGATGCGCAGGCCCGGCGAGAAGAACGGCAGCTCGGCCTCGAGCCGCTGCGTGTCGGCCGGCTCGGCGGTGACGATCGCGGTGATCTTCTTCTGCGCCGCCTGCGCGTGGGCGAATCGCGCCAGCAGCAACGCGTCGGCCGAACCGATGGGGCGGGGCAGCGTGAAGCGTTTTCCGGTGGCGATCGCGGGGAGTTGCATGAATCCTTGGCGCACAAAAAGCAAAGCGCCCCGCGGGGCCGTCTGGATGTGGCATCCCCGGGGCGGAAGGTGATGGCGATTATAGAATTCGCGCCTCGATGACGCTTGCCGACTCCTCCGAAGACCTGACACGCCTGTACGCGCTCGTTCCATGCGCCGGGGTCGGTGAACGCGCGGGTGCTGCCGGACCGAAGCAGTACGCGATGCTGGGCGAGCGCAGCCTGGTGGCGCACACGTTGGCGGCGCTGGCGCAGGTGTCGCGGATCGTGGAGGTGCTGGTCGTGGTCAGCGCGGGCGACACGCAGCACGCCGCGCACCTCGGCCGCGATGCGACCGTGAGCCATCGCGGTGGCGCGACCCGCGCCGAGACGGTGCGCAACGGCCTCGACGAATTGCTCGCGCGTGGCGCGCGTGCGCACGACTGGGTGCTGGTGCATGACGCCGCGCGCTGCCTCGTGCGCCCCGAGTGGATCGACGCGCTGATCGACGCCTGCCTCGACGATCCGGTCGGCGGCCTGCTCGCGTTGCCGGTCGCCGACACCTTGAAGTCGGCGCGCGACGGCCGCGTCGCCGCCACGATCGACCGCCACGCCAAGTGGCAGGCGCAGACGCCGCAGATGTTCCGCATCGGCCTGCTGCGCGAGGCACTCGACCACGCCGGCGCGAGCGTCACCGACGAAGCGAGCGCGATCGAAGCGCTCGGCCATGCGCCGAAGCTGGTCGCGTGCTCGATGGAAAACTTCAAGATCACCTGGCCGGCCGATTTCGACCTGGCCGCTCGACTGCTGAGAACCCGCACATGAACGCACCCCGGATCAAGCCGCCTTTGTGGCGCATTGGCGAAGGCTGGGACACGCACGCGCTGGTCGCGGGCCGCAAGCTGGTGCTCGGCGGCGTCGAGATCGCGCACACGCACGGGCTGCTTGGCCACTCGGACGCCGACGCGCTGTGCCATGCGATCACCGATGCGCTGTTCGGTGCTGCTGCGATGGGCGACATCGGCTTTCACTTCCCCGATACCGACACGCAATACAAGGGCGCCGACTCGCTCGCGCTGCTGGCCGAGGCGGCGCGGCGCGTGCGCGCGGCGGGTTGGCTGATCGGCAATGTCGACAGCACCATCATCGCGCAGGCGCCGAAGATGGCGCCGCACATCCTGGCGATGCGCCAGCGCGTCGCATCGGCGCTCGTGGTCGCGGTCGATCAGGTCAGCGTGAAGGCGAAGACCGCCGAGAACATGGGGCCGGTGGGGCTCGGGCAGGCGATCGAGGCGCGCGCGGTGTGCCTGCTCGCGAAGGCCGGCGCGTAAGCGCTGGCGCGGGACTTCGACGCGCGTCAGGCCACCGGCGCGGCCACGCGCACGCCGGTCGACCCGCGCTGTTTGACCGCGTACATCGCGCGGTCGGCGGCCGCGAGCAGCGCCTCGGCGTGGTCGCCTTCGTTCGACAAGGCGATCCCGACCGAGACGCCGAGCGCGTGGGTGCTGCCGCGCACCAGCAGCGGTCGACCGATCGCCTCGGTGCATTTCCGGGCCAGTGCGCGGGCGCAGATGACGCCGTCGCCGTCGAAGTCGGCGGCGACCAGCACGAACTCGTCGCCACCGAGCCGTGCGACGGTGTCGGTCTCACGGACGACGGCCGACAGCCGCTCGGCAACTTGGCGCAAAACCTCGTCGCCGGCCTCGTGGCCGATGCTGTCGTTGATGCGCTTGAAGCCGTCGAGATCGAGAAACAGCACCGCGACGCGCCCGCCGTGACGCCGCGCGCGCGCCAGCGCCTGTTGCAACCGGTCGGCCAGCAGCTTGCGATTGGGCAGGCCGGTCAGGCTGTCGTGGTGCGCCTGCCGGACGAGTTCGCCGCGTTGCTCGTCGAGCTTGGCGAGCAGGCGATTGAATGCGGCCGTCAAGCGGCCCAGCTCGTCGGCCCGCCCCACAGGCAGTGGCGTCAACGGCAGTTCGCCGCGCGCCATGCCGTCGGCTTGTTCAGCGGCCCGGCGCAGCGGACGCAGCAACAGCAGCGCGCCGAAGCCGATCAGGCCGAGCACGACCAGCATCACCGGCACACGCTGCTGGAACATGAAACTGCGCGTCCGCGCGACGGTGGCGAGGGCCTCGCTGACCGGCATCCGGGCCACGACGAACCAACCGGTGCCGGGCACGGAGGCAATCGCCGACAACTCCTCGATGCCCGCGGCGTTGATCGTGGTGCCGGCGCCGCGGAACCCGCCCATCGCGCGGTCGTGCAAGGGGTTCACGCCCGGCGCCGGCGTCGGGCGCAGCACCATGCGCGGGTCGGTGGCGGCGACGAACAGCTTGTCCTGCGGCGAGATCAGCAGCAGGCCGCCGGCGTGGCCGATCCGGCCCTGAAGCAGGCCGTCGAACAGGTCGCGGTCGGTGAGTTTCGATCGCCCCACCAGCACCGCGGCGACCCGCCCCGCCGCGTCGCGAACCGGTACCGCGATCGGCAGCACCGGTGCGGCCAGCTCGGGCGCGTAGCGCGGACGACCGATCACGGCCTGCCCCGCGAGCGCTTGCCGGAAGCCCGCGTCGGACTCGGTTGCGGCCGCGTCGGACACGGCCGGGCGCGACAGGTCGCCGAGCGCGCGGCCGTCGGTCGCGAACACGGTCAGCCCGCCCGAGAAGAGCGGCCGCAACGCATGGTGCTCCGCGAGCCAGGCGGACAGGTCCTCGGGGCGCGTGAGCAGCGCGGGCGGCAGTCGGCGCGCCAGATCCGACAGGAATTGGCGCCGATTCTCGAGTGCCTGGTCGACGTCGCGCGCGACGTACTGCGCCAGTGCCAGCTGCTGGGCCGAAACCACCTGCGTCAGGTCGTCGCGCAGAAAGCGGGTGAGCTGGAAGTAGGTGACGGCGGTCCCGAGCGTCAGCACCAGCAGGCCGACCAGCAACAGCCGGGTGACCAGGCTGTTGGCGAAATCTCTCAGGCTGTGCAGTGCGTTCAACGTCTCGGGGTCCGCGCGTGATGGCGTCGCCAACAGGCGACGGTCTTGAGCGCAACGCGCCCGCTCAAGCACCGAGGATAGACAGTGCGCGCGTCGACGACGCGCCGAAAAGGCCGAGGTTTCGCCTGCAATCCCGCGCCGGCGTCAGGGCGCTCGCTTGAGCCGAATGTGCGCCATCAGCCCGCCGTCGGGCGCGTTGACGAGCTCGAAGGTGCCGCCCATGCGCTGCACCGCCTTGTCGACGATCGCCAGCCCCAGCCCCGCGCCGGTGGCTGCGGTGCGGGCCGCATCGCCGCGGAAGAACGGCGTGGTCAGCTGCGCGAGCTTCTTCGGATCGGCGCCTTGGCCGAAATCGCGCACGGTCAGGATCACCCACGGCCCGGTGCGCGCGTAGCTGACGTTGACGCGTGCGATCCCGGTGTCGGTCGAACGGCCGTAATGGCGCGCGTTCTCGAACAGGTTCTGCAGCACGCGGCCGAGTTCGACGTCGTCGGCCATGACCTTGGTGTCGATCGCGACGCGCGAGACGATGCGGATCTGGCTGGTGTCGCGGAACGCCGCCATCTCGCGATCGACCACGCCGCTCAGGTGCACCGGCATCAGCCGGCTCTCGCCGGGCCGGGCGTAGTCCATGAACTTGTCGATGATCGCGTCGAGCTGGTCGATGTCGAGCGCCATGTTGTGCTTGGCCTCCTCGTCATGCACGCTCATCTCGGCTTCGAGGCGCAGGCGCGCCAGCGGCGTGCGCAGGTCGTGCGAGATGCCGGCGAGCATCACGGCCCGGTCCTGTTCGACCTTCGCGAGTTCGCGCGCCATCCGGTTGAAACCCATGTTCACCTGGCGGATCTCGGCCGTCAGCGTGTTCTCGTCGAGGCGCGAATCGAACTCGCCTTCGCGGATCCGGCTGGCGGCGAACGAGAGCTCTTT
>JAZJZJ010000269.1:0-2318 GCA_040389925.1 Pseudomonadota bacterium
CTTGATCTCGGGCAGGCCGTCGAGCACGTCGAGCTTGGTGATGCACAGGCCCGAGATGCCGTTGATGATGACCGAGCGCTTCAGCAGCGCGGCGTCGAGCCAGCCGCACCGGCGCGGCCGGCCGGTGACGGTGCCGCGCTCCTGACCGACGGTCGAGAGGTGATGGCCGACGCTGCCGGGCACGTCCATGTCGAGCTCGGTCGGGAACGGGCCGCTGCCGACGCGCGTCGTGTAGGCCTTGGTGATGCCGAGGATGTAGTGCAGCAGATCCGGGCCGACGCCCGCGCCTGCCGCCGCGTTGCCGGCCACGCAGTTGCTCGATGTGACGTACGGATAAGTGCCGTGGTCGATGTCGAGCAGCGTGCCCTGCGCGCCCTCGAACAGGATGTTGGCGCCGTTGCGGTTCGCGTTGTGCAGGATGTAGCCGACGTCGGCCATCATCGGCTTCAGCTGCTCGGCGACCTGCATCGCGTGATCGAAGATCGGCTGGTAGTCGAGCGGCTTCGACTTCAGGTAACCCGACAGCGCGTAGTTGTGCAGCTCGACCAGTTCGCGCAGCTTCTTCGCGAATCGCTCCGGGTGCTTCAGGTCCTGCACACGCAGCGCGCGGCGTGCGACCTTGTCCTCGTAGGCCGGGCCGATGCCCTTGCCGGTGGTGCCGATCTTGCCGGCGCCGCTGGTCTCGCGCAGCGCTTCGCGCGCCTTGTCGACCTCCACATGGAACGGCAGGATCAGCGGGCACGATTCGCTGATGAACAGCCGCGAGCGCACCTCGACGCCGATCTTCTCCAAGCGCTCGATCTCGCCGAGCAGGTGGGTCGGGTCGACAACCACGCCGTTGCCGATGTAGCAGGCCACGCCGTCGCGCATGATGCCCGACGGGATCAGTTGCAGCGCCGTCTTGATGCCCTTGATCACCAGCGTGTGACCGGCGTTGTGGCCGCCCTGGAAGCGCACCACCGCCTGCGCATGGTCGGTGAGCCAGTCGACGACCTTGCCCTTGCCTTCGTCACCCCACTGGGTGCCGACGACGACGACGTTGTGGCCGGCCGCTTTCGCGTCGGCGCGTGGGTTCAGTGCTTGCATGTCAGAAAAGTCCAATGCTGAAAATTCGGGAGCGCTTCGCGCGGGTGGCGGGTGCCGCGCTCAAAGCGCGCGCACGACCCATTCGCCGTTCGCCAGCACGAGTTCGCGGTCGCACGCGAACTCCTGCGCTTCGTGTTCGTGGCCGGGCAACACCCGCGCCACCGTTTCGCCCCGCTCGCGCAGGCTGCGCACTTTCGCGCGCAGGGCAGCGTCTTCGGCCCACGGCGCGCGGATCGCGGCGTGAAGCGGCTGCGCCGGCGCGACCGCCGCCAGCGCCTTCAGATCGAGGCTGAAACCGACCGCTGCGCGGTTGCGCCCGAAGGCCGCACCGACCTCGTCATAGCGCCCACCGCGCGCAATTGCATTCGGCGAACCGGCGACGAAGGCGGCGAAGCGCACGCCGCTGTAATAACCGTTGCCACCGATGTCAGCCAGATCGAAACCGACCTTGACCTCGGGGTGCGCCTGCTCGACACGTTGCGCCAGCCCTTGCAGGTCGTCGAGCGCGGCCTGAATGAGCGGGCGCTGCGGCAACTCGCGGCGCGCGATGTCGATCACCTCGGCGCCGCCGTACAGCGTCACGAGCGTCTGCAGTGCGCGACGCACCTCCTCCGGACAGCTGCGCGACAGTTCGCGCAGCGCCGCCGCATCTTTCGACGCCAGCGCCGCATAGACGTCGTTCAGCTGCTCGGCCGGCACCATCACACCCGCCAGCAAGCCGCGCACGATGCGTGCGTCACCGAGGTCGAGCATCGCGCCGCCCAAGCCCGCGCTGCGCAGGCAGTCGAGAGCGAGATCCTGCACCTCGAGGTCGGCCTCGAGTCCGCCATGGCCGTAGATTTCAGCACCGAACTGCAGCGGCTCGCGTGTCGAATGCAGGCCTTCCGGCAGCGCATGCAGCACCGGGCCGCAGTAGCACAGCCGGGTGACGCCGGCGCGGTTCAGCAGGTGCGCGTCGATGCGTGCGACCTGCAAGGTGCTGTCCGAGCGCAGGCCCAAGGTGCGGCCGCTCAGCTGGTCGACGAGCTTGAAGGTCTTGAGGTCGAGCGTGTGACCGGCTCCGGCCCCCGACAGCAACGACTCGATGTGCTCCAGCAGCGGCGGCATCACCAGTTCGCAGCCGTAGCTGCGAGCCACGTCGAGCAGACCGCGACGGAGTTCTTCGATGTGCCGGGCCTGCGCGGGCAGCACGTCGGCAATGTGCTCGGGCAGCAGCCAAGCAGATGACATGT
>JAZJZJ010000270.1:0-12070 GCA_040389925.1 Pseudomonadota bacterium
GACATGAAGAAGCTGGTCGCGTACTCGTCGATCGCGCACATGGGCTTCGTGACCTTCGGCTTCTTCATCTTCAACGAGCTCGGCATGGCCGGCGGCATCGTGCAGATGATCTCGCACGGTTTCGTCTCGGGCGCGATGTTCCTGTGCATCGGCGTGCTCTACGACCGCGTGCACTCGCGCGAGATCGCCGCGTACGGCGGTGTGGCCAACACGATGCCGAAATTCGCCGCGTTCGCGGTGCTGTTCGCGATGGCCAATTGCGGTCTGCCGGGCACGGCCGGGTTCGTCGGCGAGTGGATGGTGATCCTGGGCGCCGTGAAGTTCAATTTCTGGCTCGGCCTGATCGCCGCGACGGCGCTGATCTCGGGCGCCGCCTACACGCTGTGGATGGTCAAGCGCGTCTATTTCGGCGCGGTCGCGAACGACGACGTGCGTGCGCTCACCGACATCAACGCCCGCGAGTTCGGCATGCTGGCCGTGTTGGCCGCGGCCGTGCTCGTGATGGGCATCTACCCGAAGCCGTTCACCGACGTGACGCACGTCTCGGTGGACAACCTGCTGAAGCACGTGGCGGTCAGCAAGATCCCCGCACAGTAAGAGAGCCATGAATTCAATGAACTGGCTTGCCATCAGCCCCGAGATCGTCTTGCTCGCGTGCGCGCTCGTGATCTCGCTGGTCGACCTGTGGTCCGATCACCCGAGGCGCCTGCCGACCTACCTGCTGACCCAGGCCTCGCTCGCCGTCGTCGCCGTGCTGCATCTGTGCGCGTTCAACGCCGGCGAGACGGTCTACGCGATGCAGCGCATGGTCGTCGCCGATCCGATGGGCCATTTGCTCGGCCTGTTCGCCACCCTCGCGGTGATGGTCACACTGGTCTACGCGCGGCCGTACGCGGCCGAACGCGACATGCTCAAGGGCGAGCTGTTCACGCTGAGCATGTTCTCGCTGCTTGGCACCTGTGTGATGCTGTCGGCGAACAACTTCCTCGTCGTCTACCTCGGCCTCGAACTGATGACGCTGAGCCTGTACGCACTGGTCGCGATGCGCCGCGACCATGCCGACGCGACCGAGGCGGCGATGAAGTATTTCGTGCTCGGCGCGCTCGCCAGCGGCTTCCTGCTCTACGGCCTGTCGATGATGTACGGTGCGACCGGTTCGCTCGACATTCCCGAGGTCTTCAAGGCGATCGGGACCGGCCAGCCGAACCAGGGCGTGATGATTCTGGCGGTCGTGTTCATCGTCGCCGGCCTCGCGTTCAAGCTCGGCGCGGTGCCGTTCCACATGTGGGTGCCCGACGTCTATCACGGCGCACCGACCGCGATCACGCTGCTGATCGGCGCGGCGCCGAAGCTCGCCGCGTTCGCGATCACGATCCGTCTGCTGGTCGAAGGCATGCTCGGGCGTGCGGCCGATTGGCAGCAGATGCTGGTCGTGCTCGCGGTCGGCTCGATGCTGCTCGGCAACATCGTCGCGATCGCGCAGAGCAACCTGAAGCGAATGCTCGCGTATTCGAGCATCGCGCAGATGGGCTTCATGCTGCTCGGCCTGTGCTCGGGCGTGGTCTACGGCAACACGATCTCGGCCGGCAACTCGTATGCCTCGTCGATGTTCTACATCGTTACCTACGTGCTGACAACGCTGGGCAGCTTCGGCATGATCATGTTGCTGTCGCGCAAGGGGTTCGAGGCCGAGAATATCGACGACCTGAAGGGTCTGGCCAAGCGCAGCCCGTGGTTCGCGCTGATGATGACGATCATCATGCTTTCGCTTGCCGGCCTGCCGCCGACGGTCGGCTTCTACGCCAAGCTGTCGGTGCTGCAGTCGCTCGTCACGACCAATGTGACCGGGTACCTCTATCTCGCGGTCGTCGCGGTGATCCTGTCGCTGGTCGGCGCGTACTACTACCTGCGTGTGATCAAGGTGATGTATTTCGACGAGCCGACCGACACCCGCCCGATCGAAAGCAGCGGCGACGTGCGGCTGGTGATGTCGCTCAACGGCGTGGCCGTGCTGGCCCTGGGCATCCTGCCCGGCGGCTTGATGACGCTGTGCGTGCAGGCCATCGTCAAGGCGCTTGCGACTTGACGATGGGGTCTTCGGCCGCCGTCTGGCTGGTGCTGCTGATCGCACTGATCGCGGCCAACCTGCCGTTCGTCAACGAGCGCTTGTTCGTCGTCGGCCCGAGCCGCGCGCCCAAGGTGATCGGCTGGCGGCTGCTCGAGCTCGTCGTGCTGTGGGGCATCACGCTCGCGATCGGCTTCGCGCTCGAAGCGCGCGCCGGGCAGATCCAGCCGCAGGGCTGGGAGTTCTACGCGGCGCTCGGCTTCACTTTCCTGACCTTCGCGTTCCCGGGATTCGTCTGGCGCTACCTGAGGCGTGGCCGGTGAAGGCGCCCGAGCCGGCTGGGTTTTCTCCGGACGGGCACTTGCGCGAGCACGCCTTGGGCTCCGAGCAGGTTTACCGCGGCCGGTTTCTCGATGTGCGCCGTGACCAAGTCCGCCTGCCCGATGGCGGCGCAGCGCAGCGCGAGTACATCGTCCACCCCGGTGCGGTGATGATCGTCCCGCTGCTCGACGACGGCCGGCTCGTCGTCGAGCGCCAATGGCGCCATCCACTGGCGCGCGTGATGCTCGAGTTCCCGGCCGGCAAGATCGACGCGGGCGAGCCGCCGTTCGAATGCGCGATCCGCGAGCTGATCGAGGAGACCGGCTACCGCGCCGCCGAATGGGCGCGCGCCGGCATCCTGCACAACGCGATTGCCTACTCGAACGAAGGCATCGAGGTTTGGTTCGCGCGTGGGCTGACCCCGGGTGAACGCGCGCTCGACGCCGGCGAGTTCCTCGACGTGACCGAGATGAGTGCCGAGCAGCTCGACGAGCTCGCGCGCCGTGGCGAACTCACCGACGCCAAGACGCTGATCGGCCTGCTTTGGTTGCAGAATTGGCGCGCCGGCCGCTGGCCGCTCGAATGGCGGCCGGCGCCCTGAGTTTCGGCCCACCATAATCGTCTTATGAAGGTCTTGAGCCTGCGCTGTGCGCACGATCACCGCTTCGAAGGCTGGTTCGCCTCCGATGCCGACTTTCTGGCGCAGGGCGAGCGCGGCTTGGTGGCATGCCCGCTGTGCGAGGACAAGGCCATCGAGCGGCTGCCGAGTGCGCCGCGCCTGAATGTGTCGACCCGGCGCGGCGATGCCGGCGTGCCGTCCGGCGCGGCCGAGATCGCGCAGGCCCGTGCTCAAGGCCGGTGGCTGCGGGCGATGCGCGACGTGATCGCCAAGACCGAGGACGTCGGTGACCGCTTCCCCGAGGAAGCCCGCCGCATCCACTACGGCGAGGCCCAGGAGCGCGGTATTCGCGGCCGTGCGTCGGCCGAGGATGCCGATGCGCTGCGCGAAGAGGGCATCGAGGTCGTGGCAGTGGCGGTGCCCGAGCCGCTCAAAGGCCCGTTGCAGTAGAGCGTGTCGGCAGAATCACGCCGCGCGCTGCCACGCGGCCGGCGCCAGCGCGACAAAGCGCGAATCGGCCATCGCGCTGAGCAGCGTGTCGCCGTCCCGATCGATCGTGAAGCCTTCGCCGGCGGCGACGAAGATGTCGCGCAGGTCGTTGTCGATCGTGAGCCACAGGCAGCCGTTCAACGCCTCGATGCGCTGGCCCAGGCCATGGTGGATGCGATGGATTTCGCCCTTGCGCAGCGAGATCGAGGCGGGGTGCAGGTCGGTGGTGTTCATGGCGTCTCTCCTTGACATGAGGCACTGTCATGCGGTGCGTGAGGGCAGTTTCGGTCGAACCGGCTGCGCGCTCAAACGGTAAGATCGAATGCCTCGCATGCCAGATCAGCATGCGAGATTGGGACAAGAGCGCCGCCACCCGGGAGCCCCGATGCGCCACTACGACCTGCCACCGCTCGACCAGCTCGAGGCGTTCGAAGCCTCGGCACGCCACCTCAGCTTCACGAAGGCCGCGGACGAACTCGCGTTGACCCAGTCGGCCGTCAGCCGCCAGATCGCCGCGCTGGAGGCGCACTACGGCCTGCCGCTGTTCCGCCGCTTGCATCGCGCGCTGCGGCTCACCGACGACGGCCAGGCGCTGTCGCAGGTCGTCGGCGACGTGCTCGGCCGCCTGCACCAGATCGGCGGTGAGCTCAAGCGCGATCGGCGCGCGAAGACCGTCGTCGTGACGACTACGCCCGGCTTTGCCGGCCTCTGGCTGATCCCGCGGCTCGCCAGCTTCACGGCCGCGCGGCCCGATGTCGACGTGCGCATCTCGGCCGGCTACGCGCTCGTCAACCTGAGCCGCGACGGCTTCGATCTGGCGATTCGCTACCAGTCGGAGGACGCGATCGACGTCGGCGCCGAGCTGCTGTTCGGCGACGTCGTGCTGCCGGTGTGCAGCCCGAAGCTGTTGCGCGACAAGGCGCGGCCGCTGAAGACGCCTGAAGATCTGCGCCATCACGTGCTGATGTACCTCGATTCCGGCCCCGGCGCCGACATGCAGGACTGGCCGATCTGGCTGCGCGCGATGAAGCTCGACGGGCTGAAGCCCGCGAGCGCGCTGCACTTCTCGCAGTTCGACCAGCTGATCAACGCGGCGGTGGCCGGGCAGGGCGTCGCGCTCGGCCGCAGCCCGCTGCTGAAGCAGCTGCTGGCCGAACGCAAGCTGGTCGCGCCGTTCACGAAGACAGTCGCGTCGCCGCGCAGCTACTACCTCGTGCAGTCGGCCGGCGTCGGCCGCAAACCCGAGGTCCAGGATTTCGCGCAGTGGCTGCGCGAGCAGGCGCGCGAGGGGGCGTTGCCGGCCTGATCTGTCAGAGCACGCGGCCCGGGTTCATCAAGCCGAGCGGATCGAGCGCCTGCTTGATCGCGCGCATCAGCTGCAGCGCGACCGGCGACTTGCGCTGCGCGAGCTCGTCGCGCTTCAGCGCGCCGACGCCGTGCTCGGCCGAGATTGAACCGGCGTGCGCACCGACCGCGTCGTAGACGATGGTGTTGACCGCCTGCTCGTGATCGCGCAGGAACGCCGTCGCATCGACGCCCGCCGGCGCCTGCACGTTGTAGTGCAGGTTGCCGTCGCCGAGGTGGCCGAAGTTCACGAGGCGCACGCCGGGAAAGGCACGCAGCAGCGCCGCATCGGTGCCGGCGACGAAGCGGGCCACTTGCGACACCGGCAGTGCGATGTCGTGCTTGATGTTCGCGCCCTCGACGGCTTGCGCCATTGGAATCGACTCGCGCAAATGCCACATCGCGTTCGACTGTTCGAGGCTGCTCGCCACGGCCGCGTCAGCGATCAGCCCGCGTTCGAGCGCGGTCTCCAGCAGCGCCTCGAACAGCGCCTGCGCGTGCGCCTCGCTTTCGCTGTCGGATTGCTCCAGCAACACCGTCCACTCGCTCGGCGGCAGCGGTTGTGCGAGCTGCGGCATGTGCGTGCGCACGAGGCCGAGCGCGTAGCGCCCCATCACCTCGAAGCCGGTCAGCCCGGCGCCCAGGCGTGACTGCGCGAGCTGCAGCAGCTCGACCGCGGCCTCGAGCGTCGGCACTGCCGCGAGCGCGGTCGTCACCGCCGCCGGCTGCGGGTGCAGCTTCAGCGTCGCGCCGGTGATGACGCCGAGCGTGCCTTCGCTGCCGATGAACAGGTCGCGCAGGTCGTAGCCGGTGTTGTCCTTGCGCAGGCCGGTCAGGCCGTCCCACACCTCGCCGGCCGCGGTCACGACTTCGAGGCCGAGGCACAGCTCGCGTGCGTTGCCGTAGCGCAGCACCTGCGTGCCGCCGGCGTTGGTCGCGAGGTTGCCGCCGATCGTGCAACTGCCTTCGGCCGCCAGGCTCAGTGCGAACAGCAGGCCTTGCGCGGCGGCCGCCTCTTGCACCGCTTGCAGGATGCAGCCGGCGTCGACCGTCATCGCGAGGTTCGCCGCGTCGATCGTGCGCACGCGGTTCATGCGCGCAAGGCTCAGCAGCACCTGGCTGCCGCTTTCGTTAGGGATCGACGCGCCGACCAAGCCGGTGTTGCCGCCTTGCGTGACGATGGCCGTGCCGTGTGCCGCGCAGGCCTTGACGACGGCCGCAACTTCGGTCGTCGAGGCCGGCCGCACGACCGCCAGCGCCCGCCCGCGGTAGCGCTTGCGCCAGTCGACCTCCCAGGCCGACAGGTCGCCATCGACGATCACGTTCGTCGTGCCGACGGCGGCGCGCAATGAGTCGACCAGATTCATGCCGCCGCCTCCTTCGCATTGCGCAGCCGCCAGCGCACATGCGCTGCACACGCCGCGAACAGCAGCAGGCACAGCAGCACCTCGAGCGCACCGAGCCACACACCGGCGCCGCGGTCGCTGGTCGCGCGCACGATGCCTTCGGTGAAGTACAGCCACACCATCAGGCTCAGCCAGCGGTAGGTGTACATGCGGTTGCGCAACAACCCGCCGAGCGGAAACAGCAGCGGCACGACCTTCAGCGCCAGCGTGCGGTTGCCGGTCGGCGCGAGCCACAATTCCCAGGCCAGGCCGAGCACGATCAGCGCGATCACGCTGCCGACCGCAACCGCTCGGGTCCAGGCGATCGGGGCGGGCAGGGCCGCGGTGGTGGGCGCGGTTTTGGCTTCAGGCAGCGCAGGTGTGTGATTCATCGCTGGCTATGATGCCAGCAATGAAACTCACGACCACGATCAAGTCGGCAGTGCACGAGCAGTTGCCCGACCTGGTCCAGACCCTGCAGACGTGGCCGTGGCTCGACACGCTGCGCACCTTGCGCGCCCGGTTCCGCGAAGACCGGCTCGGTCTGACTGCGAGCAGCCTGACCTTCACGACGCTGATCTCGCTGGTGCCGCTGCTGACCGTGATGCTCGCGGTGTTCTCGGCCTTTCCGATGTTCGCGAGCTTTCAGGATTCGCTGCAGAAGTATTTTCTGCAGACCCTCGTGCCGCCCGATATCGCGAGCCAGGTGCTGAAGGCGCTGAACCAGTTCGCGTCGAAGGCCAAGGGTGTGGGCAGCATCGGCCTGGTGCTGCTGTTTCTCGCCGCGCTCGCGCTGATGCTGACGATCGACCGCACGCTCAACGCGATCTGGCGCGTGCGCGCGCCGCGGCCGATCGCGCAGCGCGTGCTGGTGTACTGGGCCGCCGCGACACTCGGGCCGCTGCTGCTGGGCGTGAGCCTGAGCCTCACGTCCTACGCGCTGTCGGCCTCACAGGGGCTGGTCGGCGTGCTGCCGGGCGGCGTCTCGCTGCTGCTGGTCGCGCTCGAATTCCTGCTGCTCGTCGCGACGCTCGCCGGGCTGTTCCACTACGTGCCGAACACCCATGTGCGCTGGCGCCACGCGATCGCCGGCGGTGCATTCAGCGCGCTCGGCTTCGAGCTCGCGAAGAAGCTGCTGAGCTGGTACCTGCAGACGGTGCCGACCTACACCGTGATCTACGGCGCGCTCGCGGCGGTGCCGATCTTCCTGATCTGGATCTACCTCGCGTGGGTCATCGTGCTGCTCGGCGCGGTGGTGGCGGCTTATGCACCGAGCCTTCAGATGCGCGTCAAGCGCTGGCCCGACGGCCCGGGCGCGCGGCTGCAACTCGCGCTCGCGGTGCTGCGCGAACTGGCACAAGCGCGCGCCAATGGCGAGCGCGGCCTGAGCGCGGGCCAGCTCGGTGAGGCGCTGCGCACCGATCCGCTGCAGACCGAGCCGATCCTGGAGACGCTGCAGCGGTTCGACTGGGTCGGTCGCCTCGACGAGTCGCACGACCCGCGCTTCGTGCTGCTGTGCGATCCGGCGCGCACGCCGGCGCAGCCGCTGCTCGCGCTGTTGCTGCTCGAACCGGTGCCCGCATCGCGCGGTCTGTGGCGGCGTGCCGGGTTCGACACGATGACGGTGCAGGAGCTGCTGGACGCCTGATCTAGCGGGCCGCCTCGAACGGGATCGCCTCGCAGTGCATCGCGCGGTTCTTGCCTTGGCGCTTGGCCGCGTACATCGCATCGTCGGCGAGCTGCACCAGCTTGAGCGGGTGGCGCGCGTCGCCGGGCGCGAGCGCATAGCCGATGCTGGCACTGACGACACCGGCCAGCGGCCCGGTGCCGGCAATCGCCTGCACCGCGGCGAGCATGTGCAAGGCCAACGCGTGCGCGCCGCTGGCGTCGCGCACCCTGGCCATCACGAGAAACTCGTCACCACCGAAGCGGCCCACGGCATCTTCGGCACGCACCGCGGCCTGCAATGCGGCACCCACCGCGACCAGCAGCGTGTCGCCTTCGCGGTGGCCGAGCCGGTCGTTGACGGCCTTGAAGCCGTCGAGGTCGACGAAGTAGAGCGCGATCGGCGGGTGTGCCGCGTCGGCCACTGCGGCCTCGACGCGGTCCATCATCGTGCGCCGGCTCAACACGTCGGTCAGCGCATCGTGCTCGACCCGGCGCTTCAGCTTCTCCTGGGTCACCGCGAGCTCGTGCACATCGACCGTCACGGTGTACACGCCGACGACGTGGCCGGCGGCATCGAAGTCGGGCACGTAGCTGGTGCGCAGCCAGCGCGAGCCCTGCGGCAGCGTGCTGGCCAGCCGCGTGTACTGGGCCGACTCGCCGTTCAGCGCGCGCTGAAAGTACGGCTCGTGCTCGGCCCAGCGCCGCGCGCCGCGCACGGTGCCGATGTGCTGGCCGATCAGCGCATCACGATGCTGGCGGACCAGTTCGGTGTAGGCCTTGTTGACGAAGCGCAGCACGCAATTGCAGTCCACATACGTCAGCGGGTACGGAATGTTGTCGGTGAAGCGGTCGACGCGCACCTGCGCGGCGAGCAGCGCGTCGCGCGCCACCATGTCGTCGTGGATGTCGGTCGCGATCGTGAAGACGGCTTCGACCGAACCGCCGGCGCCGGTGTCGGGGAACACCTGGATGCGCACCCAGCGGCCCGCCGCCGGGCCATGCTTGAGCTGGCGCTGGTAGGTGACCGTGCGGCCGGTGAAAGCCTGCATGAAGGCCGGCGCGGCAGCGGCCCAGGCGACCTCGCCAAACAGCTCCCGCAGGCTGCGGCCCAGCAACTGCTCGCGCGGCCGGCCGGCCCAAGCGATGTAGTGGTCGTTGCAAAAAACCAGACGGGCGTCGCTGTCCCAGCGGCCGATCGGCAGGTCGATCGCCGCAACGAGGCGCTCGATGTGCGTGATGCGGGGATCGGCGACGGTAACCATGGCTCGATGGTAGCGAGCCGATGCGAGCGCTTCAGCAGTGCCCCCGGGGTCGAGGCGATGCCGTTGTACGGTGCCTACGCCTAAAACGGGATTTTTCCGCGCCAGATGTCGCTGTACATCACCCAGTCGCCCATGAAGCTGTAGAGCGGGCGCTTGAACGACGCCGGCTTGTTCTTCTCGAACACGAAATGGCCGACCCACGCAAAGCCGTAGCCGCACAGCAACGCGCCGAGCAGCCACAGCGGCCGGCCCGTGACGATCGCGAGCGCCACGCAGCCCAGCGACAGGCTAGAGCCGACGAAGTGCAGGCGGCGACAGGTGCGGTTGCTGTGCTCTTTCAGGTAGAGCGGGTAAAACTCGGCGAACGACTTGATTGCCTTCAGATCGACGCTGACGGTGTTCATAGCGGGTCTCCGTGTCGGTTCAGGAAAGCGAATGGCGCAACGCGGCGAGCACCGCGTCGGGCGCCTCGGCCATCAGTGTGTGGCCGGCCGGCACCGTGTGCACGGTCGCCTTCAGCGCCTGAGCGATCGCGCGCGCCTGCTTCGGTGCGGTCATCTGGTCGCGCTCGCCGAGGATCAGGTGCGCCGGGCACTGTACCTGTGCGGCCGCGGCGATGCCGCCGGCGTAGGCATTGCAAACGCCGAAGTCGTGGTGGAACAGGTTCAGCGCCGTCTGGCCGGCCTGCACACGGCGCATCAGTGCGCGGTCGACACCGTGCAGCCAGCTGCCGGGGCCGGGGTACGAAGGCTTGGCGGCGAAGCCCGAGTGCGAGAACGTGTTGACCATGTCGATCGCGCGCAGCGGGTCGTCGCGCGAAGTGTTCAGCAGCACGTCCGACACCGGCATCGGATACGCCGTGCCGATCATCACGAGTCGCGATGCCCGCGCCGGCGCGCGCGCCGCGGCTTCGAGCGCAATCAGCGAGCCCATGCTGTGGCCGACCAGCGCGGCCTGTGTCACGCCGGCCGCATCGAGCGCCGCGAGCAGCCAGTCGGCCGCGGCCTCGACGCTCGCCGGCGGCAAGCCGCCGCTGCGGCCGTGGCCCGGCAGGTCGAGCGCGAGCACGCCGCGGCCGTGGTGCGCGAACCAGCGCGCCAGCAGCGTCCAGACGCTGTGGTCGTTGAGCGCGCCGTGGATGAACACGACGCAGGGCAGCGACGCATCGAACGCCTTCCCGCCGGTGTAGGCCCAAGCCGAGGCTGAGCCACCGGGCCCATTGACGATGAGCTCCATCACGCGCCCGCCTTCTCAGCGACTTTCAGCGCGCGCTTCAGGTCGTCGATCAGGTCGTCGGCATCTTCGAGGCCGATCGACAGCCGGATCGTGCCCGCCGTGATCCCGGCCTGCGCGAGCGCGGCATCGGCCATCCGGAAATGCGTCGTCGACGCCGGGTGGATCACCAATGAGCGGCAATCGCCGACGTTCGCGAGGTGCGAGAAGATCTTCAGCGCCTCGATGAACGCGACGCCCTGCTGGCGCGAGCCGCGCAGGTCGAAACTGAAGATCGAGCCGCAGCCGCGCGGCAGCAGATGCCCTGCAGGATCAGCCACGCGGTGTGCGGGCTCATGCAGGCGCCGAAGTCACGCAGGCCCTCGCGGCGCGCGCGCAACAGGAACGCGCCGACACTGCTCTCTTCGCTGAACACCATGCCGTGGAAGCCCTCGTAGGGCTGCGCGAGCTCGGCGAATCGGCCGTGGTTGGCGTTGGCCGCGGCCCAGTCGAACTGCCCGCTGTCCACCAGCACGCCGCCGATCACGGTGCCGTGGCCCGACAGAAACTTGGTCGCCGAGTGGAAGATCAGGTCGGCACCATGATCGAAGGGCTTCATCAGCCATGGCGTCGTGAAGGTCGAGTCGACCAGCAGCGGCAAGCCGTGCTCGTGTGCAAGGGCCGCCACGGTTGGGATGTCGAGCACATCGAGTCCCGGGTTGCCGAGCGTCTCGCCGAACAGCAGTTTGGTGTTCGGGCGGATCGCGGCGCGCCAGCCGTCGATGTCGCCCGGCTTCACGAATGTGGTCGCGATGCCGAAACGGCTCAAGGTGTAGTGCAACAGGTTGTGAGAGCCGCCGTACAGCGCGCTGGAACTGACGATGTGCGAGCCGGCGCCGGCGATCGTCGAAATCGCAAGGTGCAGCGCGGCCTGGCCGCTCGCGGTTGCGATCGCACCGACGCCGCCTTCGAGCGCGGCGACGCGTTCTTCGAGCACCGCATTCGTCGGGTTCGAGATGCGGCTGTAGACGTGACCCGAGCGCTCCATGTTGAACAGCGACGCGGCGTGCTCGCTGCTCTCGAACACGAACGAGGTGGTCAGGTGAATCGGCACGGCGCGCGCGCCGGTGGCGGCGTCGGGCGCGGCGCCCGCGTGCAGCGCGAGCGTGTCGAAACCGGGGTCTGAGTGGCCGGGCATGGTGTCTCCGCTGAAGGCGTCTGGGGTTCTATTCGGTGTTATCGCCGGGAATTGTGGGCTATATTGACTCCACACCACGCCTCGGGAGCGCCCCATGAAAGTCAGCGACATCCTCCGCGTCAAGGGTGGCACCCTGTTCACCGTGTCGCCCGACCAGCCGTTGCACGAGGCCGTCAATGCGATGTCGGAACGCGACATCGGCTCTCTCGTCGTGATGGACCACGGCGAGCTGACCGGCATGCTGACCTTCCGCGAGGTGATCCAGGCGATCGTCCAGAACGGCGGCGCGTTGGGCGCCACGGCCGTGCGCGCCGTGATGGACACCCAGCCGCTGACCTGCACGCCCGAGACCGAGATCGACGAAGTACGCCGCATGATGCTCGGCCGCCACGCGCGCTACATGCCGGTGATGAGCCAGCGCACGCTGATGGGCGTGATCTCGTTCTACGACGTCGCCAAGGCGGTCGTCGACGGGCAGGATTTCGAGAACCGCATGCTGAAGGCCTA
>JAZJZJ010000271.1:0-5971 GCA_040389925.1 Pseudomonadota bacterium
GGTCCAGCCCTCGTTCTTGAGCTTGCGTTCGAGCTCGGCCTGCGGCTTCCATTCCTCTTTCGGGATCGGCTCGCACTTCTCGGCATGCTGCGCGAACGCGCCGCCGGCGGCGGCGAGGCTCAGAAGGGTGATCAGCAGATGGCGTTTCATGGAGGACTTCCTTTCCAGGTCAGGCAGAACTGCGCGGGCTAGACATCGGCCCACATGCGCAGGAGGTTGTGGTACGTGCCGGTCAGCCCGATCACGGCCGGATCGGTCTCGCCGACGCTGGTGCGCAGGTGCATCAGGTGCGCGTCCATCTCGAACAGCAGCCGGCGCGCCTCGTCGCTGCGCACCATGCTCTCGATCCAGAAGAAGCTCGCGACGCGTGTGCCGCGCGTCACCGGCTCGACCCGGTGCACGCTGGTGCCGGGGTAGAGCACCATGTCGCCGGCCGGCAGCTTGATGCGCGGCGCGCCGAAGGTGTCTTCGACGACGAGCTCGCCGCCGTCGTACTCGTCGGGCGCGGCGAGAAACAGCGTGCAGCTCACATCGGTGCGCACGCGCGCGCCCTGGCCGCCGGGGATGAAGCGCACCGCGTTGTCGACATGGCTGCCGAACGCGTTCGCGTCGCCGCCGTAGCGGTTGAACAGCGGCGGGAACACGCGCTTGGGCAGCGCCGCCGAGAAGAACACCGCGTGCCGGTTCAGGCCGCCGAGCACGAGCTGCTGCAACGCGCGCGCTTCCGCGCTGTCCTGCGGCAGCTGTTCGTTGTTCTTCGCCAGCGCCGATTGCACGCCGGCGGTGACCCGGCCGTCGCCCCAGGTCGCGCGCTTCAGAATCGCGCGGGCTTCGCGCAATTCGTCGGCGTTGAGAACTTCCTTGACGTGGAGCAGCATCGGCGGGGCGTGGTCTCTCGTTAAAAGCGCGCCGTCATCGTCACCTGGACCTTGCGGCCCGGGCCCGGGATGTAGTGGCCGCTGTAGAGCGAATCGGCGTACAGCTTGTTGGTCACGTTGTTGACGTTGAGCTTGAACGCGACGGCCTCGTTCAGCGTGTACTCGGCCATCAGGTCGCCGGTGACGAAGCTCGGCGCGACGATCCCCGCCGGGTTGCGGTTCGGCGTCTGCGAGCTGCGCGCGTTCAGGCCACCGCCCAGGCGCAGGCTCGGGATGATCTGCCAGGTGGTCCAGATCGTGCCGCTGTGACGCGGCGTCAGCGACGGCCGATCGCCGACGCGCTCGCCCGACAGCGCCACACCTTCCGGTGGCCCCTTGTCGATCTTCGCGACCGGGATCCATGCGTACGAGCCGAACACTTCCCACTTCGGCGTGATGCGGCCGGCCAGGTCGAGCTCGACGCCCGCGGTGTGACGCTTGCCCGACAGCACGTAGTCGGTCAGCGGCGTGCCCTCGGGGGAGTCGCGGTTGCGCTCGTTGAACTTGGTCGCGTGGAACAGCGCCAGACGTGTGCTCAGCTTGCCTTCGAGCAGGTCGAGCTTGGCGCCGAGCTCGAAGTTGCGGCTGCCTTCCGGATCGGTGTTCGAGCCCGGCAGGTCGTACTGGTAGGTGTCGCCCGAGGTGTTGAACGAGGTGCCGTACGAAAAGTGGAACGACATTTGGTCGTTCGGCTGGTACAGCGCGCCCAAGCGGTGGCTGAACAGGGTGTCGGAGCGTCCGCGATCCGCCGTCATGGTGCCGACCGGCACGGTCGTGCTGTTGGCGCTCTGGAAGGTTTGGTAGCTGCCCTTGAAGTAATCCCAGCGCAGACCGCCGAGCAGCTTCACCGTGGGAGTGATCTGCACCAAATCCTGGACGTAGACGCCGAGTGACTTGGCGTCGAACGCGGCCTGCTGGCGCACGAGGCGCCGGCTTTCGTCGACCCAGCCGGTGCCGTCGTTCGGCGTGCCGATGGTCGTGCGCGGGCTGTTCTTGTCGAGCACCACGCCGGTCGGCAGCACCGCGGCGAAGCCGTTGAACTGCTCGTGCGCAAGGTCGACGCCGGTCAGCACCTCGTTCCTGACGCCGAACCAGTTGAACTTGTTGCTGTAGTCGCTCTGCGCATACGTCGTCGTCATGTTCTGGATCTTGTTCTGCGCGCCGCGCGTCAACAAGGTCGAGTCGGTGACGAGCGTCGGGCCCGAGGCGCCCGGCGTCAGCACGATGGGTCCGTTGGCCGGATTCGTGTTCGTGTAGAAGCGGATCGTGCCGGCGCGCTGATCGCGGTCGTAGCGACCGTGACGAATCGCGCTCTTGAGTTCGCCGCCGTCGGCGAAGCGATGCGTCCAGCCGGCCGTGGCCAGGGCCGCGCCGCCGGCGTTGTAGTCGCTCGCCGCGCCGTAGTAGTTCTTCGGGTCGAGGCCTTCGATGATGCCGGACGGGTTCGCGTTGGCCTGGGTCGAACTCGCGCGCAACCATGGCAGGCCGTAGTTGATGCCGTTGTTGTTGCGCAGGTAGTAGCCCGACACGTAGAACTCGTCGGGCGTGCCGATGCCCCAGCGGAAGGTCGGCGCCAGGCCCTGCTTGTCGAGCTTGTCGTTGCCGCCGCCGCCGGTGGCGCTGGTGTTCATGATGTTGACGCGGACCGCCGAGGTCTCGCTCGTCTTCAGGTTGAAGTCGCCGGTGAAGCGCATGTAGCTGCCGTCGCCGAGCGTGAAGTCGACCTGGCTCGCGTCCGCGAGAAAGGCCTGCTTGTTGACCTGGTTCACCACGCCACCGGTCGAGCCACGCCCGAACAGCATCGAGGCCGAGCCGCGCAGCAGCTCGATGCGGTCGAAGCTGAAGGTGTCGCGCTCGTAGAACGCCGGGTCGCGCAGGCTGTCAACGTAGATGTCGCCACTGGCGGCGAGCGAGAAGCCGCGCAGGCGAATGTCTTCCTCGCCGCCCTCGGCCGCCAGGAAGGTCACGCCGGCGGTCTGGTGCAGCGCTTCTTTCAGCGTGTCGATGCGGCGGTCCTCGATCAGCTTCTCGGTGATCACGGTCACCGATTGCGGGATGTCGCGCAGCTCCTGGTTGCCCTTGCCGATGGTCGAGGTGGTGGCGCGCACCGAGTTCGCGTCGGTCTCGATCTTCGCCTTCACGCCGATCGGCGCGAGCGTGGTTTCGGCCCTGGGCGCCGATGCGGCCGTTGCCGGCGCGGGCGCGGCCTGCTGCGCAAACGCGCTTGGCGCGCCCAGCATGCCGAAACCGGCGGCGAGCGCGCCGAGCGGCAGCAAGCGCGGCGCGCTGGGCGCGCTTGCGTTCGCGCTCACGGCGGCGTGGGTGGCGGGCATCTTCTTTTTCGACGAGCGATGGGGTGTCGGCTTTTGCAGCACGGTGCTTTCCTTTGTGAAGGGGGTTGGGCACGGGCTGGCGGCGGCGGGCTGGTGCGGGTCTCTCTCGATGAAAACGGTGAACTACTTCGTGAGAATCAGTTTCCCCAGCGCCGTTTGCTTGAGGCGGTAGACGACGCCGTGGTGGTCGATCCGGACTTCGAGCGCTCCGGCGAACAGCTGCGCGCTGCTGACGCGCACGGCCGGCGCCGACGCCGCGCTGCCTGGCCGCAACGGCGGTGCGGGCGGCGGCGCGCGGCGCGGCTCGTTCACTTGGCGTCGGGCTCGCTGATGAAGCCGACCTTGGTCAGGCCGGCCTTCGACGCATCGGCCAGGGTCTGCGCGACGAAGCGATACGCCACGGCTTGGTCGGCGCGCAGATGCACTTCGGGCTGCGGCGTCTTCCTGCCCTCGGTCGCGAAGCGCTCGCCGGCCTGCGCGCGCGTGACCGGCTCGCCATTCCAGAACAGCGCGCCGCTCGCATCGATCGAGAACTCGACCTTCTCGGGCCGCAAGTCGTTGACCTGCGAGCTCGCCTTCGGCAGTTCGAGCTTGACGGCCTGGGTGAGCAAGGGCGCGGTGATGATGAAGATCACGAGCAGCACCAGCATCACGTCGATCAACGGCACCATGTTGATCTCGGACATCGGCGCGCCGGTGCTCTTGGAGTCGAAGCTGGCGAAGGCCATGTCGTCTCCTCAAGCCGCCGCCGGGCGGCTCGCCATCGGGCGAACGTTGACCAGCGCCGGCTCGGCAGCGCCGCCGTGGCCGAGCGCCTGGCCCATCGAGACAAAGGTGTGCAACTCGTACGCGAACGCGTCGAGCTTCGCGGCCAGCACACGGTTCGCGCGCGTCAGCCAGTTGTAGCCCATCACCGCGGGGATCGCGACCGCGAGGCCCAGCCCCGTCATGATCAGCGCCTCGCCGACCGGGCCGGCGACCTTGTCGAGCGTGCCGGCACCGCTCATGCCGATCGCGACCAGCGCGTGGTACACGCCCCAGACCGTGCCGAACAGGCCGACGAAGGGCGCCGTGGCGCCGACGGTCGCGAGCACCGCGAGGCCGTTCTCGAGCCGCGTCGTCTCTTCGTCGAGCACCTTCTTGATCGTGCGCGTGACGAAGTCGCTCGACGATCCCGCCTCTTCGAGCTTGGCCGCGCCGTACTTCGCGTGGTGCGCCTGCGCCTGCATCGCGTGCGCGGCGAGGTGCGAGAACGGGTCGCGCGCGCCGTGTGTCGAGATTTCGCCGGCGACTGCGTCGAGCGAGGTCGCGTTCCAGAAGAAGTTCAGAAAGGCGTTGCTGCGGCCGCGCCGCGCCAGCAGCGAGGCGCCCTTGATCGCGATGATCACCCACGAAGCGATCGACATCCCGATCAGGATCACGAGCAGGGTCTTGCCGACGACATCGGCCTGCGCGATGAAGTGGCCGAAGCCGAGGCTGGCCATCTCTGGCGCGTGGGTGGCAAGGGTGGCGGGGTTCATGTGACTACTTCTCCAAACCAAAGTCGATCGGTACGTTGGCCCAGCCGGAGACCGGCTGGCCGTTTTCAGTGGGCGGCCTGAAGCGGAACTTCAGCACCGCCGCGAGGGCCGAGGCGTCGAGCCGCTCGAAGCCCGATGACTTGGCGACCTGCACCTGGCGCGGCGTGCCGGCCTCGTCGATGAACACGCGCACCAGCACGCGGCCGGCTTCGGCGTTGCGCTTTGACAGGCGCGGATACTCGGGCTCGACCGTGCTCGCGTACTGCACCGACGACGCGGGCAGGTTCTTCGGTGCCGGTGGTGGTGCGGGCGGCGCAGGCGCCACGACGACCGGCGGCGCCGGGGCTGCGGCGATGACCACCGGCTCGGGCGATGGTGCCGGCACGACGAAAGGGCTCGGCGCCGGGCTCGGCGCCGGGCTCGGCGCGGCAGCGATCACCGGCACCGGCGGTGGCGCCTTCTTGACGATGGGTTGCGGCTTCGGCGTTGGTGGCACCGGCGGTGCCGGCGGCGCGGGTGGTGCGATCAGATCGACAAACATCGGCGCCGCTTCGAGCACGGCCTCGCGCACCGCGCTGATCTGCATCAGGCCCCACGCGCCGGCGGCGTGCGCGGCGACGATCGCGGCGATCATCAGGCGGCGCTGAGTGGGCGTCAGGCCATCGCCGCTGCCGGCGCGCGACAACGGCGGCAGCATCGCCACGCGCGGCGCGGGCGCGGCGCGCGCGGCGATCGGGTTCAGCGGCAAGGTGGGGGCATTCATCGGAGCGGCGTCGGTCAACGTGTCGGCGAGGTCGCGGTCGGTGACCACGCCTCTGCCACGAAATTTAACACAAATGAGAACGATTCCCATTGCACTTCCGGCCCGGCAGCGGGGCCGACGTGGGCGGAACGCGACGCGCGATCGATTCGGGGGGAGCGTCGGGACGCATCAGCCGCGGTATTCTTCGGCCATGAAAATCATTGTTCGCTGGCTTCTGCTCGCCGCCGCCCTGCTGCTGGTGGCCTACCTCTACCCCGGCGTCACGGTCACGAGCTTCGTCTCGGCGATGATCGCGGCCTTCGTGCTGGGTTTGCTGAACACCTTGCTGCGACCGATCCTGGTGTTGCTGACCTTGCCGGTCACGGTGATCACGCTCGGCCTGTTCCTGTTCGTGATCAACGCGCTGATGTTCTATTTCGCCGCGTCGATGCTCGACGG
>JAZJZJ010000272.1:0-2272 GCA_040389925.1 Pseudomonadota bacterium
GTATTCGGCGAGGAAGAACATCGCGAACGCCATGCCCGAGTACTCGACCATGTGACCGGCGACGATCTCCGATTCGCCTTCGACGACGTCGAACGGATGCCGGTTGGTTTCGGCCAGCCCCGAGATGAAGTAGACAACGCAGATCGGCAGCAGCGGCAGCCAGTTCCACGACAGGAAGGTCAGGCCGCGATCGGCCAGCATGCCTTTGCCCTGGGCGAGCACGATCTCGGTCACGTTCAGGCTGCCGCTGACCATCAACACAACGACGAGGCAGAAGCCGATCGCGATCTCGTAGCTGACCATCTGCGCCGACGCGCGCAGCGCACCGAGGAAGGCGTATTTCGAGTTCGAGGCCCAGCCGGCGATGATGACGCCGTAGACCTCGACCGAGGTGATCGCCATCAGCAGCAACAGGCCGGCGTTCAGGTTCGACAGCGCTGCTTCGGGGCCGAACGGAATCACGACCCAGGCGGCGAGCGCCGGCATGATCGTCATCACCGGACCGAGGAAGAACAGCGGCTTGTTCGCCGCGGACGGGACGATGATCTCCTTGAAGATCAGCTTCACCGCATCGGCGATCGGTTGCAGCAGGCCGAGCGGGCCGACCCGGTTCGGGCCCGGGCGGATCTGGCTCCAGCCGATGGCCTTGCGCTCCCACAGCGTCAGGTAGGCGACGCACAGCATCAGCGGGATGATCAGCGCGACGATCTTGACGACCGACCAGACGAGCGGCCAGACCGGGCCGAGGACGGAGGCGCCGAAGGTGGTGATCGAGTCGAGCATGGTCAGGCCCTCTCGACGGTGATGGCGCCGAACATCGCGCCGAGGGCCGCGGTGTCGGGGTGACCGGCGGGAACGCGGACAGCGGTGGCCGCGAGCGTCGCGTCGACGCGTGCCGGCAGGACGGTGTGCGCGGCACCTTGCGAGACGCGCACCTTGTCGCCCGCATTCAGGCCGAGTTGCGACCAGAGCGCTGACGGCAGGCTCGCGAACGGCGCGCGCGCATCGGCGGTGAGTTGCAGCGAGGTCGCGCGGCGCACCAGCGAATCGGTCGCGTAGATCGGCACGTCGGCGATGCGTTCGAGTCCGCCGGCCGCGGCCACCGAGGTCGCGCTCGCGCTGGTCTGGTTGCTCAGGCGCGAGGGAATCGTCGTCACATCACCCAGTGCCTCGGCCCGCACTTCTTCCGAGGTCTCGAAGTCGAAGCCCTTCAGCGCCAGCAGGTTGCCGAGCACGCGCAGCACCTTCCAGGCCGGGCGCGTTTCGCCGAGCGGCTTCACGACGCCGTGGAAGCTCTGCGCGCGACCTTCGGCGTTCACGAACGTGCCCGAGGTTTCGCTGAACGGTGCGATCGGCAGCATCACGTCGGCGAACTCGTTCGCGACGCTCTTGAACGGTGTCAGCACGACGACCATCTCGGCCGCCTGCATCGCGGCGCTGGCGGCCGCGGCGTTGGCGGCGTCGAGCGTCGGCTCAACGTTCAGCAGCACGCAGGCCTTCAGCGCCGGGCCGGCCAGCATCTGGCCCGCGTTCAATCCGCCGTTCTTCGGCATCGCGCCGACGAGTTGCGCGCCGACCGTGTTCGCCGCTTCGGTCAGGTAGCCGACGCTGGCGCCGGTCTGCGCGCCGATCCAGTTCGCGAGTGCGAGCAGCGCGCTCGCCTGCGGATGCTGTGCCGCGGCGTTGCCGAGCAGGATCGCCTTGCGTTCACCGCTCGCAAGCGAGGCGGCAATCGCCTTCGCTTCGTCCGTGACGTTGCCGGCCAGCGGCGATTGCGCGCTGTTGCTGGCGCCGATCGCGCTGGCGATATCAGCGAGCGCCTGGACCCAGTCGCTCGGCGCGACCGAGGTCTGCGACGCCATCGTCATCAGCCAGTCGTCGTGCGCGGCGTTCAGGCTGTGCACCTTTGCGCCCTTGCGCGATGCTTGACGAATGCGCTGTGCGAACAGCGGATGGTCCTTTCGCAGGAACGAGCCGACGACGAGCACGCGCTGCAGGGTCGACAGCGACGCGATGCTCGTGCCCAACCAACGGACGCCGTCGATGTTCACAAAGTCGGCATGCCGCGTGCGGAAGTCGATGTTGTCGCTGCCGAGGCCGCGCACCAGCTTCGCGAGCAAGTGCAGTTCTTCGACCGTGCTGTGCGCCGAGCCGATCGCGCCGATGCCGTTCGCGCCGTGGTCGACGACTATCTGCGTCAGGCCGCGGCTGACGTATTCGAGCGCGGTCGACCAGTCGACCGCCTTCCACGCGCCACCCTGCTTGATCATCG
>JAZJZJ010000273.1:0-3089 GCA_040389925.1 Pseudomonadota bacterium
ACCGCCATGCGCACCGCGATGCCGAAGGTCACCTGCGGCAGGATCACGCTCTGCGTGCCGTCGGCGACGTCCGAGTCGATCTCGACGCCGCGGTTGATCGGCCCGGGGTGCATCACGATCGCGTCGGGCTTGGCCAGCGCGAGCTTCTCTTGCGTCAAGCCGTAGCTCTTGAAAAACTCGGCCGCGCTCGGCAGCATCGCGCCGCTCATGCGTTCGTTCTGCAGACGCAGCATGATGATCACGTCGGCATCCTTGATGCCTTCCTTCATGTCGTGGCAGACGCGCACGCCCATCGCGGCGAGGTCGCCCGGCACCAGCGTCTTCGGGCCGACGGCGCGAATCTCGGGCACGCCGAGCGTGGTCAGCGCGTGGATGTCGGAGCGCGCCACGCGCGAGTGCACGATGTCGCCGACGATCGCAACCGTGAGCTTCGTGAAGTCCTGCTTGTAGTGGCGGATCGTGTACATGTCGAGCAGCCCCTGGGTCGGGTGCTGATGCCGGCCGTCTCCCGCATTCACGACGTGCACATGGGGGGCGCAGTGCTGCGCGATCAGGTAAGGCGCTCCGCTCTCGCTGTGGCGCACCACGAACATGTCGGCGTGCATCGCCGACAGGTTCGCGATCGTGTCGAGCAGGCTCTCGCCTTTCGCGGCACTGGAGCGCGCGATGTCGAGGTTGATCACGTCGGCGCTCAGCCGCTTCGCCGCGATTTCGAAGGTCGTGCGGGTGCGCGTGCTGTTCTCGAAGAACAGGTTGAACACGCTCTTGCCCCGCAGCAGCGGCACCTTCTTCACCTCGCGGTCGTTGACGCTCAAGAACGTGCCGGCGGTGTCGAGGATGTGATGCAGCACCGGCCGCGGCAGGCCCTCGATCGACAGCAGGTGGATCAGCTCGCCGTGCGCGTTGAGTTGCGGATTGCGTCGGGACAGCATCAGGTGCCTTCCTTGATGTCGAAGCTGAAGCGGCCGGCATCGTTCTTCGCGAGCGCCAGGCGCTGCTCCTTCGGCAGCGTGATCCGCGCCGCCGACACCGCCGCCGAAATCGGCAGTTCGCGCCCGCCGCGGTCGACCAGCACCGCCAGCGTCACGCTCGCCGGGCGGCCGAAGTCGTAGAGCTCGTTGATCACCGCGCGGATCGTGCGGCCGGTGTAGAGCACGTCGTCGATCAGCAGAATGGGTTTGCCGTTCACGTCGAACGGCAGCTTCGTGTGGTCGGCGCCGGCGGTCATGCCACGCGAGTTGAAATCGTCGCGGTGCAGCGCGCTGGAAATCACGCCGTGCTCGCCGGGTCGGTTCAGATCGCGCTGCAGCCGCTCGGCCAGCCACGCGCCGCCGGACCAGATGCCGACCAGCACGGTGTCGGCTTGCAGCAGGGGCCGCACGGCTACCGCCAAGTCGGCGTACAGCGCTTCGGCATCGAGGTTCAGGCTGCTCATTTCAGGTCACTCAGAAATTGATTCAGGATGATCGCGGCCGAGGCCGCATCGAGGTCGCGCGCGCCGTCGCTCGTGGCTTCGGTCGTCGTGTAGCGCTCGTCGACCTCGTGCACGATCAGCTTGAAGCGACCGTGCAGTTGGCGGCCGAAGCGCCGCGCGCGCTCGGTATTGTCGTGCGGCGCGCCGTCGGGGTGGAACGGCACGCCCACCACCAGTGCGCTCGGCTGCCATTCTTCGATCAGCTTGCCGATCGCGTCGAAGCGTGCCTCGCCCTCGGCCGCGATCGTGCGCAGCGGCTGTGCGCTGCGAGTCAATGTGTTGCCGGTGGCGACGCCGACACGTTTGGTACCGAAGTCGAAAGCGAGAAACGAAAGGGGGGCGGTGGACCGGGACGGGGCGCTCGCCGAATTCATGCGTGCCCGGCCTCCCCGCTCAGCATGTTCGCGTCGATGCCCAGCAGCGACAACGCCTTGTCGTAGCGCTGCTCGACCGGTGTGTCGAAGATGATGCCCGGCTCGGCGCCGACGTTGATCCAGCTGTTGCGGCCCATCTCGTCTTCGAGCTGGCCGGCGCCCCAGCCGCTGTAGCCCAGCGTGACCAGGATCTTCTTCGGGCCGGCGCCGTTCGAGAGTGCCTCCAGCACGTCCTTGCTGGTCGTCATTTCGAGCCCACCGAGGATCTGCAGCGACGAGTTGTAGTGCCCGCCCTCGCCTTCGCTGCCGCCCAAGCGCTCGTGCAGCACGAAGCCGCGCTCGGTCTGCACCGGGCCGCCGAAGTAAACGGGCACGTCGGCCAAGTCTTCGCGCGTCAGCGAGAGTTCGACCTTCTCGAACAGGTTCTTCAGGCTGATGTCGATCGGCTTGTTGATCACCAGCCCGAGCGCACCGTTGTCGTTGTGCTCGCACATGTAGATCACGGTGCCGGCGAAAGCGCCCTCGCGCATGCTGGGCATCGCGATCAGGAACTGGTTGGTGAAGTTGACCGGTGCGCGTGCCATCGGCCAAGTTTAATCCCGAGGCCGACTCGGCCCGCTGCCAAGGACTTTGCAGCGGGCCCCGCCGGCGCTCAGGCGTGGACTCGGTTGCCCGTGTAGCGCGCCACCAGCGCCAGCAGGTCTTCTTCCGAGTACGGCTTGCCGAGGTAGTGGTCGACGCCGAGCTCGGCCGCGTACTCGCGGTGCTTCTGCGCGATCCGCGAGGTGATCATGATCACCGGCAGGTCGCGCAGCCGCGCGTCGGCGCGCATGTTGCGCACCAGATCGAAGCCGTCCATGCGCGGCATCTCGATGTCCGACAGCACGATCGCGGGGACCGCTTCGGCCAGCCGCTCGAGCGCATCGAGCCCGTCCTTCGCCAGCACGACGCGGTAGCCCTCGCGCGCCAGCAGGCGCTGCGTGACGCGGCGCACCGTCAGCGAATCGTCGACGACCATCACCAGCGGCGCCTCGGCCACCGCCGGCGCGTGCGTGATCGGCACCACCGTGCTCGGCGCCAGCAGCGCGGCCCGCGTCGCTTCGCGCGCGGCCTCGCCGTACAGCGTGGCGAGCGCGACCGGGTTGTAGATCAGCGCGACCGCGCCCGATGCCAGCAGCGTGATGCCGGCCAGGCCCGGCAGCCGCGAGAGCTGCGGCCCGAGGTTCTTGACCACGACTTCC
>JAZJZJ010000274.1:0-7943 GCA_040389925.1 Pseudomonadota bacterium
GGTTGCCGGCTTCCATGATGCCGGGGCCGCCGCCGGTGACGACGTACAGCGGCGTCTCCAGCTGCTTCGACTTCTCGGTCACGAGCGCGCCGAAGCGCCGCGCCTCCTCGTAGTAGGGCGACATGCCCAGGTGGCGCTGCGCGATCGCGAGCGCCGCTTCGTCGCCGGCCGAACTCGCGTCGCCGACCATGCGCTGTGCCACGTCGGGCGGGACGATGCGCGCGCTGCCGAAGATCACGATCGTCGACTCGATGCCCTGCTCGTCCTGGATCAGTTCGGGCTTCAGCAGCTCGAGCTGCATGCGCACCGGGCGCATCTCTTCGCGCAGCAAAAAGGCGGTGTCGGTAAAGGCGAGCTTGTACGAGCTTTCGGAGCCTTGGTAGCGGTCGAGGGCCTTGGCCGGGTCCTTGGCGGCGTCTTGCCGCGCGCTCGGGAAATTGCGGCCGGTGAGCGCGGGCTTGTGGATCGGTTTGTTCATGTCGGCAGCTTAAGCCAAACCCATGCCGGATTGATGCGGCTCAGGCTTCGGCCAGCAGGCTCAGGAAGGGCTCGAACAGCGTCGGCGTGCACGCCAGCAGCGAGCGGCTCGCCAGGATCGGCAGACCGTCGCGCGAGTGGATCAGCGCACCGGCCTCGCGCAGCAGCAGGGCGCCGGCGGCGCATTCGCAGGCGCCCATGTCGTGCTCCCAGAATGCGTCGATGCGGCCGGCCGCGAGGTACGCCAGTTCGAGCGCCATCGAGCCGGAGCGCCGCACGCCGCTGAAGGCGCGCAGCACCCGGCCGAGCTCGGTCATGTAGATCGGCATGCGCGGGCTTGCCGGCTTCGGGAACACCGTGGCCGCGAGCGCCTCGATCGCCGAGCGCGGTTTCGCGCAGCGGATCGGCTCGCCGTTGAGCACCGCGCCGTGACCCCGGATCGCGCCGAAGAACTCGTTGCGGCTCGGGTCGTAGATCACGCCGACCTGGGGCTCGCCGGCTTCGATCAGTGCGATCGTGACCGCGTACTGCGGGTAGCCGCGCAGGTAGTTCGCGGTGCCGTCGAGCGGCTCGATGATCCAGGCCGGGCGCCCGCTCGCCAGCGGCTCCGCGTCGCCGCCGCCCTCTTCACCGATGAAGCCGTGGTCAGGGAAGTGCCGCCTCACGACGTCGCGGACCAGCGTCCGCGCCTCGTGATCGATCGCGCCGACCACGTCGCCGGGCGCCTTGTGCGTGATCACGATCTCGGACAGGCGGGATCGCGACGCCTGCAAGTGCGTCCCTGCCGCGTAGGCCGCCTGCTCTGCCGCGCGTGCGGCCTTCAGGAGATCGGTTGTCAGACTAGTCATGTTTCCCCGCGGGTCGAGACAGCAGGTTCACGTAGTCGTGATGTGCCGTGTTGATGATCGATATCCGGTGCTCGACGGGCCGGTCGCCGAAGGTCAGTGCGGTGCGGCGCACCTGCATGACGGGCTGACCGAGCGGCAGGCCCAGCACGCGCGCCGCGTTGCGGTCGGCCGCGCTCGCCCGGGCGCGCTCCTTCGCGCGCAGCACGCTGATGCCGAAGTCCGATTGGTAGAGCTGGTAAATCGTGCCCGGCCGCTCGCGAAAGCGCTTCTCGGTCAGACCCTTGAAGAGCGTCGACGGCAAGGTGAGCCGGTCGTAGATCACTGCGCGGCCCTGCAGGCGCAGCCGGTTCTCGATCTGGATCACCGGGTCGCCGATGCGCAGCTGCAGTGCCTCGGCGGGTTCGTCGTCGGCGCGCAGGCGTTCGAACGAAACCAGATCGACGAGCGGCGCCTCGCGCAGACCATCGGCGCGTTCGACGTGGAAGAACTGGAACAGAAAGCGGTCGGTGCTGTGCGTGGCGACGAAGGTGCCGCGCCCCTGGCGCCGCACAAGAATGTGCTCGGCGGCGAGTTCGTCGACGGCCCGGCGCAGCGTGCCGATCGAGACGCCCATCGCGCCGGCGATCTCGGTCTCGCTCGGCAGCGTCTCGCCCGGCGGGCAACTGCCCGACTCGATCGCGGTCAGCAGCGAGCGCTTGACGACCCGGTACAGCGGCATGCCGGCTGTTTCGGGCGCGATGGCCTCGAACAGCGGGGCGGACATGGCGGTCTGCATGTGTCGAAGTGTACATGCAGATCATTCATGTGAAATAGGTCATCTAGATGAGTGATTTGACAGCTTGACGCGGCCGGCCGACAGTGCGCCCTGTTCAAACAGGTCCATCAAGGAGACAGCAGATGATTCACTTCGTATTGCACGACGCACACGACACCGTGGCGGTCGTGGTCGTCGAAGGCGTGAAGGCCGGCACCGACATGACCGGCTGGATCATGGACGAAGACAAGATGATCAAGGTCCAGGCCAGGCAGGACATCCCGATCGGCCACAAGGTCGCGCTGAAAGACATGGCCGTCGGCGACACCGTCCTGAAGTACGGCATCGACATGGGCAAGGTCGTCGCGCCGATCAAGGCGGGCGAACATGCCCACGTCCAGAACATCAAAACCAAGCGCTGGTGAGCTGATGAAGGCGAAAGCGGGGCCCCACGTTGGTGGGGATCGCAGCCGGAATCAACTCGCGGCCTGAAGGGCCGCTGCAGCCTTACAAGGAACTCCAAATGTCCATCATCGATAACAGCACCACCTTCCTCGGCTACCGCCGCGAGAACGGCCGCGTCGGCGTTCGCAACCACGTCATCATCCTGCCGCTCGACGACTTGTCGAACGCCTCGGCCGAGGCCGTTGCGCACAACATCAAGGGCACGATGGCGATCCCGCACCCGTACGGCCGCCTGCAGTTCGGCGCCGACCTCGACCTGCACTTCCGCACGCTGATCGGCGCGGGCTGCAATCCGAACGTGGCCGCGGTCGTCGTGATCGGCATCGAAGACAGCTGGACCAAGAAGGTCGTCGACGGCATCGCCAAGACCGGCAAGCCGGTGATCGGCTTCGGCATCGAGGGCCACGGCGACCACGAGACCATCATGAAGGCCAGCAAGGCCGCGCGCGAGTACGTGCAATGGGCGAGCGAGAAGCAGCGCGAGGCCTGCGCGGTCAGCGAACTGTGGGTCTCGACCAAGTGCGGCGAGAGCGACACGACCAGCGGCTGCGGCGCGAACCCGACCGTCGGCAACGCCTTCGACAAGCTGCATCCGCTCGGCAACTACCTGTGCTTCGGCGAAACCTCGGAGATCACCGGCGGCGAGAAGATCGTGGCCGAGCGTTGCGCGACCACCGAGGTGCGCGACCAGTTCATGTTCATGTTCAATCGCTACCAGGACATGATCAACCGCCACAAGACCAGCGACCTCTCCGACTCGCAGCCGACCAAGGGCAACATTGCCGGCGGTCTGACGACGATCGAGGAGAAGGCGCTCGGCAACATCCAGAAGATCGGCAAGAAGTGCACGGTCGACGGCGTGATCGACAAGGCCGAGATGCCGACCCACCCGGGTCTGTGGTTCATGGACTCGTCGAGCGCGGCGGCCGAGATGGTGACCTTGTGCGCGGCCTCGGGCTACGCGGTGCACTTCTTCCCGACGGGGCAGGGCAATGTGATCGGCAACGCGATCGTGCCGGTGATCAAGATCTGCTCGAACCCGCGCACCGTGCGGCTGATGAGCGAGCACATCGATGTCGACACGTCGGGGCTGCTGCAGCGCGAAATCAACCTCGACCAGGCCGGTGACAAGCTGCTCGAGTGCATGCTGCGCACCGCGAACGGGCGCTTGACGGCGGCCGAGGCACTGGGGCATCGCGAGTTCGTGATGACGCGCCTGTTCGAGTCCGCCTGACCGCGATGGCGCGCATCGTCATTACCGAGTTCATGGACGAGCGCGCCGTCGCGCAGCTGAGGGCGAAGCACGACGTGCTCTACGACCCGAAGCTGGTGGACGACGCGGTGCGCTTGCACGCCGAGGCGGCGGATGCCGACGTGATCGTCGTGCGCAACCGCACGCAGGTGCGCGGCGAGTTGCTGGCGGCGCTGGCGACCTGCCGGGTCGTCGGCCGGCTCGGCGTGGGGCTCGACAACATCGACGTGACGGCCTGCGAAGCGCGCGGCATCAAGGTGATTCCCGCGACCGGCGCCAACGCGCTGAGCGTGGCCGAATACGTCATCGCGACCGCCATGTTGCTGCTGCGCGGCGCCTATCAGGCGACCGGCGATGTTGTCGCCGGCCAATGGCCGCGCAACGCGCTCAGCAGCGGCCGCGAGATCGGCGGCAAGACGCTCGGCTTGGTCGGCTTCGGCTCGATCGGCCAGCTGACCGCGAAGCTCGCGCACGGCATCGGCATGAACGTGATCGCGCACGACGCGATGATGGACGCGTCCAGTCCGGCGTTCGCGCAGGCCGGCGTCGTGTGTGTGGGTCTCGATGAGCTCACCGCGCGCGCCGACGTGATCAGCCTGCACGTGCCGCTCGTCGCGTCGACCCGCAATCTGTTCGACGCGAAGCGCATCGCGGCCATGAAGCCGGGTGCGGTGCTGATCAACTCGGCACGTGGCGGCGTCGTCGACGAAGCGGCACTCGCGGCGGCATTGAAGCGCGGCCACCTCGGTGGCGCCGCACTCGACGTGTTCGAGGCCGAACCGATGCCCGCCGGCGGCGTGTTCGCCGGCTGCCCGAACTTGGTGCTGACACCGCACATCGCCGGCGTCTCCGGTGAGTCGAACGAGCGCGTGTCGTTCATGATCGCGCAACGCGTGCTGGAGGAACTCGCCTGATGGCCCGGATCACCATGGACGAAGCGCGCGGCCTCGTCGCCGCAGCCCTGCAGGCCGCCGGCGCGAGCCTCGCGATGGCGCAGGCGACCGCGCGGGCGCTCGTGCTCGCCGAGGCGCAAGGGCTGGCATCGCACGGACTGAGCCGCGTCGCACAGTACAGCGGGCATTTGCGCAATGGCCGCGTCAACGGCGCGGCGGCGCCAACGGTGATCAAGTCCAGAGGCGCGGCGGCGGTCGTCGATGCGCAAGAGGGCCTCGCGTTCGCGGCCTGCGAACTCGCGGTGACGGAGGCGATCGCCCGCGCGCGCGAGTTCGGCATCAGTGTCGTCGGCGTCACGAACAGCCACCACTGCGGTGTCGTGATCGATCACCTGCGCTCGGCCGCCGAGGCCGGCATGGTCGGCCTCGGCTTCGCGAACTCGCCGTCGGCGATGCCGGCCGCGGGCGGCAAGCACCCGATTTTCGGCACGAACCCGATCGCAGCGATCTTTCCGCGGCGCGGCGACGCGGTGCCGCTGATGATCGACCTGAGCCTGAGCGAAGTCGCGCGCGGCAAGCTGATGGTCGCGGCGAAAGACGGCAAGGCGATTCCCGCCGGCTGGGCACTCGACGCGCAAGGCAACCCGACGACCGACCCGAAGGCCGGGCTCGAAGGCTCGATGCTGCCGATCGGCGCCGTGTCGAGCCCGAAGGGCGCGATGCTCGCGCTCGTCGTCGAGCTGCTCGTCACGGCATTGATCGGCGCGAACTTCGGCTTCGAGGCCTCGAGCTTCTTTGTCGACGAGGGCAACCGCCCGCGCATCGGCCAGACCTTCATCGTGATCGACCCCGATGCACTGGCCGGCCGCGAAGGCTTTCTCGACCGCGTCGAGGTGCTGGTGCGCGAGATGCTGGTCGATGACGGCGTGCGCCTGCCCGGCGCGCGGCGCGAGGCGCTGCTCGCAAAGGCGCAGGCCGAGGGCTTGAACGTCGCCGACGCGCTGGTGGCGAGCCTCACGATCGCGTAGAAGAATTTCAGGGATCGATATGCCCAATCCAGGCTTGCAGCATGCCGCACCCCGCGGCAGCATGCGGGCCGAATCAACGGAGACACCGAACATGCAACGAAGAGAATTGATGCTGGGCGCGCTCGCCGCCGCAGCGCTGCCCGCCGCCGCCCGGGCCCAGGCGAGCGACTACCCGAAAGCCGGCGCGACGCTGCGCTACATCGTGCCGTTCCCGCCCGGCGGCCTCACCGACGTGATGGCGCGCATCGTCGGCCAGCAGCTCGGCGAGCGCTGGAAGGTCAACGTCGTCGTCGACAACAAGCCCGGCAGCGGTGGCCAGATCGGTGCCGACGCGGCCGCCAAGTCGCCGCCCGATGGCGGCACGCTGCTGGCGATCACGCTGAGCCACGCGGCGAACCACACGCTGTTTCCGAAGGCGCCGTACAACCTGCTGAAAGACCTGAAGCCGGTCGCGCTGCTGGCCGGTTCGCCGATGCTGATCGTGGTGCCGACGTCGAGCAAGCTCCAGAACTTCAAGGATCTGGTCGCTGCCGCCAAAACCGGCAAGCTGAACGCCGGCTCGAGCGGCAACGGCACGCCACCGCACCTGACGCTGGCGCTGTTCAACGACATCGCCAAGACCGACATCCAGCACGTGCCGTACAAGGGCGGCGCGCCGGCAATCAGCGACCTGATCGGTGGCCAGCTCGATGTGATCTTCTCGAACTTTCCCGAGTCGATCGCGCATGTGAAGAGCGGCAAGCTGCGCGCGCTCGCGATCGCCAGCAGCGCCCGTCACCCGGCGGCGCCCGACGCACCGACGACGGCCGAGGCCGGCATGCCGACCCTGCTGGTCGAGAACTGGACCGCGATGATGGCGCCGGCCGGCACGCCCGACGCCATCGTCAACAAGATCAGCGCCGAAGTCGTCAGAATTCTGGCGGCGCCGGATGTCGAGGAGCGGGCCCGTACCCAGGGCTTTCGCGTCGACGCGCGCGTGGCCGACAAGTTCGCGCTGTTCCTGAACGACGAGGTTCAGCGTTGGGCGAAGGTGATCGCGAGCGCGAAGATCACGGCGGAGTGATCAGCCACCTCGGTGGCCGCATACCGGGCAACCGGGCGTGCGTGTCATCGCGATCTCGGTCCACTCCATCGTGCGCGCATCGAGCATCTGCAGCCGCCCGGCGAGCGAGCTGCCGACGCCGGCCAGCAGCTTCAGTGCCTCGGCCGCCTGCAAGCTGCCGATGATGCCCACCAGTGGCGCGAACACGCCCATCGTCGCGCAGCGCACCTCCTCGAACACCGCATCGGGCGGGAACAGGCAGGCGTAGCAAGGCTTCGCGGCATCGCGCGTGTCATACACCGAGATCTGGCCGTCGAAGCCGATCGCGGCACCCGAGACCAGCGGCTTGGCGTGCCCGACGCACGCGGCGTTGATGGCGTGACGCGTGGCGAAGTTGTCGCTGCAGTCGATGACCACATCGGCGCTGGCGACGAGCTCGGCCAAGCGCGCGGCGTCGGCGCGCTCGCACAACGCGTTCACGCGCACTTCCGGGTTGATCGCGTGCAAGGTCTGCGCGGCCGACGCGGCCTTCGGTTGGCCGATGCGCGCGACGTTGTGGACGATCTGGCGCTGCAGGTTCGTCAGGTCGACCGTGTCGTCGTCGACGATCGTGAGCGTGCCGACGCCGGCCGTCGCAAGGTACAGCGCCACCGGCGAACCCAGCCCGCCCGCGCCGATCACCAGCGCTTTTGCCGCGAGCAGCCGCTGCTGGCCTTCGATGCCCAATTCATCGAGCAGGATGTGGCGCGAGTAGCGCAGCAGCTGGTCGTCATTCATGCTTCGAGCATACAAACAAAAACGCCCGCGGGTCGCGCGGGCGTTCGGGTGAATCGAGGCGGGATCAGTTGACGGTTTCGGCCTCGGCCTTGCGCTCGACGGCGGTCTTGCTGACCAGCACCGGCTTGCCCTTCAGGCGGTTCAGCGCCTGCGCGAGCTGGAAGTCTTCGGCGCTGCCGAATTCGACCGGCGCTTTGGCCGGGGCGGCGGCGCGCTTGATGGCTTCTTCTTCGAGTTTCTTGCGGGCTTCTTCGCGCGCCTTGTCGCGGGCTTCGTCCTTGACCTCGGGGCCTTGGCCGCTCTGCAGATGCTTCTCGAGATCGGCTTCGCGGGTGCGCAGCGCGGCGAACAGATTGCCTTCGGCGGTCTCGTCGAGCATCACGTCGGGCACGATGCCCTTGGCCTGG
>JAZJZJ010000275.1:0-5556 GCA_040389925.1 Pseudomonadota bacterium
GAGTTCAAGGGCTTCGTCGCGGTCAGCAAGGTCGATCTGAAGGTCAGGCGCGGCAGCATCCACGCGCTGATCGGCCCGAACGGCGCCGGCAAGACGACCTGCTTCAATCTGCTGACCAAGTTCCTGATTCCGACGAGCGGCCAAATCCTGTTCGACGGTACCGACATCACGCCCGAAAAGCCGGCCCACATTGCCCGGCGCGGCGTGATCCGCTCGTTCCAGATCTCGGCGGTGTTTCCGCACCTGAGCGTGCTCGAGAACGTGCGCGTCGCGCTGCAGCGCAAGCTCGGCACCTCGTTCCATTTCTGGAGGCCGGAGCGCTCGCTCGAAACCCTCGACGACCAGGCGCTCGCGCTGCTGCGTGAGGTCGATCTCGAACCCTACGCGCGCATCCCCGCGGTCGAGCTCAGCTACGGCCGCAAGCGCGCACTCGAGATCGCAACCACGCTCGCGATGGACCCGAAGCTGATGCTGCTCGACGAACCCACGCAAGGCATGGGCCTCGAAGACGTCGACCGCATCCGCCAGCTGATCAAGAAGGTCGCGGCGAGCCGCACGGTGCTGATGGTCGAACACAACATGAGCGTGGTCGCCAGCATCGCCGACACGATCACGGTGCTGCAGCGCGGCGCGACGCTGGCCGAGGGGCCGTATGAAGAGGTGTCGAAGAATCCCGCCGTGATCGAGGCCTACATGGGCTCGGCCAACGTCGAACTGAAAGGGGCGCACTGATGGCCGTGCCCTTCCTCGAAGTCAAGGACCTGCACGGCTGGTACGGCGAGTCGCACGTGCTGCATGGCGTGAACTTCCACGTCAACGAAGGCGAGGTCGTCACCTTGCTCGGCCGCAACGGTGCCGGTCGTACCAGCACGATGCGTTCGATCATGGGCCTGATCGGCGCGCGCAAGGGGTCGATCAAGGTGCGCGGCACCGAGACGACCGGCATGTCCACGCACCGAATCGCCCGGCTCGGCCTCGGCTACTGCCCCGAAGAGCGCGGCATCTTCTCGAGCCTGTCGTGCGAAGAAAACCTGATGCTGCCGCCGACGCTGGCCGAAGGCGGCATGAGCGTCGAGCAGATCTACGCGATGTTCCCGAACCTGAAGGAGCGCGCCAACAGCCAGGGCACGCGCCTGTCGGGCGGCGAGCAGCAGATGCTCGCGGTCGCACGCATCCTGCGCACCGGCGCACGGTTGCTGCTGCTCGACGAGATCTCCGAGGGCCTCGCCCCGGTGATCGTCCAGAAGCTCGCCGAGATGGTCGTCGCGCTGCGTCAGCAGGGCTACACCATCGTGATGGTCGAACAGAACTTCCGCTTCGCCGCGCCGCTGGCCGATCGCTTCATGGTGATGGAGCACGGCCAGGTCATCCAGGAGTTCACGCAAGCCGAATTGCCGTCGCGCCTGGAGCGGCTGCATGAGTACCTCGGTGTCTGATCGGCGCCATTTCCTGTTCCAACCCGATTCAACCTGTTCCCACAAGGAGACTTCGATGAAATTGACCCAACTCTCTGCTGCCTGCGCACTTGCTGCGACCACCCTGTTCGGTGCCTCGGCGCAGGCCCAGATCTCGGGCGACACGATCAAGATCGGTTTCATCACCGACCTGTCGGGCCTGTACGCCGACATCGACGGCCCGGCCGGCGCCGAAGCGATCCGGATGGCGATCGCGGCGGTCGGCGGCAACGTTGCCGGCAAGAAGATTGAATTGCTGGTCGCCGACCACCAGAACAAGCCGGACGTCGCCGCCGCGAAGGCGCGCGAGTGGTTCGACACGCAGGGCTTGGACATGCTCGTCGGCGGCACCAGCTCGGGCACCAGCTTGGCGATGTCCAAGATCGCGCTCGAGAAGAAGAAGGTGTTCATTTCGGTCGGTGCCGCGACCTCGGCGCTGACCAACGAGCAGTGCTCGCCGTACACCGTGCACTGGGCCTACGACACGGTCGCGCTCGCCAAGGGCACCGGCAACGCGGTCGTGAAGGCCGGCGGCAAGAGCTGGTACTTCCTGACGGCCGACTACGCGTTCGGCGCGCAGCTGCAGAACGACACCTCGGCGGTCGTCAAGGCGGCCGGCGGCACGATCGTCGGCTCGGTCAAACACCCGCTGTCGGCGAGCGATTTCTCGTCGTTCCTGTTGCAGGCGCAGTCGAGCAAGGCGCAGATCCTGGGCTTGGCGAACGCCGGCGGCGACACGATCAACTCGATCAAGGCGGCCAACGAGTTCGGCATCACCAAGACGATGAAACTCGCCGGCCTGCTGATGTTCATCAACGACATCCACTCGCTCGGCCTGAAGGCGACGCAGGGCATGTACCTGACCGACAGCTGGTACTGGAATCGCGACGCCGATTCGCGCGCCTGGAGCCGCGGCTTCTTCGAGAAGATCAAGCGCATGCCGTCGTCGATCCAGGCGGGTGACTACTCGGCCGCGCTGAACTACCTGAACGCCGTCAAGGCCGTGGGCAGCGACGACGCCGACAAGGTCATGGCGCAACTGAAGAAGACCAAGGTCAACGACATCTTCGCCAAGGGCGGCTACATCCGCGACGACGGCCGCATGGTGCACGACATGTACCTGATGCAGGTCAAGACGCCGGCCGAGTCGACCGAGCCGTGGGACTACTACAAGGTCGCCGAAACCTTCAAGGGCGACACGGCCTGGACGACCAAGGCCGAATCGAAGTGCGCCCTCTGGAAGTAATCCGCTGAACCCCGCCGCCTGACGAACGACGCGTCGGGCGGCGCTTCGGCCAAACCACGTACGCGCCCCATGGAAATCTTCGGCATCCCGATCCAGGCCTTTCTCGGCCAGTTGCTGCTCGGCCTCGTGAACGGCTCGTTCTACGCGATGCTGAGCCTGGGGCTGGCGGTGATCTTCGGCCTGCTCGGCATCGTGAACTTCGCGCACGGCGCGCTGTACATGATCGGTGCCTACGTGGCCTTCGTGCTGCTCGACAGTTTCGGCCTGAACTACTGGTTCGCGCTGGTGATCGCGCCGATCGTGGTGGGTGCGGTGGGTGTCGTGATCGAGCGCACGTTGCTCAAGCACCTGTACAAGATCGACCCGATCTACGGCCTGTTGCTGACCTTCGGCCTGGCGCTGATCGCGGAGGGTGTGTTCCGCGATTACTTCGGTGTCTCGGGTCAGCAGTACCCGGTGCCCGAGCTGCTGCAGGGCGCGACCAACCTCGGCTTCATGGTGCTGCCGAACTACCGCGCGTGGGTGGTGTTCGCCTCGCTGGTGATCTGCCTGGGCACCTGGTTCACGATCGAACGCACCCGCCTGGGCGCGTATCTGCGCGCCGGCACCGAGAACCCGGCACTGGTGCAGGCCTTCGGCATCAACGTGCCGGTGATGGTGATGCTGACCTATGGTGCCGGTGCCGGCTTGGCGGCACTCGCCGGCGTGCTCGCGGCGCCGGTGATCCAGATCACGCCGCTGATGGGCAGCAACCTGATCATCGTCGTGTTCGCGGTCGTCGTGATCGGCGGCATGGGTTCGATCCTCGGCTCGATCCTGACCGGGCTGGGCCTGGGCATCATCGAAGGCCTGACCAAGGTGTTCTACCCCGAGGCCTCGAGCATCGTCGTGTTCGTGATCATGGCCATCGTGTTGATGATCCGGCCAGCCGGCTTGTTCGGGAAGGAAAAGTGATGAGCCTGAGGCCGAGCCGTCTCAAGACAGTCGAACGCCCCTTTGGGGCCGGGCGCGCAGCGCCTTGGAGGCAGACATGAGCGCGGCTGCCGACAGTTCAAACAACGACATCCGGCGCCTGAGCCGCATCGCGCTGTGGGCCGGCTTCGCGCTGCTGGTTGCGGCGCCGTTCATCGGCCTGTACCCGATCTTCATGATGAAGGCGCTGTGCTACGCGATCTTCGCGTGCGCGTTCAACCTGCTGCTCGGCTATACCGGGCTGCTCTCGTTCGGCCATGCCGCCTACCTCGGCGCCGCGGCCTATGCCACCGGCTGGCTGGTGCGCTCGGCCGGCTGGTCGCCGGAACTCGGCGTGCTCGCCGGCACGCTGATCGCGGGCGCGTGCGGGCTGGCCGTCGGCCTGATCGCGATCCGCCGCCAAGGCATCTACTTTGCGATGGTCACGCTGGCGATGGCGCAGATGATCTACTTCGTCTTTCTGCAGGCGCCGTTCACCGGCGGCGAAGACGGCTTGCAGGGCGTGCCGCGCGGCAAGCTGTTCGGGCTGCTCTCGCTGGCCGACGACAAGGTGCTGTACTACGTCGTGCTCGCGGTGTTCGTCGCGGTGTTTCTGTTCATCATCCGCATCGTGCATTCGCCGTATGGCCAGGTGCTGAAGGCGATCCGCGAGAACGAGCCGCGTGCCGTTTCGCTGGGCTACGACGTCGACCGCTACAAGCTGCTCGCGTTCGTGCTCTCGACCGCGATCGCCGGCCTCGCCGGCTCGATGAAGACGCTGGTGCTCGGCTTCGCGTCGCTGACCGATGCGCACTGGTCGCTCTCGGGCGAGGTCGTGCTGATGACGCTGCTCGGCGGCATGGGCACCTTCGCCGGCCCGGTCATCGGCGCGTTCACGATCATCGGCCTGCAGAACTTCCTCGCCGACCAGGTCGGCTCGTGGATCAACGTGATCATCGGCGTGATCTTCGTCGTCTGCGTGATTGCGTTCCGCAAGGGCTTCGTCGGCGAATTGCTGGCGTGGCTGCAGCGGCGCAAAGCGGCGAAGTAGGACTTTCTCGGCGGGCCGAGCGGGCCGAGCGCGACGGGTGACCGCCGCCACTCGTGTCCCCCGGCTGAGCTGCGCCCAGCCTCCTCCTTAACCTCGCGTCGACGGCCACCCGCCGCGCTCGGCGAGCAACGCCGTGGCCCTCCGCGGGATAGCTCCAGTGTCGCAGGTCAAGCCGGCTTGATCCCGCTCCGCCGATCGGCAGTCAAGGCTCGAACAGATCCGGCGCGCCCGAGACCTTCGGCGGCGTGACGCCCAGGTGCCGGTACGCGGCCGGTGTCGCGACCCGGCCGCGCGGCGTGCGCTGCAGGTAGCCCTGCTGGATCAGGTACGGCTCGATCACGTCCTCGATCGTGTCGCGCTCCTCGCCGATCGCCGCGGCCACATTGTCGAGGCCGACCGGCCCGCCGTCGAAGCGGTGCACGATCGCCTCGAGGATCTTGCGGTCCATCAGGTCGAGGCCGTGTGCATCGACGTCGAGCATCTTCAGCGCCTTGTCGGCCAGCGCCTTGCCGATGCGGCCGTCGGCCTTCACGTCGGCGTAGTCGCGCACGCGGCGCAGCAGCCGGTTCGCGATGCGCGGCGTGCCGCGCGAGCGGCGCGCGATCTCGAACGCGCCCTCGTCGTCGGTCGGCACCTTCAGCAGACCGGCCGAGCGGCGCACGATGCGCGCGAGCTCTTCGGGCGTGTAGAACTCCAGCCGTGCGACGATGCCGAAGCGGTCGCGCAGCGGGTTGGTGAGCATGCCGGCGCGGGTGGTCGCGCCGATCAGCGTGAACGGTTGCAGATCGAGCTTGATCGAGCGCGCGGCCGGGCCTTCGCCGATCATGATGTCGATCTGGTAGTCCTCGAGCGCG
>JAZJZJ010000276.1:0-1703 GCA_040389925.1 Pseudomonadota bacterium
GTTCGTGCCGACCAACGTGATCTCGATCACCGACGGCCAGATCTTCCTGGAAACCTCGCTGTTCAACGCCGGCATTCGCCCGGCGATCAACGCCGGTATTTCGGTGTCGCGCGTCGGCTCGTCGGCGCAGACCAAGATCATCAAGGGCCAATCGGGCGGTATCCGTACCGACCTGGCGCAGTACCGTGAACTGGCGGCGTTCGCGCAGTTCGCCTCCGACCTCGACGAAGCCACCCGCAAGCAGCTCGACCGCGGCGCGCGCGTGACCGAACTGCTGAAGCAGAACCAGTACTCGCCGCAGTCGATCAGCCTGATGGGTGCGACGCTGTTCGCGGTCAACAAGGGCTTCATGGACGACATCGACGTGAAGAAGATCCTGAGCTTCGAACACGGCCTGCACACGCACCTGAAGACCAGCCACGCCGCGATGCTGAAGAAGATCGAGGATACGAAGGCGCTCGACAAGGATGCCGAAGCCGAGTTGACGACCGCGATCACCGCGTTCAAGAAGTCTTTTGCCTGATCCCAGTCACCTGACGACGATCACTTCATAGAAGGAGCGGCCGAATGGCAGCAGGCAAAGAGATACGCGGCAAGATCAAGAGCTTCGAGAACACGAAGAAGATCACCAAGGCCATGGAAATGGTCTCGGTCGCGAAGATGCGCAAGGCGCAGGAGCGCATGCGCGCGGCGCGCCCGTACGCCGAGAAGATCCGCAGCCTCGCGGCGAATCTCTCGACGGCGACGCCCGAGTACAAGCACCCGTTCATGGTGACGAACACGTCGGCGAAGACCGCCGGCATGATCCTCGTGACCACCGACAAGGGCCTGTGCGGCGGCCTCAACACCAACGTGTTGCGGGCCGTGACGAACAAGTTCAAGGAACTCGAAGCGGCCGGTCAGAAGATCGAAGCGGTCGCGATCGGCAACAAGGGTTACGGCTTTTTGAACCGGATCGGCGCGCGCGTCGTCTCGCACGCGACCCACCTCGGCGACAAGCCGACGCTCGAAAAACTGATCGGCCCGGTCAAGGTGCTGCTCGACGCGTATGCCGAAGGCAAGCTGTCGGCCGTGTACCTGAGCTACACGAAGTTCATCAACACGATCAAGCAGGAGCCGGTGGTCGTGCAACTGCTGCCGCTGTCGGCCGAGAGCCTGGCTGCCGACAAGGCCGCCGACGGTCAAACCCACGGCTGGGACTACATCTACGAGCCCGACGCGGCGACCGTGATCGACGAACTGCTGCTGCGCTACACCGAAGCGCTGGTGTTCCAGGCCTTGGCCGAGAACATGGCCTCGGAGCATTCGGCGCGCATGGTCGCGATGAAGGCGGCGACCGACAACGCGGGCAACCTGATCGGCGAACTGAAGCTGATCTACAACCGCACGCGCCAGGCGGCGATCACCAAAGAACTTTCCGAGATCGTCGCCGGTGCGGCAGCGGTCTAAGACACACGATTCGAGCAAAAGGAAAAATCATGGCTGACGGCAAAATTGTTCAGTGCATCGGCGCGGTGGTGGACGTCGAGTTCCCCCGCAACGCGATGCCCAAGGTCTACGACGCGCTGAAGATGGAAGGCGGCGAGCTGACCCTCGAAGTCCAGCAGCAACTCGGCGACGGCGTGGTGCGCACGATCGCGCTGGGCTCGTCCGACGGCCTGCGCCGCGGCCTGATGGTGTCGAACACCGGCAAGCCGATCATG
>JAZJZJ010000277.1:0-1926 GCA_040389925.1 Pseudomonadota bacterium
CGCTTCAGGTCTTCGGGCTTCGCGCGCACCGGCGAGAACTTGTAGATGTTGTCGGCGACGCCATCGAAGTGGCGCGAATCGGTTGCACCCAACATCAGGCCCGGCGCGACGACCACGTCGGGGTGCAACTGGCGCAGCGTCTTGTTGATCAGCTGGAAACCCGGTGCGTCGATCGCGGCGACCTTGGATGCCTCGGAGAAGCCTTCGGCCTTCTGCACCTTGATCGCCGGGTTCTTCACGACCGCATTGACGTGCTCGACGATCGCATCGCTGCTGTCGCCCGGCGCAAGGCGGAAGTTGACGGTCGCGTTCGCCCGGCCCGGCAGTACGTTGTCGGCATTGCCGGCGCTGGCGACCGTCAGTGCGGTCGTCGTGCGCATCATCGCGGAGGTCGACGCGGCCTTCTTCAACTGCTGCTCGATCACCGGCTTGAACAGCCACAGGTTCGACAGGAAGACGCGGTTCATGCCGTTCATCTCGGGCGCGATCGTCTCGAACATTTCGCGCGACAGGCCGCGCACCGCGAGCGGCATTTGCTGGTCTTCGAGGCGCGCGAGCGCCACGCTCATCATCCCGATCGCCGACTGCCCGGCCTCGGGCGGCGGCATCGACGAGTGGCCGGGTGTCGCGCTCGCGGTCAGCTGCACCGAGAGGTAGCCCTTCTCGGCGACGCCGACCAGCGCGGCCGGTTTGCTCAGGCCGGCGAGCACGCCTTCGGTGATCAGCAAGCCCTCGTCGACGATGAATTGCAGGTGAATGCCGCGCTCCTTGAACAGCTTGGCGATCTGCGCGGCGCCGCGCACGCCGCCGATCTCTTCGTCCTGGCCGAAGATCAGGTGGATCGTCTGACGCGGCTTGAAGCCCGAGGCGGCGAGCAGTTCGACCGCCTCCATCATCGACATCAGGTTGCCCTTGTCGTCCCACGAACCGCGGCCCCAGACGAAGCCGTCGCGCAAAACACCGGAGAACGGCGGTTGTTGCCAGTCGCCTTCGGTGCCGGGTGCGATCGGCACCACGTCCTGGTGCGCCATCAGGCCGATGCCTGGGGCTTTGGGATCGCTGCCGGGCCATGTGTAAACGAGGCCGTAGGTGCCGACAACTTCGCGCTGCAGCACCGCATGCGCCTTCGGGAAGCTCGATTGCAGCAACGCATGCAGCGCAGCGAACTCGGCCGCGTTCGCGTCGACATCGTCGCGCGACGCGATCGTCTTCAGCCGCACCGCCGCACCGAGCCGATCGGCGGCCGCCGCCACATCGACCTTCACCGGCGTGGCCGGTGCGACGGCGAGCTGACGCGACGGCATCAGCAGCGTCTTCGCCCCGACCGCCACGGCCAGTGCGATGACGACGATGCCCAGCAGCGTGAAGAGCTTGCGCATGTCGGCCGATCAGCTGAAAGAGCGACCTTCGGCTGCCAGCTTCGCCAGCAGCGGCGCCGGCTGCCAGAACCCGGCGTCGTCCGCCGGGTTCGCCGCGAAGCGCTTCATCGCGCCGACCACATTGAACAGCCCGACCTGATCGGCGTAGTTCATCGGCCCGCCGCGGTGCAGCGGGAAACCGTAGCCGGTGAGGTAGACCATGTCGATGTCGGACGCGCGCATCGCGATGCCCTCGTCGACGATCTTCGCGCCTTCGTTGACCAGCGCGTAGACGAGCCGGTGCACGATCTCGTCGTCGCTGATCTTGCGCGGCGTGATGCCGAGATCGGCGCGATGTTTCTCGATCATGTCGGTCACGAGCTTGCTCGGAATCGCGTCGCGCTTGCCCGGCACATAGTCGTACCAGCCGGCGCTGGTCTTCTGGCCGAAGCGGCCCAGTTCGCACAGCAGGTCGGCGGTCTTGCTGTAGCGCATGCCCGGCTGCTCGGCGTTGCGGCGCTTGCGGATGTACCAGCCGATGTCGTTGCCGGCCAGGTCGCCCATGCGG